>NZ_JAPJDM010000002.1:0-106338 GCF_026242095.1 Streptomyces sp. NEAU-W12
GCGACCGCACGCCCACCACGGCCGCGTGCCGCCCCCGGTGGAAGACGGTCACCTCCCAGCCCCGCCCCAGTGCCGCCTCGACGACGGCCCGTCCCACGAACTCCGTACCACCCAGCACCAGAAGTCTCATACGCCGGACTCTGCCGGAGCGTGCGGAGCGGGGGAACAGTGATCTGCCGAGGGCAGAGGACCCGGGACCGGCGACGAAGCGAGGGGTACCCGTCCGACGGGTACCCCTCGCTTCACCGGCGGGTGCCGGGCTGTGGGACGGCTCAGACCTGGCCGGCCTTCTCCAGCGCGGTGCAGCACGTGTCGACGATCAGACGCGTCACCAGGTACGGGTCGACGTTGGCGTTCGGGCGGCGGTCCTCGATGTAGCCCCTGCCGTCCCTCTCGACCTGCCACGGGATGCGCACCGAGGCGCCGCGGTCGGAGACGCCGTAGGAGTACTCGTTCCACGGCGCGGTCTCGTGCAGGCCGGTGAGGCGGTCGTCGATGCCGGCGCCGTAGTTCTTGACGTGGTCGAGCGGCTTGGAGCCCTCCCCGAGCGACTCGCACGCGGTGATGATCGCGTCGTAGCCCTCGCGCATCGCCTTGGTGGAGAAGTTGGTGTGCGCGCCCGCACCGTTCCAGTCGCCCTTGACCGGCTTGGGGTCCAGGGTGGCGGAGACGTCGAAGTCCTCGGCGGTGCGGTAGAGCAGCCAGCGGGCCACCCACAGCTGGTCGGAGACCTCCAGCGGCGCCAGGGGGCCGACCTGGAACTCCCACTGGCCCGGCATGACCTCGGCGTTGATGCCGGAGATGCCCAGGCCCGCCTTCAGGCAGTTCTCCAGGTGCGCCTCGACGACGTCGCGGCCGAAGATCTCGTCCGAGCCGACACCGCAGTAGTAGCCGCCCTGCGCGGCCGGGAAGCCGCCCTCGGGGAAGCCGAGAGGGCGGGCACCCTTGAAGAAGGTGTACTCCTGCTCGATGCCGAAGACCGGCTCCTGCGTGGCGAACCGCTCGGCCACCTCGGCCAGGGCGGCCCGGGTGTTGGACTCGTGCGGCGTCATGTCCGTGTTCAGGACCTCGCACAGGACCAGGACGTCGTCACCGCCGCGGAGGGGGTCGGGGCAGACGAAGACCGGCTTCAGCACGCGGTCCGAGGCGTGGCCCTCGGCCTGGTTGGTGGACGACCCGTCGAAGCCCCAGACCGGCAGCCCGGCGACCGCGGTCGTCTTCTCGGAGTCCGCCAGGATCTTGGTCTTGGAACGCAGCTTGGCCGTCGGTTCCGTGCCGTCGATCCAGATGTACTCAGCCTTGAAGCTCACGGTCCACTTCCTTCGGGGCGGGTCGGGGCGCATGTGCGGGTGCTGCACGCTGCGGCGTTGCGCCACGCCGGCAGCGGGGTGCCGGGGCGCCCCGCTCGCGATGACACGCAGCCTGTCAACAGGCGATTTCCCGGCCATTGCCCGAATGTGAACCTCGTGTTACCGGCGACCGTCGTGCCCCGGACCGCGCGGTGAGCACGGCGTGGCGGGCACGACTCGCATGCGACGGGATCACGCGACGGGGCCGTACACGACAGGGAGCCCTCCCCGGCTCCCGACGGCGGTCGAGCGGGGAGGGCTCCCACCCCGGGCGCGACCGGGCCGGGGCGCGCTGCGGCGCGCCCCGCCCCCGAACGTGGTCTGCGCCGCAGGGGGTCCTGCGGGTGCTTCCGGGTTCCGGGGCCGGCCCGGGGCTCAGCCCACCTTCTCGATGAGGGCCCGGCGGATCAGGAACTTGCCGGGCTCCCGGACCTGCTCGAAGGCCGCGTCGTTGAGCAGGGCGCAACTGCCGGACACCCCGGTGACCTCGACGGTCGTGGACTTGTTGTTGTCCAGGTTGGTGACCTTGAGCCGCGTCCCGGCCGGGAACCGGCCGCTGGACGCCGCCGGGGCCCCGTCCTCGCCGGAGAGGGTGACCGTGGAGCCGTTGCACACCTGCTCGCCGGAGGCGGCGGCGCCGTCACCGCCCGGGTTCTGCGCGGCGCCGTCCCCGCCGGCCTGTTCGTCCGGGGCGGGCTGTGCGGGCTGCTCGGGCCGGGCGGGCTGGGAGTCCTGAGCCGACTCCCCCACCGTGCACCCGGACGCTTCCTGCTTGAGCTCGATCTCGGCGATGACCGCTTCGCGGTTGGCGATCCGGGCCTCGGACTGGGCGTCGGGACTGGCCCGCTGGCCCTCGATGAACCTCTGGTTGTTGCCGAGCGCGGTGGCGAGGCCCTGGCAGACCGTCGAATCGGCCGCCGACTTGGTGGTGGGCGTCTGGGAGGCGTTCGACGTGCTCGCCATGACGAAGGCGCCGCCGCCCGCCACCGTCACCGCGCTCACCAGCAGCGCGAGCTTCTTCCTGGGGCCGAGCGTTCTCCTGCGCGACATGCGCGTCTCCTGAGAGGTAGGGGAGCGTACGCCGCTACGTACGGGATCCCGAACGGAGTTGCTCAGTGTCCCGGCCGACTCTCCGAAGTGGCCTGCGTCACAAGGGGTGGTGCTCAGCGGGACAGGACGCCCCGTACCGCCTCGTCGGTGCGGGCCACGACCGCCGTGCCGTCCTCGGCGGTGATGATCGGCCGCTGGATCAGCCGGGGATGCTCGGAGAGCGCCGCGATCCAGCGCTCGCGCGATCCGTCGTCCCGCGGCCACTGCCCGAGCCCGAGCTCCTTGGCGGCGGCCTCCTGGGTGCGGGTGATGTCCCACGGCTCAAGACCGAGCCGCTCCAGCACCTCCCGGATCTCGTCCGGGCCCGGTACGTCCTCCAGGTAACGGCGGACGGTGTAGTCGGCACCCTCGGCGTCCAGCAGGCTGACGGCGCTGCGGCACTTGGAACAGGCCGGATTGATCCAGATCTCCATCCGCCCACGGTACGCCCGGCCCGGTTCTGTTCGATTTATCACCGGCCTCACGCGCCCCTTGCGAACCGGATGTTCCGCAGCCGCGATGTGCCATCTCACCTGGTCGTTCGGCGGCTGTTCCAGGTTCCCCGGATGTCGGTGCCGGGCAGTAAACTGGAAGCAGTGTTCGAGGGTGTTGCCGGGGCCGGCGTGGATCCGGTGGACACCCTGACCGCGACAGGAGGATGCCTGTGCCCGCTGCCGCACTCAAGCCGATGCCCATCCAGTCCACGGCGAA
This sequence comes from Streptomyces sp. NEAU-W12, assembly GCF_026242095.1. Classification (NCBI taxonomy): domain Bacteria; kingdom Bacillati; phylum Actinomycetota; class Actinomycetes; order Kitasatosporales; family Streptomycetaceae; genus Streptomyces; species Streptomyces sp. NEAU-W12. The sequence continues at coordinate 3,150 of NZ_JAPJDM010000002.1, forward strand.
GCGTGCCGTCCCGCTCGAAACGCCCTGCGTGCCCGCGGCGAAGCGACCGCTGCCACCGGGCCGCCCGCGGGAGTGGTACGTGACGCACAACCGCCGCCTCAAGGCGATGAGGCTCGCCATCGCCCTGCTCGACTCCGGCGTCTACCTCCCCGACCAGGCCCGCAACGAGACGATCCGCGGCGCGGCCCACCTGATCGGTGTACACCCCCCGTCGGACACGACCTGCCACATGGTCCGGGCGTTCATGCGCTACAACCGCTGAACCGGTCCCGGAAGGAACCGGGCGCCCCGGCCCTCGGGGCGCCCGGCCGCTCCGCGGTCAGTACGGGCGGAAGTCGACGTAGCCGAGGAAGACGATCACTGCGGCGACGCAGCCGAGGACCACGACGGTGGAGACCCAGGACGACGACGAGCGGCGGGACGCCCCGTGCTCGGGTTCGCCGCGGAACGGGACCGGTCCGGGAGGGTCGTCCTTCCAGCGCGCGGCGAGCATGCGGGCGCGGGCCGACGGCTCCTTGTACTCGGCCGTGTCCGCCCACTTGATGTCGAACTCCCGCTCCTCGTCGTTCCTCTCGGGCATCCCCGCGACCCCTCTCGAACAGCAGTGTCAGCTTCAATCATCCCTCGCGGGGCCCGCAGGGGAAAGTGACTTCCGGCCGCAGCCGTGCACGGACGCATGCGAATACGCTCGCCCCGATGAACAGACGAAAGCAGAAGAAGCTCTCCGGGCGGCTGGTCGAGGCGGCACTGTGCGCGGAGGCCGGTACGGTGCGAGCCCTCGTGCGAGCAGGCGCCGACCCCGGCGGAACCAACGCCCACGGCACCACCCCGCTGTACGCGGCCGCCGTCGGCGGGGCCACGGAGATCGTCACCTGCCTGCTGGACGCAGGGGCGTGCCCGGACGCGGAAAGCCGTGACGAGACGGAGGGGACCCCTCTGTGTGCGGCCGCTGCCTGGGGCCATGCCGACGTGGTACGTCTCCTCCTCGCCCATGGCGCCGACCCCGGTCTCCGCGAGGACGACGGCGAGGGCCGCTCGCCCCTCGAGTGGGCCGGGAGCGGGCACCACACGGAGACGGTCGCACTTCTTCTCGCCGCGGGCGCGCGGAGCCCGGACGGGACGACGAGGGCCGCCACCCCGGCAGGCAGGCAGCGGCCCTCGTAGTGTTTCCGGCGTGCGGACGGAGAAGGCGCCGGCGGTGGGTGCCCGGCCGCCGCCGTTTACACGTCGAAGTACAGCTCGAACTCGTGCGGGTGCGGGCGCAGGGCCAGCGGGGCGATCTCGGTCGTGCGCTTCAGGTCGATCCACGTCTCGATCAGGTCCGGCGTGAAGACGTCGCCCTGGAGGAGGAACTCGTGGTCGGCCTCGAGGCGGTCGAGGACGGCGCCGAGCGAGGTCGGGACCTGCGCCACGTTGGCGTGCTCCTCGGGGGCCAGCTCGTAGAGGTCCTTGTCGATCGGCTCGGCCGGCTCGATCTTGTTCTTGATGCCGTCCAGGCCCGCGAGCAGCAGCGCCGAGAACGCCAGGTACGGGTTGCCGGAGGCGTCCGGGGCGCGGAACTCGACGCGCTTGGCCTTCGGGTTCGAGCCGGTGATCGGGATGCGCATCGCGGCGGAACGGTTGCGCTGCGAGTACACCAGGTTCACCGGGGCCTCGAAGCCCGGCACCAGGCGGTGGTACGAGTTCACCGTCGGGTTGGTGAAGGCCAGCAGCGACGGGGCGTGCTTGAGGATGCCGCCGATGTAGTAGCGGGCCATGTCCGACAGGCCGGCGTAGCCCTGCTCGTCGTAGAACAGCGGGGATCCGCCCGTCCACAGCGACTGGTGGACGTGCATGCCCGAGCCGTTGTCACCGAAGATCGGCTTCGGCATGAAGGTCGCGGTCTTGCCGTTGCGCCAGGCGACGTTCTTCACGATGTACTTGAAGAGCTGCAGGTCGTCGGCGGCCGCGAGCAGGGTGTTGAACTTGTAGTTGATCTCGGCCTGGCCGGCCGTGCCCACCTCGTGGTGCTGGCGCTCGACCTTCAGGCCGGCCCGGTCCAGCTCCAGGGAGATCTCGGCGCGCAGGTCGGCGAAGTGGTCGACCGGCGGGACCGGGAAGTAGCCGCCCTTGTAGCGGACCTTGTAGCCGCGGTTGTCCTCCAGCGCACCGGTGTTCCAGGCGCCCGCCTCGGAGTCGATGTGGTAGAAGGACTCGTTCGCCGAGGTGCTGAAGCGCACGCTGTCGAACACGTAGAACTCGGCCTCGGGACCGAAGAAGGCGGTGTCCGCGATGCCGGTGGAGGCGAGGTAGGCCTCTGCCTTCTTGGCGACGTTGCGCGGGTCGCGGGAGTACTGCTCGCCCGTGATCGGGTCGTGGATGAAGAAGTTGACGTTCAGCGTCTTGTCGCGGCGGAACGGGTCGACCCTGGCGGTCGTCAGGTCCGCGCGCAGCGCCATGTCGGACTCGTGGATGGCCTGGAAACCGCGGATCGAGGATCCGTCGAAGGCCAGTTCCTCATCGGGGTCGAACGCCTCAACAGGCACCGTGAAGTGCTGCATCACGCCCGGGAGGTCGCAGAAGCGGACGTCGACGAACTTGACGTCCTCGTCCGCGATGAACTTCTTGGCCTCGTCGGCGTTCTGGAACATCCAGCTCCTCCTACTCCCGACCGTCCCGCCGGGGTGGTAGATCGTTCGTGCGGCCAGTGCGGGCGGCCCACGCTGCCCCCGACCCTAGGGACGGGTGGTTTCTCGGGCGTGACCCATTTGTTTCGCACAAGTTAACCGGCTCATCTCTCACGGTAGACCCGGTGACGTTCCGCCGTCGCACCGCCGTCCTCCCCGGCCGGCCCCGGTCCCTGCCCGGTCCACCCCGCCCTCCGCCGGTCGTGCGGGGGCGCAGTACCGTGGTCGGGTGGACAACAGGCAGGCAATCGGATCGTGGCTCTCCGGGCCGCGCGCGGCCATGGAAGACGCCGGCGCCGACTTCGGGTACCGGGGGGAGCAGCTGGGGCTGCCGGAGGACGGACCGGGCTCCATCGCCCGCCCGGGGCGCAGGATCGGCGCCCTGGTCGTCGACTGGGCGCTGTGCGTCCTGATCGCATACGGCCTCATCACCGACGGCTACAACGGGCAGGCGACCAGCAACTGGGCGCTCCTGGTGTTCTTCGTCCTGAGCGTCCTGACCGTCGGCACGGTGGGGTTCACCCCCGGAAAGCGGCTCTTCGGCCTGCGCGTCGTCGCCGTCGGCAGCGGCCGGGTCCAGCCGGTGCGCGGCCTGGTCCGCTCGGCGCTGCTCTGCCTGGCCGTCCCCGCCCTGGTCTGGGACCGCGACGGCCGCGGCCTGCACGACCGGCTCGCCCGCACGGTCGAGGTACGCGTCTGACATACCGGCCGGCACGACGGCCGCACGACGAAGGAGGGGCGCCCGGAATCATTCCGGGCGCCCCTCCTTCGTCGCGCAAGCGCCGTGTACGGGGTCTCAGCGGGTCTTCGGGCCGCCCTTCGGGAGCTTCATGCCCTTGGGCATCGGGCCCTTCGGGAGAGGCATGTTGCTCATCAGGTCACCGAGGGCGCGCAGCCGGTCGTTGGTCGCGGTGACCTGCGGGCCCGTGAGCACGCGAGGCAGCTTGAGCATGGTCGTGCGCAGCTTCTTCAGCTCGACCTGGCCCTCGCCCGTGCCCACGACCATGTCGTGCACCGGGACGTCCGCGACGATGCGGTTCATCCGCTTCTTCTCGGCGGCGAGCAGGCTCTTCACCCGGTTCGGGTTGCCCTCGGCGATCAGCACGATGCCGGCCTTGCCGACCGCGCGGTGCACCACGTCCTGGTTGCGGTTCATCGCCACGGCGGGAGTCGTGCTCCAGCCCCGGCCGACGTTGTCCAGTACGGCCGCGGCAGCGCCCGGCTGTCCCTCCATCTGCCCGAAGGCCGCCCGCTCGGCCCTGCGCCCGAACACGATCGCCATCGCGAGGAAGGCGAGCAGGAAGCCCAGGATGCCGAGATAGATGGGGTGACCGATCAAGAAACCGATCGCGAGGAAGACACCGAAGGTGACGATTCCGACAGCCGCGAGTACAAGACCGATCTTTTTGTCGGCCCTGCGGGTCATCTTGTAGGTCAGAGCGATCTGCTTCAGTCGCCCGGGGTTCGCAGCGTCCGCTGCGGTTTCCTTCCTCGCCATGCGATGAAGTCTACGTGTCCCCAGGAGCGGGGACGACGGCAGTGTCCGTGAGGGTTCAGAGGCTGATGACGGTCGGGGACTGGTCGAGCACGCGCTGCGCCTCGACCCGGTCCCTGGCGCGGCGGCGGTCCTCCAGCACGGAGGTCCAGGCGTTGCGGCGGGCGGTGCGCTGGCCGCCGCTCATCAGGAGCGACTCGACGGCGCGCAGGGCGGTGCCGAAAGACGGGATGGCGGTGGCGCGGACGGGCGCGGCCTGCATCGTGGAGGTCCCCCTCGAAACATCATTCGGATACGGGAGTACGTGGCGTGATTCCAGGGTCACTGATTGGTGTTACCAGGGCGTGACCCGCCGGTCAAACGGACATGAAGCCGGGATTCAGGCTCCGTGAAAGCCGACGCGGCCCCGGCGTACGCCCTCATCTGCGAGGACGGCAGGGACCGCGTTCTCTCGGCCATTACTTGTCAGTAGTATCTTGTGCTCAGATTCACACGCATGCCTCACACGTGCCCGGCCCCGCCCCGGAGCGGGCGGGGTGGCACCGTGTCAGACGGCCTGCGCCGCGATGTACGTACCGCGCTTCTCGACCGCCATCCGGTACAGGCGGCCGGCACGGTACGAGGAGCGGACCAGCGGACCGGACATCACACCGGAGAAGCCGATCTGCTCGGCCTCCTCCTTCAGCTCCACGAACTCGTGCGGCTTCACCCAGCGGTCGACGGGGTGGTGGCGCACCGACGGGCGCAGGTACTGCGTGATGGTGACGAGCTCGCAGCCGGCGTCGTGCAGCTGCCTCAGCGCCTCACCGACCTCCTCGCGGGTCTCGCCCATGCCGAGGATCAGGTTCGACTTGGTGACCAGGCCGTTGTCCCGGGCGGCGGTGATGACCTTCAGGGAGCGGTCGTAGCGGAAGCCGGGGCGGATCCGCTTGAAGATGCGGGGCACGGTCTCGACGTTGTGCGCGAACACCTCGGGGCGGGAGGAGAAGACCTCCTCCAGCTGCTCCGGGACGGCGTTGAAGTCCGGGGCCAGCAGCTCGACCTTGGTGCGGCCGGTCTCGCGCGCGGCGGTCTGCGCGTGGATCTGGCGCACCGTCTCGGCGTACAGCCAGGCGCCGCCGTCCTCCAGGTCGTCGCGGGCGACGCCGGTGATGGTGGCGTAGTTCAGGTCCATGGTGACCACGGACTCGCCCACACGGCGCGGCTCGTCACGGTCGAGGGCCTCGGGCCTGCCGGTGTCGATCTGGCAGAAGTCGCAGCGCCGGGTGCACTGGTCGCCGCCGATGAGGAAGGTCGCCTCGCGGTCCTCCCAGCACTCGTAGATGTTCGGGCAGCCGGCTTCCTGGCAGACCGTGTGCAGACCCTCGCTCTTCACGAGGTTCTGCATCTTCGTGTACTCGGGCCCCATTTTCGCCCGCGTCTTGATCCACTCGGGCTTGCGCTCGATGGGGGTCTGGCTGTTGCGGACCTCCAGGCGCAGCATCTTGCGTCCGTCGGGTGCGACTGCGGACACATCGGCTCCCTAGCTTCGATTCTTCGGCGTACACCAGGGTACGCCCGTGTTTGTTGGGCCTGCCGGTCAGGCCAACCTCCGAGAGGCGGGGCCCATTCCCGGGCGCGAGGTCAGGGCCTCGGGCCCGGGAACGGGCCGGATCAGGCGCTCGCGCGGACGATCTCCCGGGGCTTGGGGTCGGCGTGCTCCAGGATGTCCCGCAGGTGGCGCTCGACGACCGGGAGCACCTCCTCGATCGTGATGTCGCGGCCCAGTTCGGCCGCGAGGGAGGTGACGCCCGCGTCGCGGATGCCGCACGGGATGATCCGGTCGAACCACTTGTTGTCCGGCTGCACGTTGTACGAGAAACCGTGCATGGTGACGCCCTTGGCCACCCGGATGCCGATGGCCGCGAGCTTGCGGTCCTCGCGGCGCTGCCCGGCGTTGGAGGGCGCGTACTCGGGGCCGTTCAGCCGCGGGTCGAACTCCTCGTCGGTCAGACGGGGGTCGAAGTCCAGGGAGAGGCCACCGGGTGCCGGGCGCTGATCGACCGGGTCGCCCAGCACCCACACCCCGCTGCGGCCCTCGAGGCGGGTGGCCGCCACGCCGAACTCCGCGGAGGCGCGGATCAGTGCCTCCTCCAGGCGCCGCACGTGCGCCACCACGTCCACCGGGCGGGGCAGCTTCTGGATCGGGTAGCCCACCAGCTGGCCGGGGCCGTGCCAGGTGATCTTGCCGCCGCGGTCCACGTCGATGACCGGGGTCCCGTCCAGGGGGCGCTCGCTGTCCTGGGTGCGCCGGCCGGCCGTGTAGACCGGGGGGTGCTCCAGCAGGATCACGGTGTCGGGCACCTCGTCGGCGAACCGCGCCGCGTGCACCCGGCGCTGTTCGTCCCAGGCCACCTGGTAGTCGACGGCCTCGGTCCCGAAACCCATTCGGACGAACCGCAACTCACTCACGGGCGAGCGCCTCCCAGGCAGTAGTAAGGAGCAGGAAAAAGCGGTAAGGCGGTGGGGCGTGAGATGCCGTAAGGCACGAAACGCACCCAAGCCACTGTACGACCGTACGGGCGTTCGCTGTTCCGGCGCCCTCGGGGCGCCGGCTGCGTCCGGCGCCGGTCCTCCGGCCGCTGTCCGGCGTCAGCCGCCGGCCGTCAGCCGCGACGTCAATCCTCACACGATCGGATGAATGCCGGTCGAAGGCTGCGACCGGGTGTTTACCCTCCGCTACATTCGCGCCGTCCAGCAGGCCATAAGAGCTGCTCATGGGCTGCTCATGGGCAATCCGGGCACCACCACGTCCGCCGGAAGGCAGGCGACCGCACCGCAGATGTCGGAACGACCCGCGCAGCGCACCCCCAACCGCCAGCTCGCCGCGCTCATCGCAGAAGCGGGGTTCTCCAACGCGGGACTCGCCCGTCGCGTGGACCAGCTCGGTCTCGAACACGGGCTCGACCTGAGATACGACAAGACCTCCGTCACCCGCTGGCTGCGCGGGCAACAGCCCAGAGGCACCACACCCGCGCTCATCGCCGAGGTCTTCACCCGGCGCCTCGGCCGCCGGCTCACCGCCCAGGACCTCGGCCTGGACGCCTGCGCCCCCGTCTACGCGGGGCTGGAGTTCGCCGCCTCCCCCGACGAGGCCGTCGACATCGTCAGCGGCCTGTGGCGCAAGGACTCCGGCAGCCACGCCGAGCTGCGCAAGATCGCCTTCACCTCGGCGGGGCTCGTCGTACCGAGCCGGGACTGGCTCATCGGCCGGGCCGACGAGAAGGTGGCCCGCGCCGAGCCGCCGGTCCGCGTCCCCGCCCAGATCCGCCCGGCGGGCGGACCGGCGGGCAAAGCGGCGGGGCGGCAGTCCGCGTTCGGCGTCCGCCGCCGGTACGCCGCCGAACGCGGCCCCGGCCAGCGGGTCACCGGCGGCGACATCGCCGCCCTGCGCTCGGTCGGCGAGCTGTTCCGCACCCTCGACGACGCCTACGGCGGCGGCCACGCCCGCCAGGCGCTGGTGCGCTACCTGGAGCACGAGTGCGAGCCGATGCTGCGCGGCAGCTACGGCGAACAGACCGGCCGCCGCCTGTTCGCCGCCGCCGCCGACCTGACCCGGCTGGCCGGCTGGACGTCGTACGACATCGGCGCGCACGGGCTCGCCCAGCGCTACTTCGTCCAGGCGCTCCGCCTCTCCCAGGCGGCCGCCGACCGGACCTACGGCGCGTACGTCCTGGTCACCATGAGCAGGCAGGCCGTCTACCTCGGCCACGGCCGGGAGGCCGTACAGCTGGCGCGCGTGGCCCAGCAGGGCGCGGGCGGCTCCACCCCGCCCCTGGTGCAGGCCCTGCTGCACGCCGTCGAGGCGCGCGGGCACGGGGTGCTCGGCGAGGTCCGGGCCTGCACCGCCGCCCTGGTACGCGCCGAACGCGCCCTGGAGAGCGCCCGGCCCGGCGACGAGGTCCCGCACTGGGTGCGCTTCTTCGACGAGGCCCAGCTCGCCGACGAGTTCGGCCACTGCCACCGGGACCTCCAGCAGTTCCGGGCCGCCGCCCAGCACGCGGAGCGCTCGCTGCAGCTGCGCGCCCCCGGTTACGCCCGCAGCCGCCTGTTCTGCCGTGTCGTCCTCGCCACCGCCCGCCTGGGCCTCGGCGAGCTCGACCAGGCCTGCCTCCTCGCCGCCGAGGCGGCCGGCCAGGCCGCCGAGATGCGCTCGGTACGGGCGGTGGAGTACGTCCGCGACTTCGAACGCCGCCTGGAGCCCTACCGCGACGCGGCCCCGGCCCGCGTCTACCGGGACAGGATCGCGGCGTACGGCTGAGCGCCGGGGGTGCCGGCGGGCGGTGTGCCGGGCACCGCCCGCCGGGACGGTCAGGCAGCCCGGGCCGCGGGGAGGGGATCGGCCGTGTGCAGGGGGCGGTCCGCGCCCAGGTCCGCCAGGATCGCGGCCGAGGCACGGCGGCCCGAGTGCAGGGCGCCCTGCACGGTGCTGGTGTCGCGGTGGTCGCCGCACACGTACAGGCCCGCCAGCAGCCGTACCGGGCGGCGCAGATCGTGCGGTGGGGGCGTCGCCGGCACGGCGTCGGCGGTGTGGTGGACCGCCAGGGTCTCCCAGCGTGCCGTCGACATGCCGTACAGCCTGGACAGGTGCACGCGCACGCCCGTGTCGACCTGCGCCCCGGGCGGTCCCAGGACCGTGGACGACACGAGCGTGCGGCCGGCCGGGGCCCGGGACGGGTCGACCCGGCTGACCACCGCCGTGTGCGCCACCGGGCCGCCCCGGTCGGCGTCCAGGAGCAGCGAGGCCCCGGTCTGCGGCGGCTCGTCGGTCGCGTGGTGCACCACCGTCACGGGATGGAAGTCCGGCACCCGCAGGCCCGGCAGCAACTGCGCGGCGGCGCGCGCGTCCGTCGCGATCAGCACCGCGCGGCAGCGGAACTCGCCGTGCTCGGCGGTGGTCACCGACGTCGTCGAGACGGAGGTGACCCGGACACCGGTGTGCAGCGTGCCCGGCGGCAGGCTCCGGGCCAGCAGTTCCGGGAGTGCCTCCGCGCCGCCCTCCGGCAGGCACAGCCGCCCGGACGCGAAGGCGCGCAGCGCGAGATCCGCGCACCGGCTGGACGTGGTGAGGTCCGGGTCGCACAGCAGCGCGGAGAGCAGCGGACGGAGGAAGCCGTCGACGGTACGGGCCGGCAGGCCGCGGGCCGCCAGCGCCTCGGCCGCGGTCAGCTCCGGCCGGGCCAGCAGCCGCTCCACCGGGGTACCCGCGAGCCGGGTGAACGCGGCACCCAGCCGGGCCTGGTCGACGGCGGTGCCCAGCGGGGCACCGGCCCGGCTCCGGGGAGCGGAGACCTGCCGCCCGGGGACGGCCACCGGCCTCCTGGGCGCCGCCCCCGGGCGGGGGGCGCTTGCGAGGGCGCGCACCGCATGGAGCGCGCCCTTTGCACCCCTCGCGCCGATGGGCAGGCCCGCGCGGTGGTGCCGTCCGTCGCTGTGCAGCAGGACCCCGGGTGCGAACGGGCGCAGCACGAGCCCGTCCAGGCCCGCGGCCGGCCGCAGTTCGGGATACGCCGTGGACAGCAACTGCCCGGTTCTGTCGAGCCGGAAGCCGTCGATCTTCTCCGTGGCCATCCGGCCGCCCACCGCGGGGGCGGCCTCCAGGACCACGGTGGTGACTCCTGCACTGGTCAGTCGTCGCGCCGCGGAGAGTCCGGCGGTCCCGGCCCCCACGACGACGACGTCCGCCTGGTACGCGGGCTCAAGCACGTGCCCCTCCTCGAGGTTGCGCGGACGCTGGAGACGTCATGCCTCCAACAGGCCCCAGGAATAACCGAGTTCTGCTCGAGGTTAGGACCGGGAAGGCGCGTGGGGAGTCGCGCATCGACAGGGGCACGGGCGCACGCCGGTCGCATGCGGCCTCCGGACGTGCCCCTCACGGCCACCGAGGCCGCCCCGAGCCCCGGCCGTCCCACGCCCACGGCACCGGGTCCCCTCGGTACCGCACCCCAATCCGGCCACCCCAACCCGGTCGCCCCCGCCCGGCCGTCCGCGCCCGGCGCTTTCCGCCCGGTGTCCTCAGCCCGGCGCCCAGCACCCGGTGTCCTCAGCCCGGCGTCCGGCGTCCGGCGCTCGGTGTCCTCAGCCCGGCGCCCAGCACCCGGTGTCCTCAGCCCGGTGTCCTCAGCCCGGCGTCCGGCGCTCGGCGTCCGGCGTCCGGTGTCCTCAGCCCGGCGTCCGGCGTCCGGCGCTCGGTGTCCTCAGCCCGGCGCCCAGCACCCGGTGTCCTCAGCCCGGTGTCCTCAGCCCGGTGTCCGGCGCTCGGTGTCCGGCGCTCGGTGTCCGGCGTCCGGTGTCCTCAGCCCGGCGCTCGACGTCCGGCACCCGACGTCCTCACCCCGGTGCTCGGCGTCCTCCGTCCGGCGTCCGGTTGCCGATGTCCTCCGCACGGCTGCCCGGCGCTGTCTCCCTCCGAAGGGCGTCGACGCCGGCACCCGCCGGGCCCCCGCCCCGTCACAGGGCCGCGCGGATCGTCCCCTCGATGTCCGGGAACGCGAACCGGAACCCCGACTCCAGCAGCCGCGTCGGCAGCACCCGGGCGCTGCCCAGCACGTCCTGGGCCATCTCGCCGAGCACCCTCCGCAGCACCGGCGCCGGTACCGCGAGCACCGTCGGCCGACGCAGCACGCGCCCCATCGCCTCGGTGATCTCACGGTTGGTCGCCGGGTGCGGCGCGGTCAGGTTGAACGGCCCGGAGAGCCCGTCGGTGTCGAGCAGATGGCGCAGGGCGGCCACCTCGTCGTGCAGGGCGATGTACGACCAGTACTGGCGCCCGTCGCCCAGCCGTCCGCCCAGCCCGGCCCGGAACAGCGGGAAGAGCCTGCCCCACGCACCGCCCCCGCGGGCCACCACGAGCCCCGTCCGGGCGAACACCGTCCGCACGCCCGCCTCCCGGGCCGGTGCCGCGGCGGCCTCCCACTCGACGCACAGCTCCGGCAGGAAACCCGAGCCCGCCGGCGCGCTCTCGTCGACCGCCCGGTCACCGGTCTCGCCGTAGTAGCCGATGGCGCTGCCGTTGACGAACACCCGCGGCCGTACGTCCCGCTCCAGACCGGCGACCGCCTCGGCGAGCGCCGCCGTGCCCCGCACCCGGCCGGTGCGGATCCGCTCCTTGTACTCGGGTGTCCAGCGGCGGTCGCCCACCCCGGCACCGGCGAGATTGACCACGGCGTCGCACCCGGCGAGCCCGGCCGCGTCCACGGACCCCCGTTCCGGGTCCCACCGCACCTCGTCCTCGGTGCGGGGTGTCCTGCGCACCAGGCGCACCACCGTGTGCCCGTCGGCGGTCAGGGACCGTACGAGTGCGCCGCCGATGAGGCCGGACGCACCGGCCACCGCGATTCGGGAAGATTCCATGGGTCCATCCTGCCCCGCGGCCCGGACACCACGGCGGACCCGCCGCCCTACGACGTCACGAGCTCCCCGGTGCCCACCGGTGCCGTCGCGTCGGCCGCGCGCTCCGCGTCCTCGGCGACCTCGGCCGCGGTCAGGACGTAGCCGGTCTCCGTGTCCGAGGTGGACCGGGCGAACACCACGCCGAAGACCCGGCCGTCGGTGGTCAGCAGCGGTCCGCCGGAGTTTCCGGGGCGCACGGTGGAGCGGATGGAGTAGATCTCGCGGGTGACGACCCGGTCGCCGTAGATGTTCTGCCCCCTCGCCTGCACCCGGTTCGCGACCGTCGCCGCCTGGAGGTTCAGGTCGCCGTCCTGCGGGTAGCCCGCGACGACCGCCGAGTCGCCGCGGCCGGCGTCCTCGACGAACCGCAGGACGGGCGCCCGCAGTTCGGGCACGTACAGCACGGCCACGTCCTTCTGCGGGTCGAACAGCACCACCCGGGCCGCGTACGCCCGCCCGACGCCGCCGACCCGCACGGTCGGCTCGTCGATGCCGGCGACCACATGGGCGTTGGTCATCACGCGCTCCGCCGCGTACACGAAGCCGCTGCCCTCGCGGCCCTGGAGACCCGCGACGCCCTCGATCTTCACCGTGCTCCGCTGGGCGGCCCGGGTGGCGGCCGCGGTGACGCTGTCGCCGGAGGGCTCGGCGACCTCGGCCGTCGACTCGTTCTCGAACGGGTTGAAGACCCGCGGGAAGCCCGCCTCGGTCAGCGCGGAGGTGGCCCGTGAGAACCAGGCGGGAGTGGTGTCCGGCATCACCTCGTGGACCGCGCCGAGCAGGCGCGAGTCCCGGATCGCGGAAGTGATCAGCGGGGACGAGGAGGCGCCGAGGACGGACGCGAGCACCCAGGCCACGATCAGCACGGCCACCGAGTTGGCCGCCGCCCCGCCGATCCCGTCCGCCACCCGCAGCGGCCCCCGGTCCAGCTCCCGCCGCAGCCTGAGCGCCACCCGGCCCGCCGCCTCATGGCCCACGGCCGCCGGCAGCAGCACCGTGAGCAGGGCCGTCACCGTCGCCCCGGTCGTCCCCGGGGTCACCAGCTCCATCACCCAGGGCAGAATCCACACGCCGACGACCGCACCGCCCACGAAACCGGCCAGCGACACGCAGCCGGCCAGCAGGCCGCGCCGGTAGCCGGACGCCGCATAGGCCAGGACGACCAGCACCAGCAGGATGTCGAGCAGGTCCACGCACGCCGCCTTTCTCTCGGGCCCTCTCCCCCGTGGGGGAGGGGCCCGGTGATCAGCCACGCGCGAGTGACCACCGGGAAGCGGCCGCACGCGCGGGTACCCGGAAGAACGCCGGAGACCCGGACGATGGTTCCACCGGTCGGCACGGCCGCGTCGCGGGGCGGCCCGGTCCGCCCCAAAGTGAAGCCATGCGTGCCCTCACGAGACCGAGGGGAGCGCGGCTGCGCCGTGCTTCCCGGATACCCGGCGGAGCCGGCCGCACGGGCCTGCCCGGAGCCGTCAGAGTGCTGCTCGGCTGTCTGCCGGGCGTCGCCGCGGCGGTCGCCCTGGTGCTGTGCGCGTACGGCGTCGAACGGGCCGCGGAACCCTCGTCCGCCGCGGTCACCGCCCGCAAGGCGGCCGCCCACACGGCGCCCAGGCCGCCCATCGTGTCGAGAGCGGCCTGGGTGGGCGACGCCGGCCGCGAACAGCCGCCCCCGCGCTACGACGACGAGGTCGTCGCCGTCTTCGTCCACCACACCGACTCGCCCAACGACTACGACTGCGCCGAGGCCCCCACCCACATCCGCAACGTCTACGAAGGGCAGACCAGCGCCCGGGAGTGGGACGACATCGGCTACAACTTCGTCGTCGACCGGTGCGGCACCATCTACGAAGGCCGCGCCGGCGGCACCGACCGCCCCGTCACCGGGGCCCACACGCAGGGCTTCAACCACCGCACCACGGGCATCGCCGCGCTCGGCACCTTCACCGCCGGGGTGCCCGTGCCGCACGCGATGGAGCGCGCGATCGCCGAGCTGGCCGCCTGGAAGCTCGGCCTGTCCGGCACCGACCCGCGATCCGACGTCCGGCTGGTCTCCAGCAACGGCCGCAGCAGGTACGCGGCCGGCACCACCGCCATGCTGCCCGCCCTCGCGGGCCACACCGACGGCTTCATGACCAGCTGTCCGGGCGCCGCCCTGCAGGCCCGCCTGCCGAAGATCAGGGAGAGGGCGGCGGAACTCCAGAGCCGCCGGCCGGGTGCCGGACACCGGCAGGAGGAACAGGAGGAGGCTCAGGGCCGGGCTCAGGGCCGGGCTCAGGGCCGGAACCGGTCCCAGAGGCGGGGATAGCGTTCGGCGAGCCGGGTGTCGTCCTCGAAGTCGACCGGCGTGCCCTCGGGCTCGACCGGGCCGGCGGGGAGGTCCAGGTCGGGGGCCATGATGCCGGTGAGCTGCTCGTACGCCTCGTCCGCCGCGTAGCCGAGCTCCTCGCCGTCGCCGTCGATCTCCTCGTCGAAGTCGTCCAGCAGACCGGCCAGGGAATCCGGGTCGTGCAGCGCGCCCTCGAAGACCTCTCGGCCCTGGCCGATCAGCCAGCACCGGAAGAAGTCGAAGGCGTCGTCGCTCGCCCCGTCGAGGAGCACCCAGGCGGCGCCCCACAGGTCCCAGCGGTAGGCGCGGTGGTAGCGGGACTCGAAGTGCCGGGCGAAGTCGAGGACCGCCTCCGGGTCCAGCCGCGCGAGCCGCTCCACGAGCAGGTCGGCCTGCTCCTCCGGATCGCCCTCGGCGTCCTCGCGGGCGGTGTCGACCAGCTCCCAGAACTCCGTCTCGTCCATCACGCGTCAAGCATCGGCCCTGGAACCACCGGACGCACCCCGGATCACGCGGACCGCTCCGGCCCGTACAGCAGGGCCAGCCGTACGGCCTGGGCGGCGAACCACTCCCGCAGCGACGCCGGCGCCAGCACCTCCGCCTCGGGGCCCAGCGCCGTGAGCTGGGTGCGGGCGACCTCCTCGGACTCCACCGGCAGGGTCACCGTCACCCATCCGTCACCGCCCCCCTCACCGTCGGCTCCGGCCGCCTCGGCCAGTGCCTCCCGGGCGGCCACCGGGTCCACGGCGTGCGGCAGCGCGCGCATCCCCTCGGGCGACAGCCGTACCACCACCTCCGTCCGCAGGATCGAGCGCGCGAACTGTTCCGCCCGCTCCTCCCAGAACGCGGGCAGGTCGAACTCCGGGTCGCGCTCGAAGCGTTCCGTGCCCGCTCCGACCAGCGCGAACCGGTCGACGCGGTACACCCGGAAAGTCCCGTGCCCCGGCACCCGCGCGCACAGGTACCAGACACCCGCCTTGAGCACGAGCCCGTACGGCTCCAGCTCCCGCTCCACCTCGGTGGCCCCGCGCCGGTAGCGCGCGACGACCCGGCGGTCGTCCCACACCGCGTCCGCCACGGTCGGCAGCAGCTCGGGCGCCGGCACCTCGCAGAACCAGTTCGGGGCGTCCAGATGGAAGCGCTGGGCCGCCGTCCGCGGAGCGTCCCGCAGGGACGGCAGCAGTGCCGCCGACACCTTCAGCCGGGCCGCGGAGGCCGTGTCCTGCAGCCCCATCTCGCGCAGCGCGCCCGGCACCCCGGACAGGAACAGCGCCTCCGCCTCACCGCGGGCCAGCCCCGTCAGCCTGGTCCGGTAGCCGCCGACCAGCCTGTACCCGCCGGTCCGTCCCCGGTCCGCGTACACCGGCACCCCGGCCTCGGACAGGGCCTGCGCGTCCCGGGTGACGGTCCGCTCCGACACCTCCAGCTCGCGCGCCAGCTCGGCGGCGGTCATGGAGGGCCGGGACTGGAGCAGCAGCACCATCTTGATCAGCCGGGCAGCGCGCATGGCGCCCATGATGCAGCAGGAGGCCCCCGCCGCGGCGGGGGCCTCCTGCCGTCGAACCCGAGGAACCCCTTGGTCCTACGGAGTCCTGCAGGTCCTGCAGTTCCTACAGGCCGTACTTCTCGCGCGCTTCCTTCACGGCCGTCACCTGTACCTCGCCGCGCCGGGCGAGCTGTGCCAGCGCCGCGACGACGACGGACTCGGCGTCGATCCCGAAGTGGCGGCGGGCCGCCTCGCGGGTCTCGGAGAGGCCGAAGCCGTCGGCGCCCAGCGAGGTGTAGTCCTGCTCGACCCACTGCGCGATCTGGTCGGGGACCTGGCGCATGTAGTCGGAGACCGCCAGCACCGGACCCTCGGCACCCTGGAGTGCCTGCCGGACGTACGGCACCCGCTCCTCGCCGCGCAGCAGCGCCTCGTCCGCCTCCATGGCGTCCCGGCGCAGCTCGGTCCACGACGTCGCCGACCACACGTCGGCCGCCACGCCCCACTCCTCGGCGAGCATCCGCTGGGCCTTCAGCGCCCAGTGGATCGCCGTACCGGAACCGAGCAGCTGGATCCGCGCCGCGTCGGCCGCGGGGGCGAGCCCGGCCGACTCCGCCGTGTTGAAGCGGTACAGGCCCTTGAGGATGCCCTCGTCGATCCCGGCGGCCGACGGCTTGGCCGGCTGCGGGAGAGGCTCGTTGTAGACCGTCAGGTAGTAGAAGACGTTCTGGTCCTCGCCCGGGGCCGCCTCGCCGTACATCCGGCGCAGACCGTCCTTGACGATGATGGCGATCTCGTACGCGAAGGCCGGGTCGTAGCTCAGCGCGGCCGGGTTGGTCGCCGCGATGACCGGCGAGTGGCCGTCGGCGTGCTGCAGGCCCTCACCGGTGAGCGTGGTGCGGCCGGCGGTGGCACCGACGAGGAAACCGCGGCCGAGCTGGTCGCCGAGCTGCCACATCTGGTCGGCCGTGCGCTGCCAGCCGAACATCGAGTAGAAGATGTAGAACGGGATCATCGCCTCGCCGTGCGTCGCGTACGACGTGGAGGCGGCGATGAAGTCGGCCATGGAACCGGCCTCGGTGATCCCCTCGTTGAGGATCTGCCCGTTCTCGGCCTCCTTGTAGTACATCAGCTGGTCGCGGTCGACCGGCTCGTACGTCTGGCCCTTGGGCGAGTAGATGCCGAGCGACGGGAAGAGCGACTCCATGCCGAAGGTGCGCGCCTCGTCGGGGACGATCGGCACCCAGCGTCTGCCGGTCTCCTTGTCGCGGACCAGGTCCTTGACCAGGCGGACGAAGGCCATGGTGGTGGCCACGTTCTGCGAGCCGGAGCCCTTGTCGAAGGCGGCGAACGCCTTGTCCGCCGGGGCCGGCAGCGGGGCGACGGGGTGCACACGGCGGGCCGGGGCCGGACCGCCGAGGGCCGCGCGCCGCTCCTGGAGGTAACGGACCTCGGGGGAGTCGGCGCCCGGGTGGCCGTAGGGGACCACGCCGTCGACGAAGTCGCTGTCCTTGATCGGCAGTTCGAGGCGGTCGCGCATCGCCTTGAACTCGTCCACCGACAGCTTCTTCATCTGGTGGTTGGCGTTCTTCGACGCGAAGCCCTCGCCGAGCGTGTGGCCCTTGACCGTCTGGGCCAGGATCACGGTCGGCGCGCCCGTGTGGGAGAGCGCGGCGCGGTAGGCGGCGTAGACCTTGCGGGCCTCGTGGCCGCCGCGCGAGAGGTGGAAGCACTCGACGATCTTGTCGTCGCTCAGCAGCTTCGCCATCTCGACGAGCGCCGGGTCCTTGCCGAAGAAGTCCTCGCGGATGTAGGCGGCGTCGCGGGTCTGGTACGTCTGGACCTGCGCGTCGGGCACCTCGCGCAGGCGGCGGACCAGCGCGCCGGTGGTGTCCAGCCGGAACAGCTCGTCCCAGGCGGTGCCCCACAGGCTCTTGACCACGTTCCAGCCGGCGCCGCGGAACTGGGCCTCCAGCTCCTGCACGATCTTGAAGTTGGCGCGGACCGGGCCGTCGAGCCGCTGCAGGTTGCAGTTGATGACGAAGGTCAGGTTGTCCAGGCCCTCGCGGGAGGCGAGGGTGAGCGCGGTGGTGGACTCCGGCTCGTCCATCTCGCCGTCGCCGAGGAACGCCCACACGTGGGAGTTCGACAGGTCCTTGATGCCGCGGCTGGTCAGATAGCGGTTGAACCGCGCCTGGTAGATCGCGGAGATCGGGCCGAGGCCCATCGAGACCGTGGGGAACTCCCACAGCCACGGCAGGCGCCGCGGATGCGGGTAGGACGGCAGCCCGTCGCCGCCGGCCTCGCGGCGGAAGTTGTCGAGGTGCCCCTCGGTCAGCCTGCCGTCGAGGAAGGCGCGGGCGTAGATGCCGGGGGAGGCGTGGCCCTGGATGTAGAGCTGGTCGCCGGAGCCGTCACCCTCCTTGCCGCGGAAGAAGTGGTTGAAGCCGGTCTCGTAGAGCCAGGCCGCGGAGGCGAAGGTGGCGATGTGGCCGCCGACGCCGTACTTGCTGCCGCGGGTCACCATCGCCGCCGCGTTCCAGCGGTTCCACGCGGTGATGCGGGACTCCATCGCCTCGTCGCCGTCCACGGCGGGCTCGGCGGCGGTGGGGATGGTGTTGACGTAGTCGGTCTCGAGAAGCTGCGGCAGCGCCACGCCGGCGCCCTCGGCGCGCTCCAGCGTACGGCGCATCAGGTACGCGGCCCGGTGCGGTCCGGCGGCCTTGGCGACGGCGTCGAGGGAGGCCTGCCATTCGGCGGTCTCCTCGGGGTCGCGGTCCGGGAGCTGGTCCAGCTCGCTCGGCTGGATGGCCTTGGGGTCGGTCATGTCGCCGCCTTCCTCAGTCGAAGGGGGTTCCCTCATCGGTAAGGGTTCGGGGGTGCCCTTGGTCTTTGGCAGGACAGGGCTGGGGCTCTGGTGGAGAGCCCGCAGGCGACCATAACCCGCTGATCGATGATCGATCAAAGGGTTCAGGTGAAAATCTCTTGATTTCAAGAAAGTCGGCACGCGGTGCCCGGGCAAGTGGCACCGAGTGACGCGAAGGAGGCGGTGTTCTCGCAGGTGGGCAAGGGTCTCCGGAGCTCCCTCGACGGGCTCACGCCCGGGGCGCGCACCCCAGCACGTGGGCCTTCACGATCTCCGCGATCCGGGGGTCACGGCGGCGGAACGCGGCCACCAGGTCCTGGTGCTCCTCCGCGTACGACTGCTGGACCGTGCCCAGCCAGCGGATGGACAGGGCGGTGAAGACCTCGATGCCCAGGCCCTCCCAGGTGTGCAGCAGCACCGAGTTGCCGGCCGCGCGGACCAGCTCGCGGTGGAAGGCGACCGTGTGCCGCACCTGGCCCGTGCCGTCGGCGACGCGGTCGGCCTCGTACAGCGCGGCGACGTGCGGCTCCAGCGCCGAGCAGTCCTCCGCCAGCCGCTCCGCGGCCAGTTCCGCGGCGATCGCCTCGAGACCGGCCCGCACCGGGTAGCTCTCCTCCAGGTCGGTGGCCGAGAGGTTCCGCACCCGGACGCCCTTGTTGGGCGCCGACTCGATCAGCCGCAGCGACTCCAGCTCGCGCAGCGCCTCCCGCACCGGCGTCTGGCTGACCTCGAGCTCCGTCGCGATCCGTCGCTCCACGATCCGCTCGCCCGGCTGCCAGCGCCCGCTGATGATCCCTTCCAGGATGTGCTCGCGGATCTGCTCGCGCAGCGAGTGGACGACGGGCGCGGTCATGAGGGCTCCTTGAACAGGACTCGTGAATCCGAGACAGCCGCCCGACGGGCCCCGTCGAGGGGCGGCGGACGGGCGACGGACAGGACCCTTGAGGGCGATTGACCCTTAGACAATACGGCTGTGACACCGTCCGGGAGGGGCGCACAGGGCGCTTTCAACCAGGTGAGACGAGGCTTACACAGCGCACACGCCCCAGCCCGCTACGGATGCGCCCGGACCCGCCCGGCCCGCGCGACAGGGCCCGCCGATCCCGCCCGGCCCGCGCGAACCGGCCCGCCCGGTTCGCTGCAGCGGGCCCGCCTGCCGGGCCGGCGCCCCCGAGGCCGGCGTCACCCGAGCTCCCACGGCTCGAGCCGCCCGGATGCGAAGCGCGGCGTACCGGGCACCGCTCACCAAGCCCGGGCACCGAGCTCCGCACACGACGGTGCCCCCGCCCGGAGACTTCCGGACGGGGGCACCGGTGACCGGGGTCGGCGCCCCGGTTCAGCGGCCGTGGATCACAGGCCGAGCTCGACCTCGAACTCGCCCGCCTCCAGGATCGCCTTGACCGAGTTCAGGTAACGGGCCGCGTCGGCGCCGTCCACCAGACGGTGGTCGTAGGAGAGGGTCAGGTACGTCATGTCGCGGACGCCGATGACCGTGCCCTCCTCCGTCTCGATGACGGCCGGGCGCTTGACCGTGGCACCGATGCCGAGGATCGCGACCTGGCCCGGAGGCACGATGATCGTGTCGAACAGCGCGCCGCGCGAACCGGTGTTGCTGATGGTGAAGGTCCCGCCGGACAGCTCGTCCGGAGTGATCTTGCTCGCCCGGACCTTGCCCGCGAGGTCGGCCGTGGCCTTGGAGATACCGGCGATGTTGAGGTCACCGGCGTTCTTGATGACCGGGGTCATCAGGCCCTTCTCGGAGTCCACCGCGATACCGATGTGCTCGGTGTCGAAGTAGGTGATGGTCCCCTCGGCCTCGTTGATCCGGGCGTTGACGGCCGGGTGGGCCTTCAGCGCCTGGGCCGCGGCCTTGACGAAGAACGGCATCGGGGAGAGCTTGACGCCCTCACGGGCCGCGAACGCGTCCTTGGCCCGCGTGCGCAGCTTCATCAGCCGCGTGACGTCGACCTCGACGACCGAGGACAGCTGCGCCTGCTCGCGCAGCGCCTTGACCATGTTGTCGCCGATGACCTTGCGGATCCGCGGCATCTTCACGGTCTGACCGCGCAGCGGCGACGCCTCGAGGACCGGGCCCCGCTTGGCGGCCGGGGCGGCCTGCGGCGCGGGAGCCGCCGCCGGGGCGGCCTTCGCGGCCTCGGCCGCGGCGACCACGTCCTGCTTGCGGATCCGGCCGCCGACGCCGGTGCCCTTGACCGTGGACAGGTCGACGCCGTGCTCGGCGGCGAGCTTGCGCACCAGCGGGGTCACGTAGGCGCCCTCGTCGGTCGGCTGGGCGGCGGCGGGAGCCGCGGCCGGAGCCGCCGGCGCGGGGGCCGGGGCAGCCGGCTGCGGAGCCGGAGCGGCCTGCTGCGGGGCGGGGGCAGGTGCCGGAGCGGCCTGCTGCGGCGCCGGAGCCGGAGCCGGGGCGGGCTCGGGCTCGGGCTGCGCCGGGGTGGGCTCCGGCGCCGGCTCGGGCTGCGCCGGGGCGGGCTCCGGCTCGGGCTGCGCCGGG
Source organism: Streptomyces sp. NEAU-W12 (assembly GCF_026242095.1). Lineage (NCBI taxonomy): Bacteria > Bacillati > Actinomycetota > Actinomycetes > Kitasatosporales > Streptomycetaceae > Streptomyces > Streptomyces sp. NEAU-W12. The sequence continues at coordinate 23,932 of NZ_JAPJDM010000002.1, forward strand.
GCGGCCGGAGCCTGCTCGGCAGCCACCGGAGCGGCTCCCGGAGCGCCGATGACGGCGAGCTTGGCGCCCACCTCGGCGGTCTCGTCCTCGCCGACCGTGATCTCCAGCAGCACACCCGAGGTGGGCGCCGGGATCTCGGTGTCGACCTTGTCGGTGGAGACCTCGAGCAGCGGCTCGTCGGCCTCGACGCTGTCACCGACCGACTTCAGCCAGCGGGTGACGGTGCCCTCGGTGACGGACTCGCCGAGCGCGGGCAGGACCACGTCGGTGCCCTCGGCGGAGCCGCCGCCGGCGGCGGCCTCGGGGGTGGGAGCGGGCGCCGGGGCGGCCTGCTCGGTGGACGGGGCGGCCTGGGCCGGCTCGGGAGCCGGTGCGGCGGGCTGTTCGGCCTGCGGGGCCGGCTCGGCGGGCTGCTCGGCGGCGGGCGCCTCGGCCGCCGCCGGGGTGGCGTCGGCCGCGCCGGTGCCGTCGTCGATCAGGGCCAGCTCGGCACCGACCTCGACGGTCTCGTCCTCGGCGACCTTGATGGAGGACAGCACGCCGGCGGCCGGAGAGGGGATCTCGGTGTCGACCTTGTCGGTGGAGACCTCGAGCAGCGGCTCGTCGGCCTCGACGCGCTCGCCCTCGGCCTTCAGCCAGCGGGTGACAGTGCCCTCGGTGACGCTCTCGCCGAGCGCCGGAAGGGTTACGGAAACCGCCATGGTTTCGGTTGCTCCTTAGAAGTGCGGAAGTCTGTGTCGTCGCGCCCGTGACCGAAGAGGTCAGTCGTGGGAGTGGAGGGGCTTGCCCGCGAGGGCAAGGTGGGCCTCGCCGAGCGCCTCGTTCTGCGTCGGGTGGGCGTGGACCAGCTGGGCGACCTCGGCAGGCAGCGCCTCCCAGTTGTAGATCAGCTGTGCTTCGCCGACCTGCTCGCCCATACGGTCGCCGACCATGTGGACGCCGACCACCGCACCGTCCTTGACCTGGACGAGCTTGATCTCGCCCGTGGTCTTGAGGATCTTGCTCTTGCCGTTGCCCGCCAGGTTGTACTTCAGGGCGACGACCTTGTCCGCACCGTAGATCTCCTTGGCCTTGGCCTCGGTGATGCCGACGGAGGCGACCTCGGGGTGGCAGTACGTCACCCGGGGCACGCCGTCGTAGTCGACCGGGACGGTCTTCAGACCGGCCAGCCGCTCCGCCACCAGCATGCCCTCGGCGAAGCCGACGTGCGCGAGCTGGAGCGTCGGGACGAGGTCACCGACCGCGGAGACGGTCGGGACGTTGGTCCGCATGTACTCGTCGACCAGGACGTAACCGCGGTCCATGGCGACCCCGGCCTCCTCGTAGCCGAGGCCCTGCGAGACCGGGCCGCGGCCGATGGCGACGAGCAGGATCTCGGCCTCGAACTCCTTGCCGTCGGCGAGGGTGACCTTCACGCCGTCCTGGGTGTACTCGGCCTTCTCGAAGAAGGTGCCCAGGTTGAACTTGATGCCCCGCTTGCGGAACGCCCGCTCCAGCAGCTTCGAGCTGTTCTCGTCCTCGACCGGGACGAGGTGCTTGAGGCCCTCGACGATGGTCACGTCGGTGCCGAAGGACTTCCACGCGGAGGCGAACTCGACGCCGATGACGCCGCCGCCCAGCACGATCGCGGACTTCGGCACACGGTCCAGGACGAGGGCGTGGTCGGAGGAGATGATCCGGTTGCCGTCGATCTCCAGGCCCGGCAGCGACTTCGGCACGGAGCCGGTCGCCAGCAGGACGTGGCGGCCCTGGACCCGCTGACCGTTCACGTCGACGGAGGTCGGCGAGGACAGCCGGCCCTCACCCTCGATGTAGGTCACCTTGCGGGAGGCGATGAGACCCTGCAGGCCCTTGTACAGGCCCGAGATCACGTCGTCCTTGTACTTGTTGACGGCCGCCATGTCGATGCCCTCGAAGGTGGCCTTCACACCGAACTGCTCGCTCCCGCGGGCCTGGTCGGCGATCTCGCCCGCGTGCAGCAGGGCCTTGGTGGGAATGCACCCGTTGTGCAGGCAGGTACCGCCGACCTTGTCCTTCTCGATCAGGGCGACGTCCAGGCCCAGCTGCGCCCCGCGCAGGGCCGCGGCATAACCACCGCTGCCACCGCCGAGGATCACTAGGTCGAAAACAGTGCTGGCGTCGTTCGCCACGTCACGTCCTCCATGCATGTGCGCCACGCCGGTCTCCAGTGACCGGTCGGCGGCTGGTGTCCGGCCGCTCTTTTGCCTTCGGCCCTTCGGTGGGGCCCTGTCCTGCCGAGCCCTATCCTCGCACTTGTCGACGCGGAACGAGACGCGGGGCGGCGGTGTGAGACGCCCCACGTTCGAACGTCCGCCCGCCGCAGGCGTGGTGAGCACGTGCGAGGCCCGGCACGACACGCCCCCGAAGCACCCGGGCCGGCCTGGACGGGCCGGCCCGGGGGGACCCGCGCGTGACGGCGGGGCCCCGCCCCGCTCGGGACACTGCCGGCGCGTTCCGTGACGGGCCACGAGGGGCGCGCTCGCCCCGCCGGACCGCCGCCCGGGCGGCGTGCCGCCGGGACGAACGTCCCCGTCGTGTCCTTGGGGCCCGGCCGATGTGGGCCGGCCGCTTCGCCCACGGCGTCCGCGCGGGCACGGGGCCCGCCGGCGACCGGACCGGACGGCTCAGCCCAGTTCGCCGGCCGCCGTCTGCTCCGCGAGGCGGACCAGCGTCCGTACCGCCGAGCCCGTACCGCCCTTGGGCGTGTACCCGAAGGGGCCGCCCTCGTTGAAAGCCGGCCCCGCGATGTCGAGGTGGGCCCAGGTGATGCCCTCGCCGACGAACTCGCGCAGGAAGAGACCGGCGACCAGCCCGCCGCCCATCCGCTCGCCCATGTTCGCGATGTCGGCAGTGGCCGAATCCATCCCCTTGCGCAGGTGCTCCGGCAGCGGCATCGGCCAGGCGGGCTCGCCGGCCTCCTCGGCGGCCTCCAGCACCGCGGCGCGGAAGGTGTCGTCGTTCGCCATGATGCCGAAGGTGCGGTTGCCCAGCGCCAGGACCATCGCGCCGGTCAGCGTCGCCACGTCCACGATCGCGTCCGGCTCCTCCTCCGAGGCGGCCCACAGCGCGTCCGCGAGGACCAGACGGCCCTCGGCGTCGGTGTTGAGCACCTCGACCGTCTTGCCGCTGTACATGCGCAGCACGTCACCCGGGCGGGTGGCGGAACCCGACGGCATGTTCTCGGCCAGCGCCAGCCAGCCGGTGACGTTGACCGCGAGGCCGAGGCGGGCGGCGGCGACGACCGCCGCGAACACGGCGGCGGCACCGCTCATGTCGCACTTCATCGTCTCGTTGTGCCCGGCCGGCTTCAGCGAGATGCCGCCCGAGTCGTACGTGATGCCCTTGCCGACGAAGGCGAGGTGCTTCTTCGCCTTCGCGGAGGTGTACGACAGCTTCACCAGCCGCGGACCCGACGCCGAGCCGGCACCCACCCCGAGGATGCCGCCGTGGCCGCCCTTGGCCAGCGCCTTCTCGTCGAGCACCTGCACCTTGATGCCGTGCTCCTTGGCCGCGGCCTGGGCGACGGCGGCGAAGGCCTCGGGATCGAGGTCGTTGGGCGGGGTGTTGACCAGGTCACGGGCCCGGTTGAGCTCCTCGGCCACCGTGGTGGCCCGTGCGACGGCCGCCTTGAAGGCCTTGTCGCGGGACGGCACGCCGGCCAGCACGACCTCGGCGAGCGGCGCCTTGCGGGCCTTCTTCCTGCCCTTGCCGCCGTTGTCGGAGGTGTTCTTGTAGGCGTCGAAGGAGTACGCGCCGAGCAGCGCGCCCTCGGCGACCGCGCCGGCGTCGGCGGCGTCCGTCATCGGGAGGGCGAAGACGGCCTTCTTGGAGCCGGACAGGGCGCGGGCGGCCACGCCGGCCGCCCGGCGCAGTGCCTCGGTGTCGGGAGCGGCGTCCTTCTCGGGCTGGGTGCCCAGGCCCACCGCGACCACGAGCGGCGTCTTGAAGCCGGTCGGCGCGGGGAGCTTCGTCACCTCACCCTCGGCGCCGGACGCGCCGAGGGTCTCCAGGACGCCGGTGAGCCTGCCGTCGTAGGCCTTGTCCACGGCTTCGGCGCCCGGTACGACGACCGGGCCACCGGCCGCGGACGCAGTGCCCTTGGCGACACCGATCACGATCGCGTCGGCCCGCAGGCCGGGCAACGCGGCGGTGCTGAGAGTGAGAGCAGTCACGGTGGTGATTTCTCGCTTCCGATGTGAAGTTGCTGTGGCCGAAAGGTGTGGGTCGACCGAACCCGGCGCCGACCCTAACGGCGACCTGACGGTACGGTCTCGGCGGGGCCTTCCCCGGTACGGCGACACTCCGGACGAGACTACGCGCGTCTGCGTGTCCACTCCCTCACGCGGGTCTTTATCGATCGGTGATGTGGCGGCCGTCTCCGGGACCCGGCCGCGGACCGCCGGACGACGGCGGAACACCCCGAGACGCCGCCCCGAGCCACCGCCCCGAGCCACCGCCCCGAGACACGACCTCTGAGACGAGACCCATGAGACGACACGCAGGACCGCCCGGCACGCCCTTCGCTCTCACCCTCGCTCTCGCTCTGTGCGCGCTGCTGCTCGCGGGCTGCACCGGCTCCGGAGCCCCCGCCGGCGCCGACGGGGGCTCCGGGCGGACCGGGGACCCCGGTTCACGCTGGCAGCCGCGTCCCGGTACCGGCTGGCAGTGGCAGCTCAGCGGGCGCCTCGACACCTCGGTCGACGTGCCGGTCTACGACATCGACGGGTTCGACCACTCCGGGGACACGGTCGCGCGGCTGCACCGCGACGGCCGCAAGGTCATCTGCTACCTGTCCACGGGGGCCTGGGAGGACTTCCGCCCCGACGCCGGGGACTTCCCCGACGAGGTGATCGGCCGCGGCAACGGCTGGGAGGGCGAGCGCTGGCTCGACATCCGGCGTACCGACGTCCTGGAACCGATCATGGCCGAGCGGTTCGACATGTGCCGCGACAAGGGCTTCGACGCGGTGGAGCCGGACAACATGGACGGCTACCGCAACCGCACCGGGTTCCCGCTCACCGCCGCCCACCAGCTCCGCTACAACCGCCTGATCGCCCGGCTCGCCCACGAACGCGGCCTGGCCGTCGGCCTGAAGAACGACCTGGACCAGATCCCGCAGCTGGTCGGCGACTACGACTTCGCGGTCAACGAGCAGTGCGCCCAGTACGGCGAGTGCGCGCGGCTCACCCCGTTCGTCGAGGCCGGCAAGGCCGTCTTCCACGCCGAGTACGAACTGCCCACCGACCGCTTCTGCGCCGACTCCCGGCGGCTGAAGCTGAGTTCCCTGCTGAAGAAGTACGAACTGGGGGTCTGGAGGCAGGCCTGCTGAGGCCGGTGCCGGGCGCGCCGGGGGTCCGGCGGGGGCCGCTCAGCCCAGCGCCGCGACGACGAGGGCGGTCGTCGCCGCGGTCTCCGTCAGCGCGCCGAACACATCGCCGGTGACCCCGCCGAAGCGGCGTACGCAGTGCCGCAGGAGGAGTTCCGCGACCGCGGCCGACAGCAGTACCGCGAGGACGCCGCGGACGGCGCCGTCCGCGCCGAGGAGGGCGCCCCCGGCCGCCGCCGCGCCGGTCACCGCGAGCGCGACGGCCGTCGCCCCCGGCCGCGGCACGACCCCGGCGACCGCGGCGCCCAGCCCTTCCGGGCGGGCGGGCGGCACCCCGGTCCGGGCGGCGAGGGTGAGGACGAGCCGGGCCGCGACCGCCGCGACCACGGCGGCGAGCGCACCCCGGGTCCAGGAGCCGTCGTACGCCCGGGCCAGTGCGGCCACCTGGGCCAGCAGTACGAGGACGAGGGTGAGTACGCCGAACGGGCCGATGTCCGACTGCTTCATGATCCGCAGCGCGTCCTCGGCCGGCTTGCCGCTGCCGAGCCCGTCCGCGACGTCGGCCAGCCCGTCGAGGTGCAGCCCTCGCGTGAGCACGGCGGGTACGGCGACGGTGGCGACGGCGGCGAGGGGCGCGCCCGCGCCGAGGAGCAGCAGCAGGAGCCCGGCGGCGGCTGCCGCGGCGCCCACCACCAGCCCGGCGAGCGGGGCGCACAGCATGCCGCCGCGCGCGGCCGGGCGGTCCCAGCGGGCCACCCGGACCGGGAGCACGGTCAGGGTGCCGAAAGCGAAGCGGAGACCGTCGGACAGCGAGGCCGGGAAAGGTGCGGACACCGGCGCAGGGTACCCGGTGGCCGGCGGGGCGCCCCGGGCAGCCATGGATAAAGTGCGCTTATGGGACATTGGCTGCAGCGGAACATCATCGAGCCGGGGAAGCTGCCGCTGCTCCTCGCCCTCACCGCCTTCGTCCTCACCTTCGTGATCACCCGGACCGTCACCCGGCTGATCCGGGCCGGCAGGGGCCCCTTCGGCAACGTGAAGGCGGGGGGTCTGCACATCCACCACGTCGTGCCCGGCGTGATCCTCACCGTCGTCGGCGGCTTCGGCGCGGTGGCGGGCGGCCGGCACGGCTTCGGGTCCGCGCTCAGCGCGGTCGTCTTCGGCGTCGGCGCCGGTCTCGTCCTGGACGAGTTCGCGCTGATCCTGCACCTCGACGACGTCTACTGGACCGAGGCGGGCCGGCAGAGCGTCGAGGTGGTCGTCCTCACCGCCGCGATGGTCGGGCTGGTGCTGTCCGGTTTCTCGCCGTTCGGCGTCGACGACCTGAGCGAGGACGAACTCCAGAACCGCGCGGGCGTCGCCCTGAACGTCGCGGTCAACTTCCTCTTCTCACTCATCGCCCTGAGCAAGGGCAAGACGAGGCTCGCCGTGTTCGGCGTGATCGTGCCCCTCGTCGCCGTGATCGGCGCGCTGCGTCTGGCCCGTCCCGGCTCGCCCTGGGCGAGACGCTTCTACCGGCACAGGCATCGCGCCCGCGCCCGGGCCGTCCTGCGCGCCTACCACCACGACCTCCGCTGGTCGGGGCCCCGCCGCACCCTTCAGGACTGGATCGGCGGCACACCCGACCCGGACCCGCCCCCACCGCTCGAACGCGGCTGACGGGCCGGGAGCTTGCTCCCGGCGCGGCCCTCCGTCCGGTGAGGGCGCGGGCCGCCCGGGACGTCCCCCGGGGGCGAAGCCGGCTGCGCCCCCGGCACCGGCGCGGCGTCCGCGGTGCCGGGGCTGCCGCCGGGGTCGCTGCCGGGGCCGGCGAGTGCCCGGCGGAAGGGCGCCTGCCACCCTGGCGGTCGGCTCGCCGCGTCCGGTGCGGGGCAGGGCTCGTGCCCCGCCGCGTCGGGCGCGGGTGACGCGGCGGGGTGTTGCTCCGGGCGATCGCTCGGGTGGGGGGTGTGGGGCTACTCGGGCTTCGGCGTCGGGGCCGGCTCCGGCTGCCCGTCGGTCGTCGGCTGCCCGTCGGCCGCCGACGGCTGTGAGGGCGCCGGCGTTCCCGAGGTCTCCGGCGTTCCCGACGTCTCCGACTGCCCGGGCCGGTCCGCTTCGGCCGGACTGCCCGAGGGTGTCGAGACGTCCGGGGGCCCTGAGGCCTTCGACTCCTCGGGGTGTTCCGGGAGTTCCGCGGCCAGGGCGGCCGCAGCCTGGACCAGGGGGAGGGCCAGGAGGCCGCCGGTGGCCTCGCCCACGGTGACGCCGTGGGCGAGGAGAGGCTCCAGCGCCATCCGGTCCAGCGCCTTCGCCTGGCCCGGCTCACCGCTGTCGTGCGAGGCCAGCCACCAGTCCGGCGCCCGGAACGCGATCCGCTGCGCCACCAGCGCGCACGACGCCGTCACGACCCCGTCGAGCACGACCGGCATCTTCCGTACCGCGGCCTGCAGCAGGAAGCCCGTCATCGCGGTGAGGTCGGCCCCGCCCACCGTCGCCAGCAGCCGCAACTGGTCGCCGAGCACCGGCCGGGCCCGCCGCAGCGCGTCGCGGATCGCCGCGCACTTGCGCATCCAGGCCAGGTCGTCGATCGCCACGCCACCGCGCCCGGTGACCACGGACGCGTCCGTCCCGCACAGCGCGCCCACCAGCACGCCCGCCGCCGTGGTGCCGCCCACGCTCACATCGCCGAGCACCACCAGATCCGTACCGGAGTCGGCCTCCTCGTCGGCCACCGCGACCCCGGCCCGGAACGCCGCCTCGGCCTCCTCCGGTGTCAGCGCGTCCTCGACGTCGATCCGTCCGCTGCCGCGCCGCACCCGGTGCCGTACGACGTCCTCGGGCAGGGCGTCCGGTTCGCAGTCCAGGGCCATGTCGACCACCCGCACCGGCACCCCGAGCCGCCGGGCCAGCACGGACACCGGGCGGCCGCCCTCCAGCACCTCGCGCACCCGTTCCCCGGCACTGCCCGCGGGCCGCGCCGAGACCCCCAGCCGGGCGACCCCGTGATCTCCGGCGAAGAGGACGACCCGCGGCCGTTCGACCGGCCGCACCGGCACCGCGGACTGCGCGGCGGCCAGCCACTCACCCAGCTCGTCGAGACGGCCCAGCGCCCCGGGCGGCACGATCTGGCGCTCGCGGCGAGCCTCCGCGTCACGGCGTACCCCGCCGTCCGGACGCTCGATCAGATCGGTGAAGTCGTCGAGATTCAGCGCGCTCATTCGCCGAACAGTACCGGCCCGGATCGAACACGCCGGAGCCCCGGGGCCCGTCGCCGGCGTCACCCGGGCCGCGCCGCCGGCATCCCGCCCGCCGGACGACGCCACCCCGGCGTCATTGCGCCCGGGATCGCCATCCGATCCGTAACGTTTTGCAAGGGAATGTCATCACCTGGCCCTTCGAACCCTCCCCGCCCGCCCCCTCACCCGGAGCCGCCCATGTCCGTGCCCGACGCCCCCGACGCACCCGCCGCCCCGCCGCCCGCCGCCCCACCGCCCGTCGCCCCCGGTGCCCCGGTCGTTCCCGCACAGCAGGCCGCCTCCGTACGGGTGCACGAGGCGCGCCGCGCGGACTGCCCCTGGTGCGGCTCGGCGCGGCTGTGCAACCGGCTGCGCACCGGCGACCTGCGGCGACACCGGCCGGGCCGGTTCACCGTCGACGCGTGCCGGGACTGCGGGCACACCTTCCAGAACCCCCGCCTCACCGCCGAGGGTCTGGCCTTCCACCGGCGGGCGCTGCGCGGGGCCCCCCGGGACGCCGTCACCGACGCCGTCCTCGCGCTGCGCGACGCCCCGCGCCGCCGCCGGGCCACGGCCCGCGCGATGCTGCGCTTCGGTGAACCGGAGAGCTGGCTGGACGTCGGCACCGGACACGCCCGCTTCCCGGACACCGCGCGGGAGTTCTTCCCGTACACCGCCTTCGACGGCACCGACCTCACCGCGCGCGTCGAACGCGCCCGCGTCCTCGGCCGTGTCGAGGAGGCCCACATCGGCGCGCTGACGGACCCGAAGGTGCGGGCCCGGGTGGCGGCCCGCTACGACGTCGTCAGCCTGCTGCACCACCTCGAACACACCACCGACCCGCGGGCCGAACTCCACGCCGCCCTGGACGCCCTGCGCCCCGGCGGCCATCTGCTCATCGAGACCCTGGACCCCGGCAGCGCGTTCGCCGCCCTGTTCGGCAGCCGGTGGCTGTCCTACGACCAGCCCCGGCGGCTGCATCTGCTGCCCCCGCGCAACCTCCGGGCCGAACTGGAGTCGCTCGGCTGCACGATCGTCACCACAGGCTCCGGTGGATCCGGGCCCACCGGAGCCGGCGCCAAGCACCGTCCCGTGTACGTTCCGTACGACCTGGCCGGCGCCGCCGCGCTGGCCCTCTCCCACGCCCTGCCCGCCCCGGACACCCCCTGGCGCGCGATCCCGCCGACCCCGTTCCAGCAGCAGGCACGCGCCGTACTGCTGCGCGCCGGCGCCCCGCTGGTCGCCGTCGCGGCGCTGGCGGACCTGGCGCTGGCGCCCGTCCTGCGGCACACCCCGTTCGCCAACGCGTACCGGATCGTCGCGCGCAAGCCGGCGAAGCCGCCGAACTGACCCCGCCCCCGGCCCTTTTCAGGCTCCGGCCCTCGTGGCTCACCCCCGGAGCACCAGCGCCTGGCCCGCCACCACCAGCAGCACCTGCTCGCACTCCTGCGCGAACGCCGCGTTCAGCCGCCCGAGTTCGTCCCGGTACCGGCGGCCGGACGCGGTGGCGGGGACGATGCCCGAGCCCACCTCGTTGGACACGGCGACCACGGTCCGCCGGGTCGCGCGCACCGCGTCCGTCAGCTCACGCACCCGCTCCCTGAGCGCCCGTTCCCCGCCGTCGGCCCACTGGGCGTCGTCCCACGCCCCCACGGAGTCCATGGCGTCCGTCAGCCACAGCGACAGGCAGTCCACCAGCAGCGGCGGCCCGTCGACCCCCAGCAGCGGCACCAGATCGCAGGTCTCCACGGTCCGCCACGACCCCGGCCGCCGCTCCTGGTGCGCCGACACCCGGGCCGCCCACTCGGTGTCCCCGTTGCGGGACCCGCCGGTCGCCACGTACAGCACCCGGGGCAGGGACTCCAGCCGGCGCTCGGCCTCCACCGACTTGCCGGACCGCGCCCCGCCCAGGACCAGCGTCCGGCGCGGCAGGTCGGGCACGTCCTCGTAGGCACCCACCTCCAGCGTGGTCCCGTCCGGTACGGCGCGCACCCCGGCCGCCGCGAGCCGGCGCCGCTCCTCCGCACCCGGCGGCACGTCGTGGTCGAGGTGTACGGCGACCACGTCCGTCGTCGCGCCCACCGCGCCCACCGCCCGCAGCCGCGCCAGCGCGTCCGGACGCCCCACGACGTCCAGCAGCACCATGGCGTACGGTTCGGCCGGCTCCTCCAGACCGGCCGGCGCCGTGCCCGGCGGCAGGTACAGCAGCCGCTGCCCGTCCGGACCGGTCACCGCGTACCCGGTGCCCGGCGCGTCCAGCGCCATCGCGCGCACCCGATGGCCCGTCAGCAGCGCCAGCTCCCGCCCGTCCGGCACCCGGCCGGGCTGCGGCAGCCCGGCCGGCACCTCGACCGCGGGGCCGTCGTGCGGATGGGAGAGCAGCACCTGGCGCACACCGCCCAGCGAACGCCCCGCGCGGGCGGCGGCGAACGCCACACCCGGCATCAGGTCCAGCAGCAGCGAGCCGTCCACGAGCAGCGAGGTCGCCGCGCGCGCGTACGGACCGGCGGCCAACGCGCAGGCGGCGCAGGGACAGTCGGGGCGGGGCAGGCCCGCGGGGGCACCGGTGCCGAGCAGAGTGAGTTCCACGGACCCGATTTTCGCCCCTCCCCACGCCTCCTGCGCGCCCGACCGGGCACTGTCACCGATGATCCACCGAATCATCCGCCGGACAGGCTCTAGGCTCTGCTCCAGGAGCCGGACCGTGATCCGGCTCCTGTCGTGCAGGTGCTCATACCCACGGAGGCGTACATGGCGGCATGGACGTGGCGGTTCGAGAAGGCCGACGGGACGCAGGTCGAGCCCGCGGTGACCCCGGAGGACTTCACCACGCAGGGGGACGCCGAGTCCTGGATCGGGGAGAACTGGAAGGCCCTGGCGGAGGGCGGCGCCGACCAGGTGCGGCTGCTGGAGGACACCACGGAGATCTACGGGCCGATGAGCCTGCACGCGGAAGAGGCGTGAACCCACGGGCATGAGAACCCGGACGTGAGAACCCGGGCGAGGGCGACGCGGCTCTCCGGGCGAGGGCTCCGGCCCCCGCCCGTCCCCCGGCCGCTCAGCCCCGTACGCCGCACAGGTGGAGCAGCGACGCCACCCCGCGGTAGGGGTCCGTCCGGCCGGCCCGCTCCTCGACCGCGAGGAGCGCCGCCAGGTCGTCGGGACAGCCGGGGGTGTGCGCGACCCGGGCTCCGTCCACCGCCGTGTCCGTGAAGACCCGGACCCCGTACCAGGTGTGCAGCGGCGCACCGAGCCCCGCGAGGGTAGCCGTCAGGTCCGTCAGCCGGTCGGCCCGCACCTCGAGCCCCGAGCCGTCCATGTGGCACGCCGAGTCGAACGCGGTCAGCGCCCCGGCCCAGTCGCCGCGCAGACCGGACCGCATCGCCGGCGCGTCGCCGTTGCGCACCAGGAGCGACAGCAGGCCGCCGGGAGCGAGCATCCGGGCCAGCCCCGCCACCAGCGGGTCCGGCTCCGCCACGTACATGAGCACGCCGTGGCAGAGCACCACGTCGAAGCTGCCCGGCAGGAAGTGCACCCCGGTGTCCCGGCCGTCGCCCTCGATGATCCGCACCCGCTCGCGGATGCCCTCGGGCTCCCCGGCGAGCACCGCGCGCGCGGCGGCGATCAGCTGCGCGTCCCGCTCCAGACCGGTCACCTGGTGGCCCGCCCGCGCCAGGCGCAGCGACTGCGGGCCCCGGCCCATGCCGACATCCAGCACGCGCAGCCGCCGTCCGACCGGAAACCGCCCCACTATCTGTTCGTCGAGCTGCCGGGCCAACAGCTCCTGCTGCACGACCTCCCGCAGGCTCCCGGGCGGCCCGGCCGCCCCGTTCACCCCCGGAGCGGAGGGCGGGACCTGCGCGGGCACCGCGGCGGGCGCCGCGCCGTCGGCGAACGGCGTGGTGCTCAGGGCCGTTCCCCGCGCTTGACCTGGGGCTTGGGCAGGCGCAGCCGGCGCATCTGCAGCGAGCGCATCAGCGCGTAGGCGACGGCGCCGCGGCGCTTGTCGTCGGGGAAGCGCTCGGCCAGCCGCTTCTTCAGCCGGAAGCCGGTCACGAGGGAGTCGAGCACGATCAGCACGATCACGACGAGCCACAGCAGCAGCGCCACGTTCTGCAGTTGGGGCACCCGGATCATGCTCAGCACCAGGATGATCACCGCCATCGGCAGGAAGTACTCCGCGATGTTGAACCGCGAGTCGACGTAGTCGCGCGCGAACCGGCGCACCGGCCCCTTGTCGCGGGCGGGCAGGTAGCGCTCGTCGCCGCTGGCCAGCGCCTGGCGCTGGCGCTCCATCGCGGCCCGGCGCTCGTCACGCTGCCGCTTGGCGGCCTCCTTGCGCGTCATCGACGTATTGGCCACGCTGCGCCGCTGGGTCTGCGCCTGGCTGCGCTTGGGCGTGGGGCGGCCCTTCGGGGCCTCCGGGTGGCGGGTCTGAGTGGAGTCGGTCACCGTCGCCTTGTCGGCGTGGGCCTTCTCTTCCTTGGCACGGCTACGGAACACAAAACCCAAGGGTACGGGGTGTACGGGGTTGGACCCCAGCCCCGGGGGGAACGATCCGGCAACACCACGCGTCTGCAGAAGTACGGAAGGGGCGTTGTGCGCGACTTGGGTGCGTTGTCCGCCGGCACCCGGGGATCACCTACTCCCTGCGCCGGACCGGGAGGAGGCGCAGTCGTCCTTGGGGATGAGCACATCCGCCCCCGGACAGTGCGGTAATGGATGCAGGGCCCGTACTGTGGGTTCTGTCGCAGAAGTGTGAGCCGGAGTCCGTCAGAAGGGGGCGCGCGAAGCCCATGAGCGGTGTCATGAAGCGTATGGGGATGATCTTCCGCGCGAAGGCGAACAAGGCCCTGGACCGGGCCGAGGATCCGCGCGAGACCCTCGATTACTCGTACCAGAAACAGCTGGAGCTGCTCCAGAAGGTCCGTCGGGGCGTCGCCGACGTGGCGACCAGCCGCAAGCGCCTGGAGCTCCAGCTCAACCAGCTGCAGTCCCAGTCCTCCAAGCTCGAGGACCAGGGCCGCAAGGCGCTGGCGCTGGGCCGTGAGGACCTCGCCCGCGAGGCCCTCTCCCGCCGCGCCGCCCTCCAGCAGCAGGTGACGGACCTGGAGACGCAGCACGCGACGCTCCAGGGCGAGGAGGAGAAGCTCACCCTCGCGGCCCAGCGGCTCCAGGCCAAGGTCGACGCCTTCCGTACGAAGAAGGAGACCATCAAGGCCACGTACACGGCGGCGCAGGCGCAGACCCGGATCGGGGAGGCCTTCTCCGGCATCTCCGAGGAGATGGGCGACGTCGGGCTGGCGATCCAGCGGGCCGAGGACAAGACCGCCCAGCTCCAGGCGCGGGCCGGCGCCATCGACGAGCTGCTCGCCTCCGGTGCCCTCGACGACCAGTCCGGCATGCGCAAGGACGACATCCAGGCCGAGCTGGACCGGCTCTCCGGTGGTACGGATGTGGAGCTGGAACTGCAGCGCATGAAGGCCGAGCTGGCCGGAGGCTCCTCCACGGAGAAGCAGGCCATCGAGGGCGGCAGCGAGCAGTCCCGGTCGCAGCAGCCGCAGGACACCCCGAGGTTCGACAAGCAGTGACCGCCGCACGGGACACCGGCCCGTGCCGATGACGAGTGAGGCCCCCGCGCGGGTGCCCAGGAGGCCGACATGATCGTACGGATCATGGGGGAGGGGCAGGTGGCTCTGGCCGAGAGTCACCTCGCCGAGCTGGACAAACTCGACGAGGAACTCCTCGTCGAGATGGACAACGGCGACGGCCCCGGCTTCCGCCGCACCCTCACCGCCCTGCTGAACAGGGTCCACGAGCTCGGCGAACCGCTGCCGGTCGACGCGCTGGAACCCTCCGACCTCATCCTCCCCTCCCCGGACGCGACCATCGAGGAGGTCCGGGAGCTGCTCGGCGACGACGGCCTGATCCCCGGCACATGACACCCCGGCCCGCCAGGCCGCCCGCATCCGTACCGTCCCCATCGGTACCTCCCGCATCCGTACGTCCCCCGTACGCCTCCGCGACGCCGTACGGTGAACGGCTGTGAGCACCTTCCAGCGGGCCCGGTGCCGGCTGCGCGCGCACCCCTTCGCTCTGGACGCGGCCCTGGCCGCGGGCGTCCTGGCGTGCATGCTGGCCGGCTCCCTCGTCGACCCGCACGGCCCTGACGGCGTCACCTGGACGCTGCGCGCCCCGGACCTGCTCAGCCTGGTCCTGATGGTGCTCGCCGGCGCCGCGCTCTCCTTCCGGCGCCGCGCGCCCCGCGCGGTCCTCGGCTTCACCGGTGGCGCCTCCCTGGTGGAGTCCGTCACCGGCGACCCCCGCGCCCCGGTCGCGATGTGCGTGGTCGTCGCGCTCTACACCGTCGCCTCCACCACCGACCGCCCCACCAGCTGGCGGGCCGGCCTGCTCACCATGACCGTCCTCACCGCTGCCGCCATGATCGCCGGCCCGCTGCCCTGGTACGCCCAGGAGAACCTGGGGATCTTCGCCTGGACCGGGATCGGCGCCACCGCCGGGGACGCCGTCCGCAGCCGCCGCGCCTTCGTCCAGGCCATCAGGGAACGTGCCGAGCGGGCCGAACGCACCCGGGAGGAGGAGGCCCGCCGCCGCGTCGCCGAGGAACGCCTGCGCATCGCCCGCGATCTGCACGACATCGTCGCCCACCACATCGCGTTGGTCAACGTCCAGGCCGGGGTCGCCGCCCATGTCATGGACAAGCGGCCCGACCAGGCCAAGGAGGCCCTCGCCCACGTACGCGAGGCCAGCCGCTCGGCGCTCGGCGAACTACGGGCCACCGTCGGCCTGCTGCGCCAGTCCGGCGACCCCGAGGCCCCCACCGAGCCCGCCCCCGGCCTCGACCGTCTCGACGAACTCGCCGGCACCTTCCGCAGCGCCGGCCTGCGCGTCCTGGTCGCCCGCGAGGACCAGGGCCCGGACCACGCCCCCGCGCTGCCCGCCGCCGTCGACCTGGCCGCCTACCGGGTCGTCCAGGAGGCTCTCACCAACGTCCAGAAACACGCCGGCGCCGAGGCGAAGGCGGAGGTCAGCGTCGTCCGGGTGGGCCCGCACCTCGAGGTCACCGTCCTCGACGACGGCACCGGCGCGGTTCACCCCGACGCCTCCGGCGTCTCCGCCTCCGCCACCTCCGCCGCGAACGGCGACGGCGGCGGCCACGGCCTGCTCGGGATGCGGGAACGCGTCACCGCCCTGCGTGGCACCCTCACCACCGGCCCCCGCTACGGCGGAGGCTTCCGCGTCCATGCGATCCTGCCCGTCGAGTCCCGCACGTCCGCGGCCCGGGGCGGCTCGTGACCCGTCCGCAGCGCGGGACGGCTGCCCGTGACCAGCACTCCTGGGGGAACCCGTGACCATCCGCGTCCTGCTCGCCGACGACCAGGCCCTGCTGCGCAGCGCCTTCCGCGTGCTCGTCGACTCCGAGCCGGACATGGAGGTGGTGGGCGAGGCGTCCGACGGCGCCGAGGCGGTCCGCCTGGCCCGCGAACAGCGCGCGGACATCGTCCTGATGGACATCCGGATGCCCGGCACCGACGGCCTCGCGGCCACCCGCCTGATCAGCGCGGACCCCGAACTCGACGGGGTCCGTGTGGTGATCCTGACGACCTTCGAGGTCGACGACTACGTGGTGCAGTCGCTGCGGGCCGGCGCCTCCGGCTTCCTCGGCAAGGGCTCCGAACCCGGCGAACTGCTGAACGCCATCCGGATCGCCGCCGAGGGCGAGGCGCTGCTGTCCCCGGCCGCCACCAAGGGCCTGATCGCCCGTTTCCTCGCCCAGGAGGGCACGGCCGACGGCGCCGACCGCGACCCGGCCCGCGCCCGACGGCTCGACTCGCTGACCGTGCGGGAACGCGAGGTGCTGGTCCAGGTCGCCGGCGGCCACTCCAACGACGAGATCGCCCAACGACTGGAGGTCAGCCCGCTGACCGTCAAGACACACGTCAACCGGGCCATGTCCAAGCTCGGCGCCCGCGACCGGGCCCAACTGGTCGTGACCGCCTACGAGTCCGGTCTGGTCCGCCCGAGGACGGACTGAACGCGACCGCGCGTACTGCGGCGGGAGTAGTCGGCGCCCGGAGGAACGGGACCTCGGGCCTACGGATCGACCCCACCGATGCGCCACTGTGTAGAGCGCGCACCCGGCTCGGTCCGGCCGTGCCCCGCCCGTGCCCGTGACCGTGTGTCAGGCGGCGCCGGCGACCGCACTTCCGACCGCTCACAGACGTTCACAGACGCTCACAGAAGAGAGATCCGTAACCCATGTCCTGGCTGGCCAGATTCAGCCTCGCGCAACGCGCGCTGATCGGTCTCATGTCGATCATCGCGCTCGTGTTCGGGGCGATCGCGATACCTCAGCTCAAGCAGCAGCTGCTGCCCACCATCGAACTGCCCATGGTCTCCGTGATCGCCCCCTACCAGGGCGCGTCCCCGGACGTGGTGGAGAAGCAGGTCGTCGAGCCCATCGAGAACAACCTGGAGGCCGTCGACGGCATCTCCGGTGTCACCTCGACGGCCAGCGAGGGCAACGCCGTGATCATGGCGTCCTTCGACTTCGGCAACGACACCGAACAGCTCGTCGCCGACGTCCAGCAGGCCGTCAACCGGGCCCGCGTCCTGCTTCCCGACGACGTGGACCCGCAGGTCGTCGCCGGCAGCACCGACGACATCCCGACCGTGGTCCTCGCCGTCACCTCCGACGAGGACCAGCAGGCCCTCGCCGACCGGCTCGACCGGACCGTGGTCACCGGGCTCGAGGGCATCGACGGCGTCGGCCAGGTCACCGTGGACGGCGTCCGGGACCTCCAGGTCACCGTCACCCCCGACGACGCCAAGCTCGCCGACGCCGGTCTCACGGCGCAGGCGCTCACCCAGGCCCTCCAGGCGGGCGGCGCGACCGTCCCGGCCGGCTCCTTCGACGAGGACGGCGCCAACCGCACCGTCCAGGTCGGCGGCGGCTACACCTCGCTCGAGCAGATCGAGGACCTGATGGTCCCCGGACAGCCCGGTGAGGGCAAGCCGGTCCGCCTCGGCTCCGTGGCCGAGGTCGAGCAGCAGGAGGCCAGGACCGACTCCCTCACCCGCACCAACGGCGAGCCCAGCCTCGCCGTGGTCGTCACCATGGACCACGACGGCAGCGCCGTCGCGATCTCGGACGCCGTCGAGGAGAAGCTGCCCGACCTGCGCGAGTCCCTCGGCTCGGGCGCCGAACTCACGGTCGTCAGCGACCAGGGCCCGGCCGTCGCCAAGGCCATCGAGGGCCTGACCACCGAGGGCACCCTCGGTCTGGTCTTCGCGGTCCTGGTGATCCTGGTCTTCCTCGCCTCGATCCGCTCGACCCTCGTCACCGCGGTGTCCATCCCGCTGTCCGTCGTGCTCGCGCTGATCGTGCTGTGGACGCGCGACCTGTCGCTGAACATGCTGACCCTCGGCGCGCTGACCATCGCGGTCGGCCGGGTCGTGGACGACTCCATCGTCGTCCTGGAGAACATCAAGCGGCACCTCGGCTACGGTGAGGAGCGCCGTGAGGCGATCCTGGGCGCCGTCCGCGAGGTGGCCGGCGCGGTGACGTCCGCGACGTTCACCACCGTCGCCGTCTTCCTGCCGATCGGCCTGGTCGGCGGCATGGTGGGCGAGCTGTTCGGCTCCTTCAGCATCACCGTCACGGCGGCGCTGCTCGCCTCCCTGCTGGTGTCGCTGACGGTCGTCCCCGTCCTGTCGTACTGGTTCCTGCGTCCCCCGAAGGGCACCCCCGAGGACGCCGAGGAAGCCCGCAGGCTGGCCGAGGAGAAGGAGGCGAAGAGCCGCCTCCAGAAGTTCTACGTCTCCGTCCTGCGCTTCGCCACCCGGCGCAGGCTGGCCAGCATCGCCATCGCGGTCGTCGTCCTGATCGGCACGTTCGGCATGACCCCGCTGCTCAAGACCAACTTCTTCGACCAGGGCGAGCAGCAGGTCCTCACGGTCCGTCAGGAGCTGGAGCCCGGCACCAGCCTCGAGGCGACCGACGCGCAGGCCAGGAAGGTCGAGAAGCTGCTCGGCGACACCGAGGGCGTCAGGGACCACCAGGTCACCATCGGCTCGTCCGGCTTCATGGCGGCCTTCGGCGGCGGCACGGACACCAACCAGGCCAGCTACCAGGTGATGCTGGAGGACTCCGCGTCCTCCGAGGACGTGCAGGAGCGCCTCGAGAAGGGTCTCGCCGGACTCGACGGCATCGGCACCACCACCATCGCGGGCGGCGACGGATTCGCCAGCCAGGACCTGAGCGTCGTCGTCAAGGCGGCCGACGCGCAGGTGCTGCGCAAGGCGACCGACCAGGTGCAGGAGGCCGTGGCCTCGCTGGACGACGTCACGGACGTGACCAGCGACCTGTCGCAGAGCGTCCCGCGGATCTCCGTGGAGGCCACCTCCCGTGCCGCCGCGGCCGGGTTCAACAGCCAGACGCTCGGCGCGGCCGTCGCCCAGGCGGTCCGGGGAACCCCGGCAGCCAAGGCGGTCCTCGACGACACCGAGCGCGACGTCGTCATCCGCTCGGCCGAACCGGCCACCACCCTGGCCGAGCTGAAGAAGCTGCGCCTGGGCCCGGTGGAGCTGGGCGACATCGCCACCGTCGAGCTGAAGGACGGCCCGGTGTCCATGACCCGGATCGACGGCCAGCGCTCCGCCACCGTCACCGCCCGCCCGACCGGTGACAACACCGGTGCGGTCAGCGCCGAGCTCCAGACGAAGATCGACGCGCTCACCCTCCCGGCGGGCGCGACGGCCGAGATCGGCGGTGTGTCCGAGGACCAGGACGAGGCGTTCGCCAACCTGGGCCTGGCGATGCTCGCGGCGATCGCGATCATCTTCATGCTGCTCGTCGGCACCTTCCGGTCGCTCGCCCAGCCGCTGATCCTGCTGGTGTCCATCCCCTTCGCGGCGACGGGCGCGATCGGCCTGCTGATCGTCACGGGCACCCCGATGGGCGTCCCGGCGATGATCGGCATGCTGATGCTGACCGGCATCGTGGTCACCAACGCGATCGTGCTGATCGACCTGATCAACCAGTACCGCGCCCAGGGCCACGGCGTCGTCGAGGCCGTGATCGAGGGCGGCCGGCACCGGCTGCGCCCGATCCTCATGACGGCCCTGGCGACGATCTTCGCCCTGCTCCCGATGGCGCTCGGCGTCACCGGTGAGGGCGGCTTCATCGCCCAGCCGCTGGCCGTGGTGGTGATCGGCGGCCTGATCACGTCGACGGTGCTGACCCTGCTCCTGGTGCCGACGCTCTACGCGATGCTGGAGCTCCGCAAGGAGCGGCGCGCGAAGAAGAAGGCGCTGAAGAAGGGCACGGCGGACGAGGAGCCGAAGACGTCGGAGACGTCCGGGGAACCCGGTGGGTCCGCCGGACCCGCGGGCGACCCGAAGCCGGCGCAGGTCTGACCTGCTCGCGCCCCGCACAACGGCGACGGCCCCCCCGGAACCGCGGGGGCGGCCGGGGCCGCGCCGGTCACCGCACTGCGCGTCACGGCAGTGCGAGCATCCGCTCCAGGGCCAGCTTGGCGAACTCCTCGGTCTCCTTGTCCACCTCGATGCGGTTGACCAGGTTGCCCTCCGCCAGCGACTCCAGGGCCCACACCAGGTGGGGGAGGTCGATGCGGTTCATCGTGGAGCAGAAGCAGACCGTCCTGTCCAGGAAGACGATCTCCTTGCCCTCGGGGGCGAAACGGTTCGCCAGCCGGCGCACCAGGTTCAGCTCCGTGCCGATCGCCCACCTGGAACCGGCCGGGGCGGCCTCCAGCGTCTTGATGATGTACTCGGTCGACCCGACGTGGTCCGCCGCGGCCACGACCTCGTGCCGGCACTCGGGGTGCACCAGGACGTTGACGCCCGGAACGCGCTCGCGCACGTCGTTGACCGAGTCCAGGCTGAAGCGGCCGTGCACCGAGCAGTGGCCGCGCCACAGGATCATCTTCGCGGCCCGCAGCTCGTCCGCCGTCAGTCCGCCGTTCGGCTTGTGCGGGTTGTAGACGACGCAGTCCTCCAGGGACATCCCCAGGTCCCGCACCGCGGTGTTGCGGCCGAGGTGCTGGTCGGGGAGGAAGAGGACCTGCTCGCCCTGCTGGAAGGCCCAGTCGAGGGCGCGCTTCGCGTTGGAGGAGGTGCAGATGGTGCCGCCGTGCCTGCCGGTGAAGGCCTTGATGTCGGCGGAGGAGTTCATGTACGAGACGGGTACGACCCGGTCGGATATCCCGGCCTCGGTCAGCACGTCCCAGCACTCCGCGACCTGCTCGGCGGTGGCCATGTCCGCCATGGAGCAGCCGGCCGCGAGATCCGGCAGGACCACCTTCTGGTCGTCGCCGGTGAGGATGTCCGCGGACTCGGCCATGAAGTGCACACCGCAGAACACGATGTACTCGGCCTGCGGGCGCGCGGCGGCCTCCCTGGCCAGCTTGAACGAGTCGCCCGTGACGTCGGCGAACTGGATGACCTCGTCGCGCTGGTAGTGGTGGCCGAGCACGAAGACCTTGTCCCCGAGCTTCTCCTTGGCGGCGCGGGCGCGCTCCACCAGGTCCGGGTCGGACGGTGAGGGGAGGTCGCCGGGACACTCCACACCGCGCTCGCTCCTCGGGTCGGCCTCCCGGCCGAGGAGCAACAGGGCGAGGGGCGTCGGCTGTACGTCGAGCTCCTGGGTCTGGGCGGTGGTCACGACACGCACCCTTTCTGTTCTGCGGTCGGCCGGGCCCGTGAGGACCGGACCGGCGGGACAAGCGGGACACCGGTTCGACTTTTCGTCGAATTGACGCTATCTATCATAACCGGCTCGCGTCGGTTTGACGACGGCCATAGCGTCCATGTGACGTGAATCCCGGCGGCGGCTCGCGCATTCCCCGCCCGGGCCGTTTTCCGCTCGACGGGGCGTGTGCGAGCATGAAGACGGAGCCGAGAGAACACGTTCCCGGCCCGGAATGAATCCGCGGCCCCGTCGGTTGCAACCGTCGGCAAGCAGTCTCCGTACAACCCGGGAGAGATGTAGATGTCCGTATCGGACGAGACCACCACCGCCACCGACGGCATCATCGTGACCGAAGCCGCCGCGGCCAAGGTCAAGGCGCTGCTCGACCAGGAAGGCCGTGACGACCTCGCCCTGCGCGTCGCCGTCCAGCCCGGCGGCTGCTCCGGCCTGCGCTACCAGCTCTTCTTCGACGAGCGTTCCCTCGACGGCGACGTGGAGAAGGACTTCGACGGCGTCAAGGTCGTCACCGACCGGATGAGCGCCCCGTACCTGGGCGGTGCCACCATCGACTTCGTCGACACCATCGAGAAGCAGGGCTTCACCATCGACAACCCGAACGCCACGGGCTCCTGCGCCTGCGGCGACTCCTTCAGCTGAGCGGTCCCCGACTCCGCTCCGGGACCCGTTCCCGGGCGGCGCGCCGGCACCACGGAGGCGGCGGCCCCGTCCGGACGGGGCCGCCGCCTTTGGGCCTTCAGCCCCTCGTCACCCCTTCGAGGGCGGCGCGGGCAGCCGCGCGCCGTCCTTGCGCAGCGGCACCGGCTCACCGTCGGCGTCCACCACCTCGCGGGCACCCAGCGGCGCGTCGAGCCGCACCGTCTGCTGGTACTGCTTGGCGATCAGGATGCAGACCTCGTCCGGCCAGGGCGTCTCGGTCACGGTGACCGTGACCCGGCCGCCGCTCTCGCTCGCCGCCGCCGCGTAGTCGGCGCACACCCCGCCGGTGAAGGTCACCGTCAGCTCGTCGCCCTCGGCGGTGTAGCCCTCGACGGCCACCTCGCGCGCCGTCGGCGACGAGGTCGGCCGGTCGCCGTCCCCCGGCCTTGCCGGTTCCGTGCTCGATTCCCCGGACCGCGCCCGCGGGGCGAGGTATTCCGGCTCGACCGCCGGATACGTCACCGTGCCGCCGTCCTGCGCGTCCGTCGGCCGCACCTCGAACAGCCAGGACGGCACGAGCGCCTGCTGCCCGTCCACCGCGTGCGCGGCCAGCCCGAACACCGCCCCCTCGACCACGACCGTGTCCTCGGCGGGCAGGCGCGACGCCGTGACGCACGGCTCCTGCCGCTCCTGCCGGTCGCCGTCCTCCAGCGGTACGGGAGTGGCACAGCCGCCGATCTCCGCGCGCCCGCCGGCGCCGAGTGCGGTGTTCAGCAGTTCCAGCGCCTTTTCGGCGCCCACCACGGGGTACGTGTCCGCCTTCGCCGGCGTCGACAGCCGGCCGCTGCCGCCGACCACCTCGCCCCCGGCGCCGACGACCACGCCGGTCGTCCAGCCGTGCGTCGGCAGACCGCCGACCTCCGGCTCCGCGTTCACCACCCGCTTGACGCCCGTGACCTGGCCGGCGTCGAGTTTCGCGTCGTCCTGGCCCAGCGCCTTCAGCACGGGCGCGGCGGCCTTCTTCGCGGCCTCCTCGCTCACCGCGGGGGCGTCGCCGGCCGACGGGGCCTTGCACGCCCCGCCCTTGCCCGTACAGGCGTCGGGGCCCGGCGTGTACCGGCTGAACGTCCAGGTGCCGGGGGCGCCGCGGTCCACCCGCAGGGTGGGCCCACTGCCGTCCTTGCCGCCGATCCGCCAGGCCTCGCCCTCCGCCACCGGCTTCCCGCCGATCCCGAGCGCCTCCGCGAGCCCGGCCACCTGCGCCTCGGTGACCTGCCCCCGGGCGCGGTACACCGGCGCCGTGTCGGGACCGTCGGGGAGAGGACCGTCGGCGCGGTAGGCGGCGCCGTACGGGTTGGGCTCACCCGGCGCGATGCCGTGCCCGCCGCCCCCGGGGTAGGCGTCGAGGGCGAGCGGCGGGGGAGTGCCCTCCCCGTCGGCCCCCGGAGCCGTGCCCCCGCCGTCCGGCCCGCCGGAGGCGCCGGCGGCGAGATACGCCCCGCCGCCCCCGACCAGCAGCACCGCCGCGGCCACCGCCGCCACCAGCCCCGGCGACCGCCGCCGCCCGGCTCCGTGCCCGTCGCCGCCGGGTACGCCGGCGGGGGCCGCGCCGGCACCGTGGCCCCCGCCGGTACGTCCCTCGTCCGCGCCCGGCACCGGACCGTCGCCGCCGGCTGCCCGTACGGGTGAGGCCCCGGCCGTGCCGGTCTCGCGTTCCCCGGCCGCCCCTCCGGATGCGGGCGCGTCGGGCCCGGAGACCCCGGGGGCCGAGGCTCCGGCCTCCGGTTCTTCGGCCACCGCGGCCCCGCCCCCGCCCCGGGGGGCATCCTCCACGGACCCGCTCCCGGCGGCCCGGCCCGCGCCGCCGTCCGTCTTCGCGGCGTCGGGCTGTGAGCCTCCGGGGGCCGGCACCCCGGCCTCCGGGCTCTCGGCCCCGCCGCCGTGCGCCCTCCCGGGCGTGCTCTTCGGTGTCTGGTCCCCGGCTTCGCCGGCCTGCGCGGCATCGCTCGCGGCGGCTGCGGAATCCGGCGTCGGGACCTCGGCGTCGTCGGCCCCCGGCGCCTCGGACGCGGTCGCGCCCGCGCCCTCCGGGGCCGACGACGCGTGGGCGTCGGCGCGTACGGAACCGGTCTCCCCGGCCCGGGTTCCGGAGGCGTCCGCCCGCACTGCCCCGGATTCCGCGCGGGGTACGCCCGCGTCCGTGTCCACAGGTTTCGGCGCGGACGGCGTAGACGCCGCGGACGCGCCGGCGGGCGAGGAGCCGGCCTGCGCGTCCCCGGCGGGCGGAGCTTCGGGCGTGGGGTCTTCGGGTGCCGCATGCTCACCCCGGCCTCGGGGGGCCGCCGCGGATCCGCTCTCCGGGCCCCCGCCTTCGGCGTCCCCCGTCGCCGCGCCGGCTGTCCTGCCGGTCGTCGTGTCCTCGGCCTGTCCGGGGGTGGCACGGGGGTTTGCCGCCTCCGGGGCCCCTTCGTGCCCGCCCCCCGGCGCCCGGCCGCCTTCCGCCTCGGCGCCCTCCCGCTGCTCCCCGGCCCCGTCAGCGGGAGCTTCGGAGGCGGGGCCGGGCGCGGCGGCGGCGTCCCGGGAGCGGACGCCCCGCGGGGCGTCCGCTCCGTCGGCCGAAGCGCCCCCGGTGTCGCGCGCGCTGCCGAAGGCCCGTGCCTCGGCGTCGTCGTTGTCGGGTCGCTCGGTGTTCACCGCATCGCTCCTTCGGCTGCACAGCTGTCCCTGAAGACCCTGCCCGGTCGCACCCGGACTGCTGAGGGGTCGTATCCCGCGTCCCCTTTACGGGGGACAGCGATGGGACGCAACGGAGGAGCGCACGGTTCCCCGGGCGCCGGTCCGGCCGCGGAGAAATCCGGTGTTCAGTCCCCGTACTCGGACATCGCGTCCAGCAGCCGGGCGGAGGACGAGGGCACGGACACGCCGTGGATCAGGGACGGAGGGACCGGGCGGGCGGAGCCCCGGTCCGGTGCCGTCCAGCGGGGAGCCATCCGGGCGCAGTCGCCGCGCAGCGACGCCAGGTCGCCTTCCAGGTCGGCCTGAGTGGGGGCATGGACCTTGAGGTTCGTCATGTCGGCACCGTACGCAGGCCGCGGGTCACGACGAAAGATCTACTATCGGGTAGTTTTGTCGGTCTTCAACGAGCGGCGTCCACCCGATAGCGTGGACCGTCAATCCCCCTCCCTCAGGAGAGTCCACGCCGTGCGCATCGCAGTCACCGGCTCCATCGCCACCGACCACCTCATGACCTTCCCCGGCCGCTTCGCCGACCAGCTCGTCGCGGACCAGCTGCACACGGTCTCGCTGTCCTTCCTGGTCGACAACCTCGACGTACGCCGGGGCGGCGTGGGCGCGAACATCGCCTTCGGCATGGGGCAGCTCGGCACCCGGCCGATCCTGGCCGGCGCCGCGGGCTTCGACTTCGACGAGTACCGGGCCTGGCTGGAGCGGCACGGCGTCGACACCGGCTCCGTCCGTATCTCCGAGACGCTGCACACCGCCCGCTTCGTGGTCACCACGGACGCCGACCACAACCAGATCGGCTCCTTCTACACGGGCGCGATGAGCGAGGCCCGGCTGATCGAGCTGAAGGCCGTCGCCGACCGCGTGGGCGGCCTCGACCTGGTCCTCATCGGCGCCGACGACCCGGAGGGCATGCTCCGGCACACCGAGGAGTGCCGCACCCGGAACATCCCGTTCGCCGCCGACTTCTCCCAGCAGATCGCCCGGATGAACGGGGAGGAGATCCGGATACTGCTGGACGGGGCGACCTACCTCTTCTCCAACGAGTACGAGAAGGGGCTCATCGAGAGCAAGACCGGCTGGTCCGACGCCGAGATCCTCGGCAAGGTCGGCCACCGGGTCACCACCCTCGGCTCCCGCGGGGTGCGCATCGAGCGTGCGGGCGAGGACCCCATCGAGGTCGGCTGCGCCCAGGAGGAGCGCAAGGCGGACCCGACCGGAGTGGGCGACGCCTTCCGCGCCGGGTTCCTGTCCGGCCTGACCTGGGGTGTCTCGCTGGAGCGTGCCGCGCAGGTCGGCTGCATGCTCGCCACCCTGGTCATCGAGACCGTCGGCACCCAGGAGTACGAGCTGAGCCGCGCCCACTTCATGGAGCGCTTCGCCCGGGCCTACGGCGAAGAGCCCGCGGCAGAGGTGAAGAAGCACCTGGCCTGAGCCACCGGGGGTGCACGACCTCCGGCGGGTCAC
This sequence comes from Streptomyces sp. NEAU-W12, assembly GCF_026242095.1. Classification (NCBI taxonomy): domain Bacteria; kingdom Bacillati; phylum Actinomycetota; class Actinomycetes; order Kitasatosporales; family Streptomycetaceae; genus Streptomyces; species Streptomyces sp. NEAU-W12. The sequence continues at coordinate 50,096 of NZ_JAPJDM010000002.1, forward strand.
CGGGCCCCGGGGCCACCGGTCCTCGAGGTTCCGGGTTCCCGCGGCCCCCGGTCCTCGAGGGCCGGTGTTCCCGCGGACGCTGTCGGCGCATTCCGCGACGGGCCACGAGGGGCGCGTCCGTCCCACCGGGACGTCCGCCCGGGCGGTGTGCCGCCGGGGCGGACGTCCCCCTCACGGCCTCGGGGCCGGCCGGCGTCGGCCGGCCGACGCGTCAACAGCCTCCCCACGAGGGTTCCGGGGTCCCGAGGGCACCGGTGCCGCCGTTCACGAGACCCGGCGGACCACATGGGCCGAGCCTCGGTCCGCCGGCTCCTCACCCACGTACTCCTGCCCCCGCATCTCGCACCACGCCGGGATGTCCAGCCGGGCGGCCTCGTCGTCCGCGAGGACCCGCACCGTGCCGCCCACGGGCACGTCGCCGATCACCCGGGCCAGCTCGATCACCGGGACCGGGCACCGCCGGCCCAGCGCGTCCACGACCAGTGCGCCGGCGGCCGCGGCCGCGCCGCTCCCCTCGCCGTCCCGCTCCGCGCCCCGTACGCCCCCGGCCGTCACCGGCGCGCCCAGCTTCTCCCGCACCCCGGCCACCACCCCCGGCAGGACCGTCAGGAACCGCTCGACGTCCTCGGCCGGTGTCCCCGGCGGCAGCGAGACGCGGACGTTCCCCTCGCTCAGCACCCCCATCGCCCTCAGCACATGACTCGGGGTGAGCGTGCTGCTCGTGCACGACGAACCCGACGACACGGAGAAGCCGGCGGCGTCCAGCTCGTGCAGCACCGTCTCCCCGTCGACGTAGAGGCAGGAGAAGGTGACGATCCCCGGCAGCCGCCGCTCTGGATCGCCGGTCACCTCCGCCTCCGGCACCAGCGCCGGCACCCGCGCCCGGATCCGCTCCGTCAGTTCCCGCAGACGGGCCGCCTCCTCGGCCGCCTCGGCGCGCACCGCCCGCAGCGAGGCCGCCGCGGCCACCACCGCCGGGATGTTCTCGAACCCGGCCGCCCGCCCCGACTCCCGTTCGTCCGCCGGCCCCTGGGGGGCGAACCGCGTCCCCTTGCGCACCACGAGCAGTCCTACACCCGGCGGGCCGCCCCACTTGTGGGCGCTCGCCGTGAGCAGCGACCAGTCGCCCGCCACCGGCCCCCAGCCCAGCGACTGGGCCGCGTCCACCAGCAGCGGCACACCCGCAGCCCGGCACGCCCCGGCCACCTCGGCCACCGGCTGCACCGTCCCCACCTCGTGATTGGCCGACTGGAGACAGGCCAGCGCGGTGTCCGGCCGCAGCGCCCCGGCGAACGCGTCCGGGGCCACGGCACCCGTGCGGTCCACTCCGACCTCGGTGACCGAACCGCCCCGCGCCTCGTGGACCTCAGCTGCGTGGAGGACAGAGGAATGTTCGACCGCTGACACGATCAGGTGGCGCCCCACGCGTCGGCGCCCGGCCAGCGCCCCCTCGATCCCGGCGTGCACCGCCCGCGTGCCGGACGGCGTGAACACCAGCTCGTCCGGACGGCACTCCACCGCCTCCGCCACCGCCTCGCGCGCCGCGTCCAGCAGCAGCCGGGCCCGCCTGCCCTCCCGGTACAGCCGTGCCGGATCGGCCCACCCCTCGTCCAGCGCGGCCAACAGGGCCTGACGGCCGACGGGATGGAGCGGAGCGGCGGACGCGGCGTCGAAGTAGGACATACGGCAACGGTAAGCCGCGGGCCCGGCCGGGAGGGGCGGGGGAGGGCAGGACAGGGCGTGTGGAAGGTGAGGGGGCGTGCGCGCCCCGGAGCCCTCCGTGCCTGCCGGGCCAGGCCGTTACCGGCGCACAAGCCGCACTCCCGGCCATTGGGCGCGCCTTCCCACCCCTTCGGGGTGACGGGCGGCGCGTATGCCCCCCTCCCCGCGAGCCCCCGGAAGGCGTCGGCTAGGGTTTGGTCCGCATAAACATCCAAACCCCTGCCCGACGCAGGGCGGCGACCGACCAGCGAGAAGGCCAGGCCGCAGCCGTACAGCGCGGGCGAGACTCTCGGGAAGGCGCTACGTGAGTCCCAACGGCTCCGACCTCCCCCACTGCCTGAAGGGCGTGGGAGGTACCCCCAAGCTGCGGCGCCCGATGCGGCGGAAGCTGCTGCAGGCACTGACCGCGGGCCTGGTCCTGGCAACCGCCACCGGTTGCACGTGGGAGGACTTCCCTCGCCTTGGTATGCCCACCCCCACCACGGAAGAGGCTCCCCGGATCCTCTCCCTCTGGCAGGGGTCCTGGGCCGCCGCGCTCGCCATCGGCGTGCTGGTGTGGGGTCTGATCCTGTGGAGTGCTTTCTTCCACCGGCGCAGCCGCACCAAGGTCGAGGTACCTCCGCAGACCCGGTACAACATGCCCATCGAGGCGCTGTACACCGTGGTTCCGCTCATCATCGTCTCGGTCTTCTTCTTCTTCACGGCCCGTGACGAGTCCGAGCTCATGAAGCTCCAGGCGAAGCCGGACGTCACGGTGAACGTCGTCGGCTTCCAGTGGAGCTGGTGCTTCAACTACATCGAGAACGTCGAGGGTTCCACCGGCGACGCCAGGACCGCCAAGGAACTCGACGGGGTCCCGGACCGCTACAAGGAGGCCTTCCCGGCCGACGCCGGCGGTGTCAACGACTGCGGCACCCCCTCCACGCGGAACCCGCAGACCAACAACCCGGGCCCCACCCTGTGGCTGCCCGAGGGCAAGCGGGTCCGCTTCGTCCTGACCTCGCGGGACGTCATCCACTCCTTCTGGGTGGTGCCGTTCCTGATGAAGCAGGACGTCATCCCGGGGCACCCCAACGCCTTCGAGGTGACCCCCAACCGCGAGGGCACCTTCCTCGGCAAGTGCGCCGAGCTCTGCGGCGTGGACCACGCCCGGATGCTGTTCAACGTGAAGGTCGTCTCCCCCGAGCGCTACGAGCAGCACCTCCAGGAGCTCGCGGAGAAGGGGCAGACCGGTTACGTGCCCTCCGGCATCGAGCAGACGAGCCACGAGAAGAACCGGGAGGCGAACATCCTGTGAGCATCCTCAATGAACCCCAGGGTGCCGCAGCGTCTGTGGGCTCCTACGAGAGCGAGCAGCCGGTCCGGCGCAAGCAGCCCGGCAACGTGGTCGTCAAGTGGCTCACCACCACCGACCACAAGACGATCGGCACGCTGTATCTGGTGACGTCGTTCGTGTTCTTCTGCATCGGCGGCGTGATGGCGCTCGTCATGCGCGCCGAGCTGGCCCGGCCGGGCCTGCAGGTCATGTCGAACGAGCAGTTCAACCAGGCGTTCACGATGCACGGCACGATCATGCTGCTGATGTTCGCGACGCCCCTGTTCGCCGGCTTCGCGAACTGGATCATGCCGCTCCAGATCGGCGCGCCCGACGTCGCCTTCCCGCGGCTGAACATGTTCGCCTACTGGCTCTACCTGTTCGGCTCGCTCATCGCGGTCGGCGGCTTCCTCACCCCGGACGGGGCCGCCAGCTTCGGCTGGTTCGCCTACTCCCCGCTGTCGGACGCCATCCGCTCGCCGGGTGTCGGCGCCGACATGTGGATCATGGGTCTGGCGTTCTCCGGCTTCGGCACGATCCTCGGTGCGGTCAACTTCATCACCACGATCATCTGCATGCGCGCTCCCGGCATGACGATGTTCCGCATGCCGATCTTCACCTGGAACGTGCTGCTGACCGGTGTGCTGGTCCTGCTCGCCTTCCCGGTGCTCGCGGCGGCGCTGTTCGCGCTGGAGGTGGACCGCAAGTTCGGGGCGCACATCTTCGACCCGGCCAACGGCGGGGCGCTGCTCTGGCAGCACCTGTTCTGGTTCTTCGGCCACCCCGAGGTGTACATCATCGCGCTGCCGTTCTTCGGCATCGTCTCCGAGATCATCCCGGTCTTCTCCCGCAAGCCGATCTTCGGCTACATGGGACTGATCGGCGCGACCATCGCGATCGCGGGCCTGTCGGTGACGGTGTGGGCGCACCACATGTACGTCACGGGCGGTGTGCTGCTGCCGTTCTTCTCGTTCATGACCTTCCTGATCGCGGTCCCCACCGGTGTGAAGTTCTTCAACTGGCTGGGCACCATGTGGAAGGGGTCGCTGAGCTTCGAGACACCGATGCTCTGGTCGGCGGGCTTCCTGGTGACCTTCCTCTTCGGCGGTCTGACGGGTGTCATCCTGGCCTCGCCGCCGCTGGACTTCCACGTCTCGGACTCGTACTTCGTGGTGGCGCACTTCCACTACGTGGTGTTCGGCACGGTCGTCTTCGCGATGTTCGCCGGCTTCCACTTCTGGTGGCCGAAGTTCACCGGCAAGATGCTCGACGAACGGCTCGGCAAGATCACCTTCTGGACGCTGTTCGCCGGCTTCCACGGCACGTTCCTGGTCCAGCACTGGCTGGGTGCCGAGGGCATGCCGCGCCGTTACTCGGACTACCTGGCGGCCGACGGCTTCACCGCGCTGAACACGGTCTCGACCATCGCGTCGTTCCTGCTCGGCATGTCGATGCTGCCGTTCTTCTACAACATCTGGAAGACGGCCAAGTACGGCAGGAAAATCGAGGTCGACGACCCGTGGGGCTACGGCCGTTCGCTCGAATGGGCGACGTCGTGCCCGCCGCCGCGGCACAACTTCACCTCCCTGCCGCGGATCCGCAGCGAATCCCCGGCGTTCGACCTGCACCACCCGGAGATCGCCGCGCTCGACCAGCTCGAGAACACCGGTCACGGTGAGAAGGTCCTCTCCGGTGGCAAGGAGGCCGGCAAGTGAAGATCCAGGGCAAGATGTTCATCTGGCTGAGCGCCTTCCTGCTCGCCGTGGCGGTGGTCTACGGCGTGTGGGCGAAGGAGCCGGTCGGCACCACGGCCCTCTTCCTGGCCTTCGGCCTGAGCATCATGATCGGCTTCTACCTGGGCTTCACCGCCCGGCGGGTCGACGTGGGCCCTCAGGACGACAAGGAGGCGGACGTCGCCGACGACGCCGGCGAGGTCGGGTTCTTCAGCCCGCACAGCTGGCAGCCGCTCGGTCTCGGCCTGGGTGGCGCGATCGCCTTCCTGTCCGTCGCCGTCGGCTGGTGGCTGATGTACTTCGCGGCACCGCTGATCCTGATCGGCCTCTGGGGCTGGGTCTTCGAGTACTACCGCGGTGAGAACCGCACCCAGTAGGACGCGCCGGCGGTACGCACCCGCAGGACGTGGGGCAGACGACACGACGCAGGGCCCGGACACTCCCTCGGGAGTGTCCGGGCCCTGCGTCGTGTCTGCCGCGTCTGCCGCACTACGTATCACTCGTTCGAGTCTTCCGGCGCGCCGCAGTTGACGAGTCTCCCTAGCGTGAACTCATGAGACGTGATCCGCGAAACCGCACTGCCGTCGGCTGCGCGCTGCTGGTGATCGCCCTCGGCGCGGGCGTCACCGGCTGCTCCTCCGGCGGCGATCCGCTGTCCGCCGAGCCCTACGACGCGACGGACCGGATCAGCTTCAGCGGCTCCTCCGAAGGGGAGAAGGCCGACCCCGACAAGCCCCTGGAGCTCGTCGCCGAGGACTCCGGGGAGCACATCACCGACGTCACGGCCGTGGACGCCGCGGGCCGCCACGTGGCGGGCGAACTCGCCGCCGACGGCAGCCGCTGGCACAGCACCTCCCCGCTCGCCGCCGACGCCGACTACACGGTCCGGGTCAGCACCGAGGACGAGGACGGGGCGCGGGGCCGCAAGGTCCTCACCTTCACCACCGGCAAGCCCGCCGCCGCCAAGAGCCTCGGGGTCACCTTCGGCCCCGGAAGGGGCACCTACGGCGTCGGCCAACCGCTCACCGCCGAGCTGACCGCGCCGGTCCGGGACCCCGCCCAGCGCGCCGTCGTGGAACGCGGCCTGAAGGTGTCCTCCACGCCCGCGGCGGACGGCGCCTGGCACTGGGTGGACGACAAGCTGCTCCACTTCCGCCCGAAGGACTACTGGCCCGAGAACGCCACCGTCAGGATGCGCAGCAACCTGGAGGGCATCCGGATCGGCGACCGGCTGAGGGGCACCAGGACCGCGTCACTGACCCTCAGAACCGGCGACCGGGTCATAGCCGTCGCCGACGTCGCGGCACACCGGCTGAAGGTCTACAAGAGCGGCGAGGAGGTCAGGACGATCCCCGTCACCGCCGGCAAGCCCGGCTTCGAGACCCGCAACGGCGTCAAGGTCGTCCTCGCCAAGGAACGCCTCGTACGGATGCGCAGCACCAGCATAGGCATCGCCGAGGGCTCCTCCGAGTCGTACGACATGCCGGTCCACTTCGCCACCAGGGTGACCTGGAGCGGCGAGTACGTGCACGCCGCCCCCTGGTCCGTCGGCTCCCAGGGCTACGCCAACGTCAGCCACGGCTGCGTGGGCATGAGCACCGGCGACGCCGAGTGGTTCTTCGACACGTTCGGCCAGGGCGACCTCGTCGAGGTCGTCAACTCGGACGGCGACACCATGGAACCGTTCGGCAACGGCTTCGGCGACTGGAACCTCAGCTGGGACCAGTGGCGCGAGGGCAGCGCCCTGACGGGCGGCACCGGGACCGCTCCCGCCTCCGAGGAGAAGGCACGCCTGCGCCCCCAGTCGGCGTGAGCACCGGCGGGCAGGCTCCAGGACAGGCCCTAAGCGTTCAGGGCGTGCTTCTCGCGCAGCAGGGAGGCGAGGGCCGAGGCGAACTCCACCGGCTCCACCGGCAGCGTCACGGCGGCCTCCGCGCGGCTCCAGGTGGCCAGCCAGGCGTCCTGGGGACGGCCGATGAGCAGCAGCACCGGCGGGCACTGGAAGATCTCGTCCTTGATCTGCCGGCACACGCCCATGCCGCCCACGGGAGTCGACTCGCCGTCCAGGACGCAGACGTCGATCCCGCCCCGCTCCAGCTCCTTGAGGACGGCCGGGAGGGTCGCGCACTCCACGAACTCCACGACGGGCACGTCCGGGGCGGGCCGCCGGCCGGTGGCGAGCCGCACCTGCTCCCGGGTGCCGGAATTGTCGCTGTAGACCAGCACCGTGGCGGTCGCCTGCATTGTTCCTCCACGCTTGTGAGGGGGCACGGCATCGTCGGGCACCAGTGGTGCCGATGGCGCGGATGCTACCCCTTCCGGCAGCTTGTCAACACTGGTTCGGACACCGCTTCGATGGGCCATCCGGGCAGTACAGGAGGGGCGGACACTCCGAACACCACCCCCCGGGGTGAGGGCGGGATAAGCGACCGACATAATGTCGGCGTGGCGACAGCAACGACAGTAGACACCGGGCACGCGCACCCGTCGGTCAATCGACCGAACCTCACCAGCGTCGGAACCATCATCTGGCTGAGTTCCGAGCTGATGTTCTTCGCGGCCCTCTTCGCGATGTACTTCACCCTGCGATCGGTGACCGGCCCCGACTTCTGGTCGGAGAAGGCCGACACGCTGAACTTCCCGTTCGCGTTGACGAACACCACGATCCTGGTGCTCTCCTCCCTCACCTGCCAGCTCGGCGTCTTCGCCGCCGAGCGCGGTGACGTGAAGAAGCTCCGGGCGTGGTTCATCGTCACGTTCGTCATGGGCGCGGTCTTCATCGGCGGTCAGGTCATCGAGTACACCGAGCTGGTCAAGCACGAGGGCCTGTCCCTCTCCTCCGACCCCTACGGCTCGGTCTTCTACCTGACCACCGGCTTCCACGGCCTGCACGTGCTGGGCGGTCTCTTCGCCTTCCTGCTCGTCCTGGGCCGGACCTACGCGGCTCGGAGGTTCACCCATGACCAGGCGACGGCGGCCATCGTCGTGTCCTACTACTGGCATTTCGTCGATGTCGTCTGGATCGGCCTCTTCGCCACGATCTACATGATCAAGTAGGCGGACCCGAATCCGCGCGCTCGAAGAAGCGCACCCACCAGAAGCATCGACGCAGAAGATCCTGACACCGGGGTAATCCGTGAAAAAGCTCTCCGCACGACGACGCCACCCGTTGGCGGCGCTCGTCGTTCTGCTCCTCGCGCTGGCATGTACCGGGGGGCTGTACGCCGTGTTCGCACCCGCGAGCAAGGCGCAGGCCGACGAAACCGCCCAATCCCTCACCATCGAGGAGGGCAAGAAGCTCTACGCGGTCGGCTGTGCCAGCTGCCACGGCACCGGTGGGCAGGGCACCAGCGACGGCCCCAGCCTGGTGGGCGTGGGCGCGGCGGCCGTCGACTTCCAGGTGGCCACCGGCCGTATGCCGGCCGCCACCTCGCAGGCCGCGCAGATTCCGAAGAAGAAGGCCGTCTACACCCAGGCCGAGATCGACCAGCTGGCGGCGTACATCGCCTCCCTGGGCGCAGGCCCGGCCGTCCCCACCGAGGAGCAGTACAGCCCCGAGGGCGCCGACATCGCCAAGGGCGGTGAGCTGTTCCGCAACAACTGCGCGCAGTGCCACAACTTCACCGGCAAGGGCGGTGCGCTCACGCACGGGAAGTACGCCCCGAACCTCGAGGACGTGGACCCCAAGCACATCTACCAGGCCATGCTGACCGGCCCGCAGAACATGCCTTCGTTCCCCGACGGTTCGCTGTCGGAGCAGAACAAGAAGGACATCATCGCCTACGTCAAGACGGTCAACAGCAGCGACAGCGTGAGCCCCGGCGGTATGTCCCTGGGCGGGCTCGGCCCGGTCGCCGAGGGCCTCTTCGGCTGGGTCTTCGGCCTCGGTACCTGTATCGCCGTCGCCGTGTGGGTCGCAGCCCGGACCGCAAAGGCCAAGAAGTCATGAGTAGCCAAGAGACTCCCGAAGAGAAGATGCCTGCTGTGCAGGACGCCCCGCACGGCGCGGTGCGCGTCGCGGACGAGGAGAACCCGTTCGCCGACCCGGGGCTGCCGCCCCACGAGCCGCGCGTCCAGGACATCGACGAGCGGGCCGCCAAGCGGTCCGAGCGCACGGTCGCCCTCCTGTTCACGCTGTCGATGCTGGCCACCGTCGGCTTCATCGCCTCGTTCGTGGCGATCCCGCACGACGAGTCGATCTACGTTTTCCCGATCGGGCACATCAACGCGTTGAACTTCGCGCTGGGCCTGACCCTGGGCGTGGCACTGTTCACCATCGGTGCCGGCGCGGTCCACTGGGGCCGCACGCTGATGTCGGACCACGAGCTCACCGACGAGCGGCACCCGGTCTCCGCGTCGCCGGAGGTCCGTGAGCAGGTCATGGACGACTTCCGCCAGGGCGCGAAGGAATCGGTGATCGGTCGGCGCAAGCTGATCCGCAACACGATGTTCGGCGCGCTGGCCCTGTTCCCGCTCTCCGGTGTGGTCCTGCTGCGCGACCTCGGGCCGCTGCCCGAGAACAAGCTCCGCCACACCCTGTGGGCCAAGGGCAAGCTGCTCATCAACATGAACACGGACGAGCCCATGCGGCCGTCCGACATCCTCGTGGGCTCGCTGACCTTCGCCAAGCCCGAGGGCCTGGACGAGCACGAGCACGGGTTCCTGAACGAGATCGCCAAGGCCGCCCTGATGCTCGTCCGTATCGAGCCGGAGGACATCAAGGACAAGCGCGAGCTCGAGTGGTCGTACGAGGGCATCGTCGCGTACTCGAAGATCTGCACCCACGTCGGCTGCCCGATCTCCCTGTACGAGCAGCAGACGCACCACGCGCTGTGCCCCTGCCACCAGTCCACCTTCGACCTCTCCGACGGGGCCCGGGTCATCTTCGGTCCCGCCGGTCACGCCCTGCCGCAGCTGCGCATCGGTGTGAACGACGAGGGCTATCTCGAGGCGCTCGGCGACTTCGAGGAGCCCGTCGGTCCTGCATTCTGGGAGCGCGGATGAGTACTACGACCAGCACCACGAATCCGTCGGGCGCCGACCGGCCGGGCCGCTCCCGTGGAAAGGCCCCGGCCGGCGAACGCGTCGCCGACTGGGCCGACGGCCGGCTGGGGATCTACTCCCTGGCCAAGGCCAACATGCGCAAGATCTTCCCCGACCACTGGTCGTTCATGCTGGGTGAGATCTGCCTCTACAGCTTCCTCATCATCATCCTCACGGGTGTGTACCTGACCCTGTTCTTCCACCCGTCGATGAACGAGGTGGAGTACCACGGCAGCTACATCCCGATGCAGGGCCAGCTGATGAGCGAGGCGTACAAGTCGACGCTCGACATCAGCTTCGACGTCCGCGGCGGTCTGCTGATCCGGCAGATCCACCACTGGGCCGCGATCGTCTTCATCGCCGGCATGTTCGTGCACATGATGCGCGTCTTCTTCACCGGCGCGTTCCGCAAGCCGCGTGAGATCAACTGGCTGTTCGGCTTCCTGCTGTTCGTCCTCGGCATGTTCACCGGTTTCACCGGTTACTCGCTCCCGGACGACCTGCTCTCCGGCACCGGTGTCCGCTTCACGCAGGGCGCGATCCTGTCCGTGCCGATCGTCGGTACGTACATCTCGATGTTCCTGTTCGGCGGGGAGTTCCCGGGGGACGACTTCGTCGCCCGGTTCTACTCGATCCACATCCTGCTGTTGCCGGGCATCATGCTCGGCCTCGTGGTGGCGCACCTGATCCTGGTCTTCTACCACAAGCACACGCAGTTCGCGGGTCCCGGCAAGACCAACAACAACGTCGTGGGCATGCCGCTGCTGCCGGTGTACATGGCGAAGGCCGGAGGCTTCTTCTTCCTGGTCTTCGGCGTGCTGGCCATCGTCTCGGCGATCGCGACGATCAACCCGATCTGGAACATCGGCCCCTACCGGCCGGACATGGTCTCCACCGGAGCCCAGCCCGACTGGTACATGGGCTTCGCCGAGGGCCTGGTCCGTGCCATGCCCGGCTGGGAGATCAACTTCTGGGGCCACACGCTCGTCCTGGGTGTCTTCATCCCGCTCGTGGTCTTCGGACTGTTCCTCGGGGTGATCGCGCTCTACCCGTTCATCGAATCCTGGGTGACCGGGGACAAGCGCGAGCACCACATCCTGGACCGGCCGCGCAACGCCCCGACCCGGACGGCGTTCGGTGTCGCCTGGATCACGGGCTACATGATCACGCTGATCGGCGGCGGCAACGACATCTTCGCCACGCACTTCAACCTCTCGATCAACGCGGTCACCTGGTTCGTCCGGATCGGATTCTTCGTGGGACCGGTCGTCGCGTTCATCGTCACCAAGCGGATCTGTCTCGGCCTCCAGCGCCGGGACCGGGACAAGGTGCTGCACGGCCGCGAGTCGGGCATCATCAAGCGCCTGCCGCACGGTGAGTTCATCGAGGTCCACGAGCCGCTCAGCCAGGAGCAGCTGCACACCCTCACGGCGCACGAGCAGTACCAGCCGGCCGAGATCGGCCCGCTCGTCGACGAGAACGGTGTCGAGCGCAAGGTGAAGCCGGTGGAGAAGCTGCGCGCCAAGCTCAGCAAGGGCTACTACGGCGAGGAGTCCCAGATTCCGAAGCCGACCGTCGAGGAGTACAGGGAGATCACGAGCGGCCACGGCCACCACTGATCCCCCACCGCTTCAACCGCCTGCCCAGGCGGCCAAGTCGCCACACGACTGCGAAGGGCCCCCGTCCGAGGACCGGACGGGGGCCCTTCGTCGTGCCCCGGGGTCGATAGGGTGGGGGCGGAACCCCAGCCATCCGTCCGTCGAAGACCCATCTGTCTGCCGAGGACGTCGAGGACCCAGGAGCGGCCGATGAGCGCTGTGACCCCCGCAGGAGGCAACACCGCGGCGGGCCGCTCCTGGCCCACCCTGCTGAACGGTCTGCTCGACGGCCACGACCTGTCCGCCGACGACACCGCCTGGGCGATGGACCTGATCATGCGGGGTGAGGCCACCGACGCGCAGATCGCCGGGTTCGCCGTCTCCCTGCGGGCCAAGGGCGAGACGGTCGAGGAGATCACCGGCTGCGTCCGGGCGATGTACGACCACGCCATCGGCATCGAGGTGCCCGGCGAGACCGTCGACATCGTCGGCACCGGCGGCGACGGCGCCAGGACGGTGAACATCTCCACGATGTCCTCCGTCGTCGTCGCCGGCACCGGGGCGAAGGTCGTCAAGCACGGCAACCGGGCCGCCTCCTCCGCGTCCGGCGCCTCCGACGTCCTCGAGAAGCTCGGCGTCAACCTGGAGCTGACCCCGCAGCGGGTCGCCGAGGTCGCCGAGGAGGCCGGGATCACCTTCTGCTTCGCGGTGAAGTTCCACCCGGCGCTGCGCCACGTGGCCGCCGCGCGAGGACAGCTGGGCATCCGGACGGTGTTCAACTTCCTCGGCCCGCTGGCCAACCCGGCCCGGGTCAGGGCCCAGGCCGTCGGGGTCGCCGACCGGAGGATGGCTCCGATCATGGCCGGCGTGTTCGCCGGGCGCGGCCACTCCTCGCTGGTGTTCCGCGGCGACGACGGTCTCGACGAGCTGACCACCACCGGCCCCTCGACCGTGTGGGTGGTCCGGGGCGGCGAGGTGACCGAGGAGCGCTTCGACCCGCGCGACGTCGGCATCGAGCCCGTGCCCCTGGAGGCCCTGCGCGGCGCCGACGCCTCGTACAACGCGGAGGTCGCCCGGCGGGTCCTGGACGGCGAGCGCGGCCCGGTGCGGGACGCGGTGCTGCTGAACTCGGCGGCGGCGCTGGTGGCGCTCGAACCGGGCACGGGGACGCTGGCGGAGCAGATCCGGGCCGGGATGGCCAAGGCCGCCGCATCGATCGACTCGGGCACCGCCCGGCGGGCTCTGGAGCGCTGGGTGCTGGCCAGCAACGCGTGAGCCGCGTACGAGCGGTACGGCAGGTGTGAGGGCGCGGTCCGGTCCGTCCAGGATCCGGACCGCGCCTTGCGCGTGCCGCAGGCCCGTGTGGCAAGATGTGGGACCAGGTCATGAGCGACAGCCATCAGGCCCCGGCCGGCTGTCCGGCAACCCTCCGTCCGTGGCGGGGTGCCCCGGGTGAGGACCAGGCCGTGAGCAGCAGGGCTCGCGGCAAGCGCGGACCCCTCGCACTCGATCGAGTGAGACACCAGGGGTCCTGGTCGTTCGAGGGAGCCTTCCGTTGAGCAAGCGAATGCGTTAGGGCGCTTCTGACGGGCCTTTCCAGGCCGCAGAGCCCCGCCTCCGCAGATTCCTCTTCGTCTTCTTCTCCCACGCTCGAGCCGTGTGTGCCCGCGTGGTGATCTTGCCTGCTGTCACGGGAGTCCAGCCATGTCTGTTTCCACGCTTTCCCCCCTCTCCACCGCTCCCGCCGCTCCCGGCATCGCCGGCGCCGCCGCCGCACCGCCCGGCTGTGCCCCGCTGCCCGTGCTCGGCCGGGACGTCGCCGTTCCGCTCGTCACCGGCGGGGAGGTCACCTACGCCGCGCTCGACTACGCCGCCAGCGCCCCGGCGCTCCAGCGCGTGTGGGACGACGTGGCCGCGTACGCGCCGTACTACGGCAGCGTCCACCGCGGCGCCGGCCACCTCTCCCAGCTCTCCACCGAGCTGTTCGAGAACGCCCGCAGGACCGTCGCCGGATTCCTCGACTGCCGGGAGGAGGACCAGGTGGTCTTCACCCGGTCCACCACCGACTCGCTCAACCTGCTCGCCGCCGCGCTCCCCGACGACTGCCAGGTCTTCGTCTTCGAGACCGAGCACCACGCCGCCCTGCTGCCCTGGCGCGGCGCCCGCGTCACCTTCCTCGACGCCCCGGGCAGCCCGGAGCAGGCCGTAAGGACCCTGGAGCACGCCCTCGCCGCCCGTGACCCCCACGGCCCCGCCCTGGTCTGCGTCACCGGTGCCTCCAACGTCACCGGCGAGCTCTGGCCCGTACGGGAGCTGGCCGCCGCCGCCCACGCGCACGGCGCCCGGATCGTCCTGGACGCCGCCCAGCTCGCCCCGCACCGCGCGGTGAGCCTGCGCGAGCTGGACGTCGACTGGGTCGCCTTCTCCGGGCACAAGCTGTACGCCCCGTTCGGCACCGGCGTCCTGGCCGGCCGCGCCGACTGGCTGCGCCGGGCCGAGCCCTACCTCGCGGGCGGCGGCGCCAGCCGCAGGGTGGCCCGGCGCGCGGACGGGGGAGTGGACGTCCAGTGGCACGACGGCGCCGCCCGCCACGAGGCCGGCTCGCCCAACGTCATCGGCGCCCACGCCGTCGCCTCGGCCTGCAAGGCGCTCGGCGAGGCCGGGTTCGGCGCGCTGGCCGCCCACGAGGAGCGGCTGATCCGCACGGTACGGGACGGACTCGCGGACGTGCCCGAGGTGCGCTTCCTGTCGCTGTTCGGGGACGGCGCGCCGCGCGTCGGCGTGCTCTCCCTCGTCGTCGACGGCTGGAACAGCTCCCACTTCGCCGCGGCCCTCTCCGCCGAGTACGGCATCGGCGTACGGGACGGACTGTTCTGCGCCCACCCGCTGCTGCGCGTCCTGCTCGGCGGCGATCCGCAGGACCGGGGCGAGTGCGGTGCCCCCGGGACGGCGCCCGGCGAGACGTCCCTCCACGCGATCCGCGTCAGCTTCGGCGCGGGCACACCGGACGAACACGTGGAGCGCTTCGTCCGCGCCGTCCGCGAGCTCGTGCGCGGCGGCGCCCGCTGGAGCCCCCGCACGGCCCACGGCCGCTGCGTGCCGGACACTCCTGCGTGAGCCCCGGCCACCCGCCCCGGTACGCGCGCCCCCCGCGGCCCCCTCTGCCGTACCGGGCGGCCCGGGTGCCTCGGGCCGGCCCGCTCAGCTGTCCAGACCGATCGCGAACGCGGCCTCCAGATCGTGCTGCGAGTACGTACGGAACGCCACGTGCGTGTCCGTGCCCTCCACGCCCGGGATCTTGTTGATCCGGCCCGGGATGACCTCCGCCAGGTCCTCGTGCTCCCTGACCCGGACCATGGCGATCAGGTCGTAGGTGCCGGTGACGGAGAAGACCTCGCTGACGCTGTCCAGCGCGGCGATCCGCTCCGCGATCTCGGGGATCCGGTCCACGCTGGTCTTGATGAGGACGATCGCGGTGATCACTGCTGGTTCTCTCCCTCGGGGGCCGGAGCTGGGGTTGTCCTCACTGTAGTCGCCGCCGTGGACCGCACCCACGCCCAGCAGAAGCCCAGCACGAAGCCCACCAGGTGGGCCAGGTACGCCACCCCCGGCCCCTCGGAGGCCCGTCCCGCCGCCAGCCACTGCAGTGCCGCCCAGAACGGCAGCACCACCCAGGCCGGGAAGCGCACCGGCAGGAAGAACAGGAACGGCAGCAGACTGGTCACCCGCGCCCGGGGGAACAGGAAGAGGAACGCGCCGAGGACCCCCGAGATCGCCCCCGAGGCGCCGACCAGGGACTGCGTCGCGTCCGCGTTGGCGGCGGCGTACCCGAGCAGGGCGAGGTAGCCGCAGCCGACGTAGAACAGGAAGAACCGCAGGTGGCCCATCCGCGCCTCGGTCATCGTCCCGAAGACATGGAGGAAGAGCATGTTGCCGAGCAGATGTACCCAGCTGCCGTGGACGAACAGGGCCGTGGCGGGAGTGAGAACGCTCCAGAGGGATCCCTCGAACACGTCTGCGGGGATCACGCCCCAGTGGCGGAAGTAGCCGCGCTGCGCGGCGAGCAGCTCGTCCCCGGTCCCGTACCCCGGATCGAGCCCCGAGGCCGGACCGATCAGGAAGACCAGGCAGCATGCGGCGATGAGGGTGTGGGTCACCGGCGCCGAGGGGCGTTTCAGTGCCCCGGAAACGGTCGCGCCCCAGTTGCGGATCATGAATACAGAGCATGGCGCAACCGGACGCAACCGCACAGACCGCCTCGCCGCCGTGGACGGGCGGGCGGCGAAGACCTGCCAGGCCGTAGGGTTACGTGCCACACGCGCCGGGTGCCCGGCGCGTCACGGACACTGGAAGGAAGGCGAACAGCCACGATGACGGTTCCCCTGCCGACTGCCTCGACGCGGTGGCGCTGCACCCTCTGCGGCAACCTCACCCGTTTCGACGTGACCCGCTCGTCCAAGGTCGTGGAGTACGTCCACCTCGATCTCGCCGGGGAGCCGAAGGTCGAGGAGCGCGAGGTCCTCGGTGAGACGATCGAGTCGGTGCGCTGCCGCTGGTGCAACGCCGTGGACCAGGTGGAACTCGTCGACAGGCCGGGCGCCGGCTCCTGAGGGGAGCGGGCCCCGCCCGGGGGACCCCGTACGCGGGGTCGGACACAGGCATTGGGGTGTGACGGATGGTGGAGACCGCGGGCGGGGGGCCGGAGGACGGCACCGCCGAGGTGTTCGACCGTCCGCTGCCCGAGGGCGTGCGCCGCCGGGTGGTCCGGATCGTCTCCGACGGCTTCGGCCAACTGACCGTCTCCGAGCTGCCCGCCCAGCTCAGGCAGTACGCCCGGTTCACCCCGAGCCGCCGCGCCAAGTTCGCCGGCAACGCGATGGCGGCCGCCCTGGAGACCGACCCGCTGTTCCGCCGGCGCATCGGGGAGCGGCTGAGAGAGGCCCAGCCGGAACTGGCCGGCGTCCTCGAATCGGGCTCCCCGCCCCCGGCCGCGGACCCGCTGGACGTGGCGGCCGCGGCCTACGTCGTGCGGCCGCCCGGCTGGGTGAAACTGGTGACCGCCGCCGGCGAGGAGGCCCAGCGCGCCGACGCCGAGCGCGCCGACGACGAGACCCGCGCCGAGCTGGAGCGGCTGCGCGGCGAACTCGTCCGCGCCCGCGAGCACACCAGGGCCGAGACCGAGCGGCTGCGCACCGACCTGGAGGCGGCCAGGAAGGAAGCGGACTCCCTGCACCGCAAGCTGCGGTCCGCGCTCAGCGACGTCAAGCGCGGTGCGGCGGCACTGCGCAAACTGCAGGGCGAGATGGACGCCGTCCGCGCCGACGGGCAGGTCCAGGTGTCCGCCGCCGAGAGCGAGTCCCGGCGGCTCAAGGCACGCCTCGGCGAGTCCGAGGCCGCCCTCGAGGCCGCCCGCCGGGCCGCCCGTGAGGGCCGCAGCGTCGAGGACATGCGGGTACGGCTGCTCCTGGACACCGTGCTGGACGCCGCCCAGGGGCTCCGTCGCGAGCTCGCGCTGCCTCCGGTGTCCGTCCGGCCCGCCGAGACCGTGGACGCCGTCGAGCCCGGCAGCATGACCCCCAAGGACATCGCCGCCCGCGCGCTGTCCGACGACGACCCGGCCGTCCTGGACCAGCTGCTGGCGCTGCCGCAGGCGCATCTCGTCGTCGACGGCTACAACGTCACCAAGACCGGCTATCCCCAGATGCCCCTGGAGAAGCAGCGCCTGCGACTCCTGGGCCAGCTCGCCCAGCTCGCCGCGCAGACCGGCGCCGAGGTCACCTGCGTCTTCGACGGGGCCGAACTGGCCGCCCCCGTCCTGCTCGCGCCGCCGCGCGGAGTGCGCGTGCTGTTCTCCAAGCCGGGGGTCACCGCCGACGAGCTGATCCGCCAGCTGGTCCGCGCCGAGCCGCCGGGGCGGCCCGTCATCGTCGTCTCCACCGACCGCGAGGTCGCCGACGGAGTGGCCAGGGCGGGCGCCCGCCCGGTCGCGTCCGCGGTCCTGCTGAGGCGCTTCTCCCGGGCGTAGGCCGCGAAGCGCGGTACGTCCCATCGGAAACGTATACCCCAACCGCAACGTACCTGTCGATTGCCCGGATTGGCGCGATAACGGCGCAACGCAGTGTCAGTGCGACGTCACCGCAGGTGAGTTGATGGCAAAGAAACCCGATGTGGCCGAGAATTCACGGCCGGGGATTTGAAGTGATCACAAGAGAATCACTAGGGTCAGGCCTCGAACCTCCGCTCGGTTGATCGTTCACATGGGGTGGCGACGGCGGAGGCCCCGCCCACCGGCGTGTCGGTAGGCGGCTGGAGGAAGAAGGAGCTCGCCTCCGTGGCGTCCCACCGTCGTCCCAAGCAGCCGAACCGGGCACGTGTCACTGTGCTCACCACCGCTGCCGCAGCTGCCGTCGTCCTGAGTTCGCAGGCCGCCAACGCGGCCCCCAGCGAGAAGCCGAGCAAGGACGAGGTGAAGGCCAAGGTCGACAAGCTCTACGAGCAGGCTGAGCAGGCCACCGAGAAGTACAACGGCGCCAAGGAGAAGCAGGAGAAGCTCCAGAAGGAGATCTCCACGATCCAGGACAACGTCGCCAAGGGCCAGCAGGAGCTCAACGAGCTGCGTGACGGCCTCGGTTCGATGGCCAGCGCCCAGTACCGCAGCGGCGGCATGGACCCCTCGCTCCAGCTCTTCCTCTCCGCCGACCCGGACGACTACCTCGACAAGGCGTCCGCCCTCGACCAGTTGAGCACCCAGCAGGTCGACGCGCTGAAGGAGATCCAGGAGAAGCAGCGCGAGCTCGCCCAGCAGCGCTCCGAAGCCTCCGGGAAGCTCGAGGACCTCGCCTCCACCCGCACCGAACTGGGCAAGAAGAAGACCGAGGTCCAGAGCAAGCTCGGCGCCGCGCAGAAGCTGCTCAACACCCTCACCGCCGAGGAGAAGGCGCAGCTCGCCGAGGAGGAGGAGCGCGCCACCCGCGCCAGCGAGCGCGAGGTCCTCAAGGCCACCAGCACCGACACCGGCAGCTCCGCCTCGGTCGGCAGCGGATCCGGCCGCGCCGGCGCCGCCTTCGCCGCCGCCCAGAGCAAGCTCGGCTCCCCGTACGTCTACGGCGCCACCGGCCCGTCCTCCTACGACTGCTCGGGTCTCACCTCCTGGGCCTACGCCCAGGCCGGCGTCGCCATCCCGCGCACCTCCGAGGCACAGACCGGCGCGGGCACCAAGATCTACTCGGAGAGCCAGCTCCAGGTCGGCGACCTGGTCTTCTTCTTCAACGACCTGCACCACGTGGGTCTCTACGCGGGCAACGGCCAGATCATCCACGCTCCGCGCAGCGGCACCGTCGTCCGCTACGAGTCGATGAACACCATCGGCGGCCCGTTCATGTTCGGCGTCCGCGTCTGACGTGGTGCCGCGTGCCCCCGTTCGGGGGAATCGCGGCACCGCCGACCGGCCCCACGCCCCGCCTGTGACCTGCGTCAGAGGCGGGGCGTCACCGTGTGTGGCCGCCGAGGGCGTTGGTCGCCCGCCCGTCCCACGGCTACTGTCTCCCGCGTTTCTTGTCCGCCAGCGGAAGGAGCGCGGTTCCCCGTGGGGTCCCATCGCCGCCTTGAACCGTCCCCCGGCCCCGGCCGGGGCACCACCGTCACCGTCGGTCTCCTGTCCGCGGCGGCAGCCGCCCTCGGAGCCGTACCGGCCACGGCCGCCCCGCACGAAGACCCGAGGGCCGCGGTGGACCGCCTCCACGAGGAGGCCGAGCGGGCGACCGAGGCGTACAACAAGGCCGACGAGCGCGCGGACACCCTGCGGGGTCAGGTCAACGCGGCCCGGGACGAGATCGCCCGGCAGCAGGAGCGCGTCAACACCATGCGGGAGTCGCTCGGCTCGCTGGCCGGCGCCCAGTACCGCTCCGGCGGGCTCGACCCGTCCCTCGCGCTGCTGTTCTCCGACGACCCCGAGGACTACCTCGAGCGGGCCTCGGTGCTCGACCGCCTCACCGCCCGCCAGGCCGGTGAGCTGAGGGAACTCCGGGAGGCGGTGCGCTCGCTGGACCAGGACCGCGCGGAGGCCTCCCGCAAGCTCGGCGAGCTGGACCGCAGCCGCAAGGCGGTCGCCGCCCACAAGAAGACCGTCGAACGCAAACTCGCCCAGGCCCGGCGGCTGCTCGACACCCTCCCCGACGACGGGCGCGCCGCGCACGGGCGGAGCACCCGCTCCGGCCGCGGCGGCCCGCCCGTCCCGGACGGCGCCGCCGCCTCCGGCCGTGCGGCAGCCGCCGTCGCCGCCGCCCGCTCCGCCCTCGGCAAGCCCTACGTCTGGGGCGCCAACGGGCCCTCCGGCTTCGACTGCTCCGGCCTGATGCAGTGGTCGTACGCGCAGGCGGGGATCGCCCTCCCGCGCACCTCGCAGGCCCAGCGGCACGCGGGCACACAGGTCCCGCTCGCCCAGGCCCGGCCAGGCGACCTGGTCGTCTACCGGCCCGACGGCAGCCACGTCGGCATGTACACGGGCAACGGCCAAGTGATCCACGCCCCCTACCCCGGCGCCCCCGTGCGCTACGACCCGGTCGGCATGATGCCCGTCTCGTCGGTCACGCGGGTCTGAAGCGGGACGGGCGGGGGCCGGGGCGGGCTGCCCCGGGCGGCCCGGCGGCCGTACCCTCACAAGGGTGGCTGGTCGAAGGCGGGTGCCCGGGGTGCCGGTGGCGGCGCAGTGTCTGCTGCTCGTCTCCCTGCTCGTCGCCCTGGTCGCGTGCGGCCAGGGGCCGGCCGCCGACGGCGTCCGCACCGAGGTGCAGGCACTGCTCGACCGGCGGGCCGACGCCGTACTCGGCCGTGACGCCGCCGCCTACGCCCGCACCGGCACCCGGGCCGGGTACGACAGCCTGAGCGAGGTGCCCCTGGCCGACTGGAGCTACCGGGTCACCGACGTGTACCGCACCGGCGCCACCGCCACCGCCACCGCCGACCTCGGGTACCGCGTCGAAGGCTACGACCGGGCCCCCGTCACCACCGCCCGCGCCCTGCGGCTGAGCCGGGACGAGGACGGCCGGTGGTCCGTCGACTCCGACCTGCCCGCCGGGAAGTCCGGCCGCCAGCTGTGGGACCAGGGCGCGGTGCGCGCCGTGCACGGCGAACGGAGCCTGGTACTCGGTGTCGGCCGGCCCGACGCCGAGCTGCGCGACTACGCCGCACTGGCCGACCACGCGGTGCCCGCCGTGTCGGACGCGTGGGGAACCGACTGGCCGCGGCGCGTCGTCGTCCTGGTCCCGCGGTCCCTGGAGGACATGGCGGGACTGCTGGGCTCGCCCGCCTCCTCCTACCGGGGGATCGCGGCCGTGACCACCGGCGAGACCGGCGGCGACGCGCAGGCGCCCGCGGACCGCGTCATCGTCAACCCGGACGCCTTCGGGATGCTCGGTGACCCGGGCCGGCAGGTCGTCCTCACTCACGAGACCACCCATGTCGCCACCCGCGCCCACACCACCGCCGCGACCCCGCTGTGGTTGTCGGAGGGCCTCGCCGACTGGGTCGGCCACCGGGACGGCGACCGCCTCCCGGCCGAGGCGGCGCCGGAACTCGCCCGCGCGGTGAGCCGCGGCGAGGTGCCCGCCGGACTGCCGGCCGACGACGACTTCGGCTTCACCGACGACGCCGACGGCCTCGCCCGCGCCTACGAGAGCGGCTGGATGGCCTGCCGCCTCGTCGCCGAGCGCTGGGGCGAGGAACGCCTCGGCGCGTTCTACCGGGCGGTGGGCGCGAGCGGGCAGCGGGACGGCGCGGTCCAGGACGCGATGCGGCGCGTCCTCGGCACCACGCCGGAGGAGTTCACCGTGCAGTGGCAGGAGTACCTGCGCGAGCAGTTCGACTGAGGCGCGGGGAGCGGGATCAGGGGGAGACCGGGGCCTTCGCGGTGCGGGCCGCCGCCGTGGTGGGGGCCGGTGCGGCCGGGAGGCCGTGGGTGACCGTCGAGCGCCACAGGGTGCGGGCGGCGAGGAACGCGGCCGCCACCAGCAGGCCGTTGCGCACGGACAGCAGGGTGACGCCGAGCGCGTCACTGGCCACGACGTGCGCGAACCACAACGGGAACTCGAGCATCGTCACGAACGACGCGACCAGCACCAGGGCCACCGGCGGCCGCATCCGGCTCCCGCGACGGCACAGGCAGACCGCGGCGAGCCCGACCAGCCACACCATGTACTGCGGGCTGATCACCCGGCTGGTGGTGGTGAACATCAGCACCGCCACGAACGCGGCGTCGACGAAGGTGTGCGCCTCGAAACGCCGGGCCAGCAGCCGCCACAGCAGCAGCCAGGCCAGTGCCGCCCCGCTCAGGAACATCGCGCCCGCGCTGACCCACTCCACGTACGGGCCGAGGAACTCCACCGAGCCGTAGTTCAGCAGCACCTCACCGTCCCAGCCGTGGTGCCGGGCGACGTGGAAGACCAGCGCGCCCAGCGACTCCACCTCCGTGCCCCGGTCGCGCTGGAACCCCAGGAACGCGAACGCGCCCGGCATCAGCACCGCGAAGACGGCCGCCGCGCCGGCCCCGGTCACCACGGCCGCCACCCACGCGGAACGCCGGCGCACACCGAGCAGCAGCAGCGCCGGCCACACCTTCAGCAGCGCGCCGAACGCCGCCAGCGCCCCCAGCAGCCGGGGACGCCGCGTCCCGGCCAGCAGCGCGGCCACCGCCACCGCGGTCACCATCACGTCGTAGCGGGCGTAGACCGTCGGCCCGAGCAGCGGCACACCCGCCACCCACACCCAGGCACCGAGCCGGGTTCGGCCCGGCCTTCCGCCCGCGTACAGCAGCAGGGTCAGGGTGGCCAGGTCGGCGAGGCACACCAGGACGAAGAACGCGGTCGCGTACTGCAGGAACGGCAGCAGACCGGGAGAGAGGACCGCCAGGGCCGCCGCGGGCGGGTACTGCCAGGTGACGTCGTCCAGCGGGAACGTTCCGGCGCGCAGGACGCCGTACCACTCCCGGTAGATCACGGACACGTCGCTGGTGACGTCCGGGCCGGGGAAGACGAGCACCTTCAGGACGAACAGCAGCAGCAGGGCTCTCGTCAGTCCCCACACCAGCAGAGGCCGGAACAGGGCCTGCCGGCGTACCGGAGGCCGGGCCGGGGACCCGCGCCATCCTGTCGTGTCCACGTGATCCCTGCCCGTCCCTGCGCGTCCGTGTGCGGTCCTGAGGGGCCATGATGTCCCGCGCCCCTGTGAGAGTGCCACAGCGGCCCGCCGCGCCCGCGGACCGGGCGCACCGGTTCGGTAAGGTCTGCCTCGATGCACAAGACGTTGATCGTGACCAACGACTTCCCGCCCAGGCCGGGCGGGATCCAGGCGTTCCTGCACAACATGGCGCTGCGCCTGGATCCCGCACAGGTCGTCGTGTACGCCTCGACCTGGAAACGCTCCCGGGAGGGTGTCCGGGCGACGGCCGCCTTCGACGCCGAGCAGCCCTTCACCGTCGTACGCGCCCGTACGCCGATGCTGCTGCCGACCCCGCAGGCGACCCGGCAGGCCGTCGGGCTGCTGCGTGAACACGGCTGCACCTCGGTCTGGTTCGGGGCGGCCGCGCCGCTCGGGCTGATGGCACCGGCGCTGCGCCGGGCGGGCGCCGAGCGGATCGTGGCCACCACCCACGGCCACGAGGCGGGCTGGGCGCAGCTGCCCGCGGCCCGGCACCTGCTGCGCCGGATCGGGGAGTCCACGGACACGATCACCTACCTCGGCGAGTACACGCGTGCGCGGATCGCCGGCGCGCTCACGCCCGAGGCCGCCGCGCGGATGGCGCAGCTGCCGCCCGGGGTCGACGAGAAGACCTTCCACCCCGGCTCCGGCGGCGACGAGGTCCGGGCCCGGCTCGGCCTGACGGGCCGTCCGGTGGTCGTCTGCGTCTCCCGGCTGGTGCCGCGCAAGGGACAGGACACGCTGATCCGCGCGATGCCCGAGATCCTCGCCGCCGAGCCGGACGCCGTGCTGCTGGTCGTCGGCGGCGGGCCCTACGAGAAGGACCTGCGCCGGCTCGCGCACGACACCGGGGTGGCCGGCTCCGTACGCTTCACCGGCGCCGTGCCCTGGTCCGAGCTGCCCGCCCACTACGGGGCCGGCGACGTCTTCGCGATGCCGTGCAGGACCCGGCGCGGGGGACTGGACGTCGAAGGGCTCGGGATCGTCTACCTGGAGGCCTCGGCCACCGGCCTGCCCGTCGTCGCCGGCGACTCGGGCGGAGCCCCGGACGCGGTCCTCGACGGCGAGACCGGCTGGGTCGTCCGCGGCGACACCCCCGCCGAGTCCGCCGACCGCATCATCACCCTCCTCGCCGACCCCGAGCTCCGCCACCGCATGGGCGAACGGGGCCGGGCCTGGGTCGAGGAGAAATGGCGCTGGGACCTTCTGGCGGACACCCTGAAAACCCTGCTCCGGACCGGAACCGGCCCCTTCGGCGTCTGAGGGAGCGGGGGAGCGGGGGAGGGCCAGGGGGAGGAGCAGGGGCCCGGGGCAGAGCCCTCGGGGCTCGGTGAGGGAAGGGGCGGTGGGTGCGGAAAGCCCTACGCCGAGTAGATCGCCTCGACCTCGTGGGCGAAGTCCTTCGCCACCACGTTCCGCTTCAGCTTCAGCGACGGGGTCAGATGTCCCGACTCCTCCGTGAACTGAGAAGGCAGCACCCGGAACCTCCGCACCGACTCCGCCTTGGAGACCGCCGCGTTCCCGTCGTCGACGGCGTCCTGGATCGCCGCCAGCAGTTCGGGGTCCTCGCTCAGCGACGCCGCCGTCGATCCCTCCGGCTTCCCGTGCTCCGCCGCCCAGCGCCCCAGGAACTCGTCGTCGAGCGTGATCAGCGCGCCCACGAACGGCCGTCCGTCGCCGACGACCATGCACTCCGCGACCAGCGCGTGCGCGCGGATCCGGTCCTCGATCACCGCCGGGGCGACGTTCTTGCCGCCCGCCGTGACGAGTATCTCCTTCTTGCGGCCGGTGATCCGCAGATACCCGTCCTCGTCGAGGGTGCCGATGTCGCCGGTGTGGAACCAGCCGTCGGCGAGCGCCTCCGCGGTCGCGGCCGGGTTGTTCCAGTACTCCTTGAACAGGTGCTCGCCGTGCAGCAGCACCTCGCCGTCGTCGGCGATGCGGACCACCGAGCCGGGCAGCGGCTGCCCGACCGTGCCGATCTTCTGCCGGTCCCAGGGGTTGAACGTGGTGGCCGCGCACGACTCGGTGAGCCCGTAGCCCTCCAGCACCGTGAAACCGATGCCGCGGAAGAAGTGTCCGAGGCGCTCGCCCAGCGGGGCACCGCCGGAGATGGCGGCCTCGCCGCGCCCGCCGAGCACCGCACGCAGCTTGCCGTACACGAGTTTGTCGAACACCCTGTGCTTGATCTTCAGGCCGAGGGACGGCCCCGACGGCGTGTCCAGCGCCTTGCTGTACGCGATCGCGGTGTCCGCCGCCTTGTCGAAGATCTGGCCCTTGCCGTCGGCCTGGGCCTTGGCGCGCGCCGAGTTGTAGACCTTCTCGAAGACCCGCGGCACGCCCAGGATCAGCGTCGGCCGGAACGAGGCCAGTTCGTCGGTGAGCTGCTTGATGTCGGGGACGCAGCCCAGTTTGATCGGCGCGATCATCGGCGCGATCTGCACCAGCCGGCCGAAGACGTGGGCGAGCGGGAGGAAGAGCAGGACCGAGCACTCGCCGGTCCGGAACAGGGGACGCAGCCGCTCCACGACGTTGCCGCACTCGACGAAGAAGCTGCGGTGGGTGAGCACACAGCCCTTGGGGCGGCCGGTGGTGCCGGAGGTGTAGATGAGGGTCGCCGGGTCGTCGGCCCCGGCGACGGAGCTGCGTTCCTCGACCGTCTCGTCGGCGACGTCCCGGCCGAGGAGGCCCAGTTCCCCGACCGCGCCGCCCTCGCCCGTGCCGCGGTCGATCTGCCACACGTGCTTCAGTGCCGGCAACCGGTCGCGCACCGCGTCGACCGTGGCCGCGTGGGAGTCCGACTCCACCACACAGGCGGTGGCGCCGGAGTCGCCGAGGATCCAGGCCACCTGCTCGGGCGAGCTCGTCTCGTACACCGGCACCGTGACCGCGCCGGCGCTCCAGATCGCGAAGTCGAGCAGTGTCCACTCGTAGCGGGTGCGCGACATCAGGGCGACCCGGTCACCGGGCCGGACCCCGGAGGCGATGAGCCCTTTGGCGGCCGTCCGTACCTCGGCGAGGAAGGCGGTGGCCGTCACGTCCTGCCACACGCCGCCGACCTTGCGGGCGATGACGGCCACCTCGGGGTGCTGCGCGGCGTTTCTGCGGACTATGTCGGTCAGATTGCCGTCCGCAGGGACCTCGTACAAAGCCGGAAGGCTGAACTCGCGCAAGACTGCTGCTCCTCTTAGGGCGCCGGCGCCACGACGGTGTGCGATGCGACGACAGTGCGGTCCAAGGCTCGGGCGGGTGCTCGAAGATTCACCTGTTGAAATCCTGAGCACGACTGGACTGCCCGGACGTTACCCGCCGGTATGGCCGGAACGACAGGGGGGCCCGGCGAGATGTTCGCTGCGTCACACAAGTTGGTGAACGGGTTGATTGCCATCGCGCACAGTAGTCCACGCCCTTGAGGGGAGCCAGTACGCGCAGGTCCGGCCGCCACTGTTCACAGGGGCCGCCCTCTGGCTAGGCTTGATCGCCATGGCATCCACACCGGCCGAAAACCGCCGTACGCGCGTTCACGTGGTCAGCGACGTCCACGGCAACGCCCGCGACCTGGCCACGGCCGGCGAGGGTGCCGACGCCCTGATCTGCCTGGGCGACCTGGTGCTCTTCCTGGACTACGCCGACCACTCGCGCGGCATCTTCCCCGACCTGTTCGGCACCGAGAACGCCGACCGCATCGTGGAACTGCGCACCGCGCGGCGCTTCGAGGAGGCACGCGCCTTCCAGGCCCGGCTGTGGGCGGGCATCGGCGCGGACCGCGCCGCGGCGATCCACAAGGCGGTGCGGGGGCAGTACGCCGAGATGTTCGCCGCCTTCCCCACCCCCACGTACGCCACGTACGGCAATGTCGACATACCGGCCTTGTGGCCGGAGTACGCGGGGCCGGGCACCACCGTCCTCGACGGCGAGCGGGTGGAGATCGGCGGCCGGGTCTTCGGCTTCGTCGGCGGCGGACTGCGCACGCCCATGCGCACACCGTACGAGATCGATGACGAGGAGTACGCGGCGAAGATCGAGGCCGTCGGCGAGGTCGACGTGCTGTGCACGCACATTCCGCCGGAGGTTCCGGAGCTGGTGTACGACACCGTCGCGCGCCGTTTCGAGCGCGGCAGCCGCGCCCTGCTGGACGCCATCCACCGCACCCGGCCCCGGTACGCGCTGTTCGGGCATGTGCACCAGCCGCTGGTGCGGCGCATGCGGGTCGGGGCCACCGAATGCGTGAACGTGGGGCACTTCGCGAGCCGGGGCCGGCCCTGGGTGCTCGAATGGTGAGGATGCCCCAGGTCGGGTGACGTGCCCCGGCGGGGTGCGCGATAGCCTTCCGCTGCACGGGCGTGCGCGTGGGCCGCGCACGGCGATCCGACTACGGCCCGCATCTGGAGGAGCCACGGCGATGGCGGAACACACCAGCTCGAGCATCACGATCGAGGCGGAACCGGCCGAGGTCATGGAGGTGATCGCCGACTTCGCCCGCTATCCGGACTGGACCGGCGAGGTGAAGGAGGCGGAAGTCCTCGCGACCGACGGCCAGGGCCGTGCCGAGCAGGTACGCCTCGTCATGGACGCCGGCGCGATCAAGGACGACCAGACCCTCGGGTACACCTGGACCGGCGAGCACGAGGTGTCCTGGACGCTGGTGAAGTCCCAGATGCTGCGCTCCCTCGACGGCTCCTACCTGCTGAAGCCGGCCGGCGCGGGCACCACCGAGGTCACCTACCGGCTCACCGTCGACGTCAAGATCCCGATGCTCGGCATGATCAAGCGCAAGGCCGAGAAGGTCATCATCGACCGGGCCCTGGCGGGACTGAAGAAGCGGGTGGAGTCCGGCGAGGAGCCGGGCGCCGCGTAGCACCGGCCGCGGGCGCGTGCACCGGTACCGTTCATCCCCATGCGTACCCTCCTGATCACGGGCCCCGGCGGCAACGGACGTACCACCGTCGCGGCGGCCACCGCGCTCGCCGCCGCCCGTGCGGGCGCCCGTGTCCTGCTGCTCGGCACCGACCGGACGGACACGCTGGGAACGGTGCTGGGCACGCCCGTCACCGCCGCGCCCGCCGAGGTCCTCCCGGGCCTCACCGCACGGCGGGTCGACGCCGGCGAGGACTTCCGCGCCGACCTGGCCGCACTGCAGGACCGGGCCGCCCCGGCGCTCGACCTGCTCGGCGCGTCCCGGCTCGACCCCGAGGAGTTCGGTCCGCTGCCCGGAGCCGAGGAACTCGCCGTACTGCGCGCCCTGCGGGACGCCGCGCTGCCGGACGTGTACGACCTGCTCGTCGTCGACCTGCCGCCCGCCGAGCGGGCCCTCGCCCTGTTCGCCCTCCCCGAGGACCTCCGCCGCGGCATGCGCAGGCTGCTCCCGCCCGAACGCCAGGCCGCCCGCGCCCTGCGCCCCGTGCTCGGCCGCCTCGCCGGGGTCCCGATGCCCGCGGACTGGCTGTACGCCACGGCCGCCCGGTGGGACACCGGACTGGCCGCCGTCGAGGCCGTCCTCGCCGACCGGGACACCGCCGTACGGCTGGTCGCCGAACCCGGCCCCGCGGGCGCCGACGCCGTACGCACCGCCGGTCTCGGCCTCGCCCTGCGCGGACTGCGCACCGACGTGCTGGTCGCGGGCCGGGTACTGCCCGAGAGCGTCGACGACAGCTGGCTCGCCGGCCCGGCCGCCCAGCAGCGCAAGACGCTGGACGAGTGGCGCCAGACGTACGACGTGCGCCCCGTCGCCCACCTCGGCCGCGACCCGCGCGGCCCGGACGACCTGACCGCGCTCGCCGTCCCGGGCGCGCCCGCCGCACCCGGCGTCAAGGCGGGGCCCGCCACGGCCGGGTGGCCCGTCACCGACCGGCTCGCCGACGAGGGCGTCCTGGTCTGGCACATCCCGCTGCCCGGCGCCCGGCGCGAGGAACTGGACCTGATCCGGCACGGCGACGCACTCGCCGTCACCGCGGGGCCGTTCCGCCGGACGGTCCCGCTGCCCTCCGCGCTGCGCCGCTGCACCGTCGACGGCGCGGCCCTGCGCGAGGGGGAACTGCGCATCCGGTTCCGGCCGGATCCGCGCCTGTGGCCGCGCACCCCGTGAAGCCGGTACGCCCGTTCGGGTACCGTCGGAGGGGCCGACCGTAGTCAGGAGTCCGTCATGAGCGAACAGCTCCCCCCGCCCGACGACACCGGGGACGCGCCCGTGGGCGGTTCCGCGTCCGACGCGCGCACGGCCGCCACCGACGACGTACGGCCCGGTGACGCCGGCCCACGGGCCGTCGACGCGGACGCCTGGGCGACGGCGTGCGCCGAGGACCTCGAGGCGGAGAGGGCCCGCCGCCGCGCCCGGTACGGACCGCCGCCCGCCTCGGCCGCCGAGGAACTGCGCAAGCTCGTCGACGTGGTCGCCGAGAAGTTCGACCAGCTCACCGGGGGCCGGTCGCCGCTGTTCGGCGCGGTCGCCGGACCGGCCGCGCAGCAGGCGGTGCGCCAGGCCGTCCAGCAGGCCAAGGCGGCCGTGGAACCGGTCGTCGAACGCAACCCCGACGTCTTCGACCACCTCGCCGCCGCCGGCAACGAGCTCCTCGCCGCCTACCGCTCCGCGGTCCAGGACCAGGAACGCCGCTGGACCACCCGCGACCCCCGCCCCTGGGACCCGGACGAGGTCAGGGACGCCCCCGGCGCCGAGGACACCCCCGGCGCCGAGGACGCCTCCGGTGCCGAGGACGCCAAAGGCGGGAGCGGGAAGCACGACCGAGGCAACGGCGGCGACGCCGACGCGGGTGACGACCGCCGCCGCGACCCCGGCGACGGGCCCGGACCCGGCGGGGAACGCATCGACCTGGACTGAGGGTGCCCGAT
Source organism: Streptomyces sp. NEAU-W12 (assembly GCF_026242095.1). Lineage (NCBI taxonomy): Bacteria > Bacillati > Actinomycetota > Actinomycetes > Kitasatosporales > Streptomycetaceae > Streptomyces > Streptomyces sp. NEAU-W12. The sequence continues at coordinate 79,546 of NZ_JAPJDM010000002.1, forward strand.
ACCGGGAAGCCGGCGCCAGGGCCTCGGGTACCGTGGGCGGTAGCGGGGCTCGACCGGAACTGAGGGATTCATGGGACTCACCATCGGCGTCGACATCGGCGGCACCAAGATCGCGGCCGGCGTGGTCGATGAGGACGGCAACATCCTCTCGGTCCACAAGGTGCCGACCCCGGGCACGCCCGACGGCATCGTGGACGCCATCGCCTCCGCGGTGGACGGAGCACGCACGGGGAACGAGATCGTCGGCGTGGGAATCGGTGCCGCCGGATACGTCAACCGCCAGCGCTCGACGGTGTACTTCGCCCCCAACATCGACTGGCGCCAGGAGCCGCTGAAGGAGAAGGTCGAGGCCCGCGTGGGTCTCCCGGTCGTCGTGGAGAACGACGCGAACGCGGCGGCCTGGGGCGAGTACAAGTTCGGCGCCGGCAAGGGCCACCGCAACGTCATCTGCATCACGCTCGGCACCGGCCTCGGCGGCGGCGTCATCATCGGCAACAAGCTGCGCCGGGGCCACTTCGGCGTGGCCGCCGAGTTCGGGCACATCCGGATGGTGCCGGACGGCCTGCTGTGCGGCTGCGGCTCGCAGGGCTGCTGGGAGCAGTACGCCTCCGGCCGCGCCCTCGTCCGGTACGCCACCCAGCGCGCCAACGCGACCCCGGAGAACGCGGAGACGCTGCTCGCCCTCGGCGACGGCACCCCCGACGGCATCGAGGGCAAGCACGTCTCCATGGCCGCCCGCCAGGGCGACCCGGTGGCCGTCGACTCCTACCGGGAGCTCGCCCGGTGGGTCGGCGCCGGTCTCGCCGACCTGGCCTCCCTCTTCGACCCCTCCGCCTTCATCGTCGGCGGCGGTCTCTCCGACGAGGGGGAACTGCTCCTCGACCCGATCCGCAAGTCGTACAAGCGCTGGCTGGTGGGCGGCAACTGGCGCCCGGTCGCCGACGTCCGGGCCGCCGAGCTCGGGAACAAGGCCGGCCTGGTGGGCGCGGCCGACCTGGCCCGGGAACCCGACCCCGTCATGTGACACCCCCCGCCTGCGACGCCGCCCGCCCGCCCCCCTCCCGGGGCCACGGCGGGCGTCGTCGTTCCCGGGGCCGGCTCCGCTCAGGAGCCGGCCCCTCCGACACGCCGGCCCCTCCGACACGCCGGCACCGCCGACCGGGTGGCTTCGCCGGGTGATGCCGATCGCCCGTCGGTCAGCCGGTCGCCTTGACGGGGGCGCTGCTGCGTCCATGGCGCCGACCGCCGAGCTCGACGTCGAGAGCCTCCCGGGCCACGCGCACGTCCTCGGCGTGGAGGGGATCCCGCAGCCGCTTCCCCCTCTCTTCCTCCGAGACGTACTCCACGCAGTCGACCACCCACCAGATGTTGCCGAAGGGGTCCTTGACACGTCCCCCGCGCTGCCCGAAGGCGTCGTCCGTCACGGGAGCGACGACCCGGCCGCCGGCTGCGACGGCCCGGGACAACGCCTCGTCCGCGTCGGCGACGAACACGCGCAGCGGGCTCGGGACGGCCGGCCAGTCGTCGTGCCGGTCGAAGGCCGGCACGACGGTGTCACCCACCCGGATCTCACCGTGCCCGATCAGACCGTCCCCGGTCGGCACCCGCCCGAGCTCCTCACCGCCGAACGCCTCGGTGCCGAAGCCGAGGAAGGCCCCCGTGGCGTCGGTGACGACCCAGGGCACAACAGTGGTGCAGCCCTCCGGCACGGTGTTGCTCCGCTCCGGCATCGCGGACCTTTCGCCGACGCCGGTGGCCGACGGCGACGGTAGGTGCCGGTCCGGTCGATTGCTGTCCTGAGCGGCGACCGGTCCCGGGCCGTGACCGGCCCCGCACCTGCGCACCGGAGGTGATCCACCTGCCCGAGAGCGTGAACATCCCAGCCGTCGTCCACATACCGCCCGTCCGGTCCCATGCCGGTCATGCGTCCGCCCGTGCGTGTCCGAGGGGGAGCCCGGAGGCGGTGTCCCTGGCCGAACACCCGGACCGGCCCGTACGCGTCGGCCTGTGCACGTCGGCCCGTACCGTGCTTTCGAGCGTGCGGGTCGGCGTATCTTGATCCGCATGGCGACGACTCCGCTGCTGCCCGACTCCCGGACAGAGTCCGACGGCTCGGCCGTGGTCCGTGTCCTGGGTTACAACATCCGGTCGATGTACGACGACACGGACGCCCTTGCCCGGGTGATCACCGCCTGCGCCCCCGACCTGGTCCTGGTCCAGGAGGCGCCGCGGTTCTTCCGCTGGCGCAAGAAACTGGCCCGGCTGGCCTGCGCCTCCGGGCTGGTGACCCTCTCCGGGGGTGCCACGGCCGCGGGCCCCGCGATCCTGTGCTCGCTGCGGGCGACCGTCGAGCGCACCGAGGACGTCCTGCTGCCGCGCACCCCGGGACTGCACCGGCGCGGCTTCGCCACCGCCGTCGTACGGTTCGGCGGGGCCCGGCTCGGGGTGCTGAGCTGCCACCTGTCGCTGCGGAAGGACGAGCGGTACGCGCAGGGCGGCATGCTCCTCGACCGGCTCGCCGGGATGGGCGTGGAGCACGCGGTCGTGGGTGGTGACCTCAACGAGCGACCGGACGGCCGTACCTTCCGGCGGCTGGGCGACTCCCTCACGGACTGCTGGGCCGCCGAACCCTGGGGCGGCGAGCACACCTCGACGCCCACCGAGCCGCACCAGCGCATCGACGCCCTGTTCGCCACCAGGGGCGTCGAGGTCCTGGGCTGCGGCGTCCCGCTCGACCAGCCGGGGGTGACCGAGGCCGACCTGAGGGCGGCCACCGACCACCTGCCGGTCCTGGCCGCGCTCAGAGTGCCGGCCGCGTAGTGCGCGCGGGCGAGCGCCCGGTCTCAGACCACCGCACCCCGGCCCGGATCGTCGTCCTCCTCGTCGCCGGTGCGCATCCGCATCACCAGCGTGGCGAAACCGCCCAGGAAACCGCCGATGCAGAGCGTGGTCAGCCACCAGGTCATCTCCCAGCCGAGCAGGATCGCCAGCAGGAGCAGCACCGGGCCGCCCAGCACTCCCAGCCACGCGAACCTGGACGTCACGTCGGCCTCGGGCAGCGGCGGGGGCTCCGGCGGGACGAAGTGGCCCTCGTCGCCGTCGTCGGCGTCCTCCTCCGACGGCTCGGACACGCTGTAGTCGCGCGGACCGCCCACGCCCGGGGCGAAGGCGACCGAACCGCCCAGCGGCTTGGCCGGCTCGTCCCCGGCCCGCGTCGGCGCCTCGGCCGGTGCCCCGTCGTCGGCGGCCCCGGTACGGGTGTCGGTGTTGGTGTCGGACTCCAGCAGCGCCAGATCCTCGACCGACTTGAACGGCTTGGCACCCGCCGGGTCCGGCGGCTCGTCACCGTACCCGGCGACGATCGCCTCCCACGCGGCGTCCTCGTCGAAGGGAGCGCCCTGGTCCCGACGGGCCGGGCTGCTGCCGTCACGCCCCTGGCCCGCACGTGCCTCGCTCGCCTCGCGCCCCTCCTGGTCCTCACGCCTTTCGCGGTCCTCGCGGTCCGAGTCGTGCTCAGCCACCTGTGGTCGTCCCTTCCTTGCCGAGACCGGGCTCCTTGACGGCGCCGGGTGCGAGCCGGCCGATGAACGCGGTGCTCTCCTGGAAGATCCGCTCCGCGTCGTAGTCCAACGTCGCCACGTGGTAGCTCTGTTCCAGCAGGACCTCCGTGACGTCGAGCGACGAGACGCGGCCGAGGATCCGGGCCGAGTCGGCGGGCGGCACCACGTGGTCCCGCGGACTGCGCAGCAGCAGCAGCGGCTGGGTGACCTGGGGAAGCTCGCCGTCGAGCATGCGCAGGAAGGTGCGCAGGGAGTGGGCCGCGTGCAGCGGCACCCGGTCGTAGGCCAACTCCTCGACCGACGGCTTGGCGATGTCGCTCGCGATGCCCTTCGCCGCCGGAACGAGATGACGGAGCACCGGGAGGGCGTGCGCGACCACACCGTGCACCCGGTTCGCCGGGTTGACGACCATGACCCCGCTCACCGCGTCGCCGTGCCGCGCGGCCAGACGCAGGGCCAGCGCACCGCCCATGGACAGACCGGCCACGAACACGCGCGAGCAGCGGTCCCGCAGCAGTCGCAGCTCGCGGTCCACCTCCGCGTACCAGTCCTGCCAGCCGGTGGCACGCATGTCCTCCCAGCGGGTGCCGTGCCCCGGGAGCAGCGGCAGCGAGACGGTCAGGCCGCGCGCGGCGAAATGCTCCGCCCACGGGCGCAGCGACTGAGGCGAACCGGTGAAGCCGTGGCAGAGGAGGACAGCGGCCTCCCCGCCCTCATGGCGATACGGCTCGGCTCCGGTCAGGAGCGGCACTTTCGGCCTCCCGGTCGTAAGAGTCGTCAAGGGCGTGGACGTCGTGGAAAGGGTGGAGGAAGTCCACGGGCCGCACACGGGTTGCAGGACCTTCACCGTACGCGACCGTACTGACACCGACCAGGGCCGTCGGAGCCATTGACGGTGCTCCGGGTTAGGGTCTGTGCCACACGCACAGGAAGGCACTCGGTTGTTGTACGGCGCGATGAAGGTCACCGTCGGAGGGTCGCTGAAGCTTGCCTTCAGACCCTGGGTGGAGGGCCTGGAGCACGTCCCCGCGGAAGGCCCCGCCATCCTGGCCAGCAACCACCTGTCGTTCTCCGACTCCTTCTTCCTGCCGGCCGTCCTCGACCGCAAGATCACCTTCATAGCCAAGGCCGAGTACTTCACCACACCGGGAGTGAAGGGCCGGCTGACGGCCGCCTTCTTCAGGGGCGCGGGCCAGCTCCCGGTGGACCGCTCCGGCGCGCGCGGAGCCGGTGAGGCGGCGATCAGGAGCGGCATGCAGGTCCTCGAACGCGGCGAGCTGTTCGGCCTCTACCCCGAGGGCACGCGCTCGCCCGACGGCCGTCTCTACCGCGGCAAGCCGGGCGGCCTCGCACGCGTGGCGCTCGCCAGCGGCGCGCCCGTGATCCCGGTCGCCATGATCGACACGGAGAAGGTCCAGCCGCCGGGGAAGGTCGTCCCGAAACTGGTCCGGCCCGGTATACGCATCGGCAAGCCGCTGGAGTTCAGCCGCTACGAGGGCATGGAACACGACCGTTTCGTCCTCCGCGCGCTGACCGACGAGGTCATGTACGAGATCATGAAGCTCTCCGGCCAGGAGTACGTGGACATGTACGCGACCGCCATGAAGCGGCAGCTCGCGGAGGCCGCGAAGGCAGCGAAGGCCGCGAAGACCGGGAGGGACGCGGAGAAGGCCGCGAAGGCCGAACTCGCCCGCGCCGAGAAGGCGGAGAAGGAAGCACGGCGGGAACCGGCTGCCGGGCGGCGGCGGTCCGACCCCTAGGGCGTGTGGACGGGGGCGGGCCCGGGGCGAAGACGGGGGACGACATGCCCAGGCAGGAGAGAGTCATGAGGATGTCGGTCGAGCAGCCGCTGTGGCGCGCGCTCGCCGGGTACCGGGTCCTCGCCATGGTGTACGCGGTCGGCCTGTTCGCCACCGCCTACGAGCACTTCGAGCGTCCCTGGCTCGCCGTCGCCTACTTCGCCCTGCTGGCCGTGTGGACGCCGGCCACCCTGCCCCGGGTCGCGAACGCCGAGGGCTGCACCAAACGCTTCCTCGCCGCCGACCTGACCGTCGCGCTCACCGGCATCCTGCTCACCCCCCTCGCCGACGACCCGGAGCGGATCGCGGCCGGCGGTCCGACCATGCCGTCGATATGGACCGCGGGCGCGGTGCTCGCCTTCGCCATCAAGGGCGGCTGGCGCTGGGCCGCCCTCGCCTCCACCCTGGTCGCCGCCGCCAACCTGATCGAACGCGGCGGCCCCGCCCGCGACACCGTGCACAACGTGGTCCTCGTCTGGGTCGCGTCCATCGCCATCGGCTACGTCGTCGAGGTCGCCCGCGCCTCCGAGCGCACCCTCGCCCGCGCCCTGGAGATCGAGGCCGCGACCAGGGAGCGGGAGCGGCTCGCGCGGGACATCCACGACGGCGTGCTCCAGGTGCTCGCGATGGTGCAGCGGCGCGGCGCGGTGATCGGCGGCGAGGCGGCCGAGCTGGGCCGGATGGCCGGCGAGCAGGAGGTGGCGCTGCGCACCCTGGTCTCCGGCGGCCTGGTCCCCGTCCCCAGGGCGCCGCGGGACGCGGCAGGGGGAGCGGCGGCACGGGCCGCGGACCAGGTGCGGGACGACCAGGACGACCCCGGCGGCGACCCCGTCGACCTGCGTGCCCTGCTCGCCCCGTACGCCGGCGCCCTGGTCGGCCTCGCCGAACCCGGGGCGCCGGTGCCGCTCGCCCCGGCCGCCGCGCGGGAACTCACCGCCGCCGTCGGGGCCGCCCTGGACAACGTACGCAGACACGCGGGGCCGAACGCGCGCGCCTGGATCCTGGTGGAGGACGAACCGGACGAGGTGATCGTCACCGTCCGCGACGACGGGCCCGGCATCCCCGAGGGCCGGCTCGCCCAGGCCGAGGGCGAGGGACGGCTCGGGGTGGCCCTGTCGATCCGGGGGCGGCTGAGCGACCTCGGCGGCAGCGCGGAACTGGTCTCGGTGCCCGGCCAGGGCACGGAGGTCGAGCTGAAGGTACCGAAGGACAGCGACGGCGAACGGGACGCACGGGGGAAGGCGGAGCAGCGATGACGACGGACACCGCGGGTGGAGCGACGGCAGGCGGGGAGCCCGGAGGAGGGCAGGGCCCGGTGAGGGTCATGGTGGTCGACGACCACCCCATGTGGCGCGACGCCGTCGCCCGGGACCTGTCCGAGTCCGGCTTCGAGGTGGTCGCCACCGCGGGCGACGGCGACCAGGCCGTGCGCCGCGCCAGGGCCGCCGCCCCCGACGTCCTCGTCCTCGACCTGAACCTGCCCGGCAAGCCCGGCGTCCAGGTCTGCAAGGAGGTCGTCGCCGACAACCCGGCGCTGCGGGTGCTGGTGCTCTCGGCGAGCGGCGAACACGCCGACGTCCTGGAGGCGGTGAAGTCCGGGGCCACCGGCTATCTGCTGAAGTCCGCCTCCACCGAGGACCTGCAGGACGCGGTGCGCCGTACGGCCGTCGGCGACCCGGTGTTCACCCCGGGCCTGGCCGGGCTGGTCCTCGGCGAGTACCGCAGGCTGGCCTCCGCCCCGGCACCCGTCCCGGAGAGCGGCGCGTCCGGGGCGCCCCGGCTGACCGACCGGGAGACCGAGGTGCTGCGCCTGGTCGCCAAGGGCCTCAGCTACAAGCAGATCGCCGAACGGCTCGTCATCTCCCACCGCACGGTGCAGAACCACGTCCAGAACACGCTCGGCAAGCTCCAGCTGCACAACCGGGTGGAACTCGTCCGCTACGCCATCGAACGCGGCCTCGACGACGCGTAGCACCGGCCGGGCACCCCGAACCGTCCAGCGGCGGCCCCTCTCCGCCAGAGCCGGTGCCCGGGGCCGAAACGCGCCGCTGCTGCCCCGTCCGGCCCGTGCCCGTCCGTGCCCGGCCCCGTATATTCGCGCGTGCGGCAGCCGTCGCGTACGGAAGTGTTTCGGGCAAGACCCCCGGAGGGACCCTGTGGAGATCCTCGCGTTCGGTGTGCAGGCCGACGAGAAGCCCCTGATCGAGCGGGCCTTCCAAGGGCACCACGAGGTGCGCGGCCTGCACGTCTTCCTCAACGAGGACACCGCGCCCATCGCGGCGGGCCACGAGGTGATCTCCACCAGCGTCAACTGCGACCTCGGCGCAGGTGTCCTGGAGAGCCTGGCGGCCGGCGGCACCCGGATGATCGCCCAGCGGTCCACCGGCTTCAACAACGTCGACCTGGAGACGGCCGAACGGCTCGGCCTGACGGTCGCCCGGGTGTCGTACTACTCGCCCCACTCGGTCGCCGAGTTCGCCTGGGCCCTCGCCATGGCCGTCAACCGGCGTATCGTCCGCGCCTCCACCCGCACCCGCGACTTCGACTTCCGGCTCGACGGGCTGATGGGCCGGGACATGCACGGCCGCACCGCCGGCGTCATCGGCACCGGCAAGATCGGCGAGGCCTTCGCCCGGATCGCCCACGGCTTCGGCATGCGGCTGCTCGGCTGGGACGTCGCCGAGAACCCCGCCTGCCGGGACCTCGGCATGACCTACGTCCCCAAGGACCAGCTGCTCGCCGAGTCCGACCTGGTCAGCCTGCACGTTCCGCTGTTGCCGGAGACCCTCCGCCTGATCGACGGGGCCGCCCTGCGGACGATGCGGGACGACGCCATCCTGGTGAACTCCAGCCGCGGCGGACTCGTCGACACCGCCGCCCTCGTCGCCGAACTGCGGGCGGGCCGCTTCACCGGGGTCGGACTGGACGTCTACGAGGCGGAGGCGGGCCTGTTCTTCCTCGACAAGTCCCTGGAGGCCATCGAGGACGACACCCTGGCCCGCCTCGTCACCTTCCCGAACGTGCTGGTCACGTCCCACCAGGCGTACTACACCGTGGACGCCGTCGGCCAGATCATCGACACCACGCTGCGCAACGTCCTCGACTACACCGAGGGCCGCCGCTCGGAGAACGTCCTGGTCCCGCGCAGCTGACCCATCAGCTCGGCGACGATCGCCGCGCCGTTCAGGGTGAGCACCGACTCGGGGTGGAACTGCAGTGACGCGAACCGGGGTCCGCGCAGCGCGTGCACCTCCCCGTCCGCCGCGCGGCTCACCTCGACGCCGTGCGCCGCCAGCTCCGCCGCCCTCCCGTCGTCGCAGCGCGCGACGAAGCTGTTGTAGAAGCCGACCGTCTCCGGCCGCCCGAACAGGTCGATCTCCGTCTGCGCCCCCTGGTACGGCACCTCCTTGCGGACGGTCCCCAGGCCCAGCTCGGCCGCGATCAGCTCGTGGCCGAGGCAGACACCGAGGACGCCGTGCCGCTCGTCCCCGAGCACCGCGGCGGTCAGGCCGCGCAGGAACCGCATCCTCGGGTCCGCCGTGTCGGACGGGTCACCGGGGCCGGGACCCAGCACCACGGGCCCCTCGTGCCCGAACACCGTCTCCCGCAGCCCCGGTTCGTCGTACCGCCGGACGGTGACCGCGAGCCCCGACGAGCGCAGCACATGCGCGAGCATCGCCGTGAAGGTGTCCTCCCCGTCGACGACCAGGGCATGCCCCTCCAGCGCGGCCGACGGCTCCCGCATCCGCAGCCAGAACGGGGCCAGCGAGGCCCGCCGCCCGTCCAGCGCCGCCCGCACCCGGGGGTCGTCCGCCAGCCGCGGCCGTACGGACTCCTCGCGCGGGCGCCCGGGACGCACCCCCAGCGCGGCCAGTACCCCGGCCGCCTTCGCGTGGGTCTCGGCGACCTCGCCCGCCGGGTCCGAGCCCCGCACCAGCGTGGCGCCGACCGGTACCCGCAGCCGCCCGGCCGCGTCGATGTCGGCGGTGCGGATGAGGATGGGGGAGTCGAGGGTCTGGGCCCCGCCCGCGTCCCGGCCGAGCAGCGCCAGCGCACCCGCGTAGTAACCGCGTCCGGCGCCGTCTTGCCCGAGGGGCTCGTACCGCTCGATCACCCGGCAGGCGTTCTGCACCGGCGACCCCGTGACGGTCGCGGCGAACATGGTCTCCTTCAGCACCTCCCGCACATCCAGCGAGGACCGGCCGCGCAGTTCGTACTCGGTGTGCGCGAGGTGCGCCATCTCCTTCAGCCGGGGTCCGACCACGACCCCGCCCCCGTCGCCGACGGTGCACATCATCTTGAGTTCCTCGTCGACGACCATCGACAGCTCCTCGATCTCCTTGCCGTCGGCGAGGAACTCCAGCAGATGCCCCAGGGCCGGCCCGCCGGCCGGGTAGCGGTAGGTGCCGCTGATCGGGTTCATCACGACCGTCCCGCCGGACGCGCGCACATGCACCTCGGGGCTCGCCCCGACCAGCGTCCGGCCTCCCGCCGCCTGTCCGGTGTGCACCACGAACGTCCAGTACGCGCCCCGCTCGCCCGCCAGCAGCCGCCGGAACAGCGCCAGCGCGTCGGCCCGCCCGAACCCGGGGATCTCCCCCTCGTACGTCCGCCGGATCACGAAGTTGGCGCCCTCGCCCCGCCCGATCTCCTCCCGCAGCACCCGCCCGACGATCCCGGCGTACTCCTCGTCGCCGACGTCGAAGCCGCCGCCCTCCACCCGCACGTCGTGCGTGGGCAACTGTGCCAGGGCCTCGGCGAGCGGGAGCTCGTGGCGCTCCTCGGGGGTCAGCACCAGCAGCGGGGTGCCGTCGTCGCGCACGTCGAAACCACGCTCCCGGATCTGCCGGAAGGGGATGAGCGCCAGCCCTTCGTCGGGCAGGTCCGCCAGGCGGTCACGGGAGGTGACGGGGCCGAGCAGCAGCTCCACCACGGTGTCGTCGCGGCCCGGTGTGCGGCGGCGCAGCAGGGCGAACGGACGGGAGTCGTCCAGCAGGTCGAGCAGGTTCACCGGGCGGTTCGTCGATCGGTCCATCGGTCGTGGTCCCTCGGTACGGGAGGGCCGGCCCGCGGGCGCCGCGCTGTCCGCGAACGCCGAAGGCCGCCCCTCGGGCGGCCTTCGCGAAGTCTTGCGTACGCGCTACAAGGTCAGTGGGCCGCCGGAGGAGCGGGCCACCACCAGTTCAGTGCGGAAGGGTTCTGAGCCGAACCGTTCCGGGCCGAAAGCGCGAACATGGGACGCACCCTAGCGCATGCTCGGTGCCCGGCCCCGGCGGGTGCGCCGCCCGTCCACGGAACGTATCCCCCGTCTCACTTGCTGGGCGTGGCCCGGAAGGCACCATCCCACCCCGTAATGTTGAGGCGTGACCGTGAACGCTAAGACCAGCCCGAGCGCTGGCAACACCTGGCGAGACCTGCCCGCGGCGCAGCAGCCCGAGTACCCCGACACCGAGGCTCTGCGCGCAGTGATCGCGGACCTCGAGTCGTATCCGCCGCTCGTCTTCGCGGGCGAGTGCGACCAGCTGCGCGCCCGGATGGCGGCCGTCGCCAAGGGAGAGGCGTTCCTCCTCCAGGGCGGCGACTGCGCCGAGTCCTTCGACGCGGTGTCCGCCGAGCACATCCGGGCCAAACTCCAGACCCTGCTCCAGATGGGCGCCGTACTGACGTACGCCGCGTCCGTGCCCGTGGTGAAGGTGGGCCGGATCGCCGGCCAGTACTCCAAGCCGCGCTCCAAGTCGACCGAGACCCGCGACGGCGTGACGCTGCCCACCTACCGGGGCGACTCCGTCAACGGCTTCGACTTCACCGAGGCCGCCCGCGTCCCGGACCCCGAGCGGCTGAAGCGGATGTACCATGCCTCGGCGTCCACGCTGAACCTGGTGCGCGCCTTCACCACCGGCGGTTACGCCGACCTGCGCCAGGTGCACGCCTGGAACCAGGACTTCGTGAAGTCGTCCCCCTCGGGCCAGCGCTACGAGCAGCTCGCCCGCGAGATCGACAACGCGCTGAACTTCATGCAGGCCTGCGGGGTCGAGCCGGAGGAGTTCAAGACCGTCGAGTTCTTCTCCTCGCACGAGGCGCTGCTGATGGACTACGAGTCGGCGCTGACCCGTGTCGACTCGCGCACCGGGCAGCTGTACGACGTCTCCGCGCACATGGTGTGGATCGGCGAGCGCACCCGGCAGCTGGACCACGCGCACATCGAGTTCGCCTCGCGGATCCGCAACCCCGTCGGCGTCAAGCTCGGCCCGACGACGACGGCCGAGGAGGCGCTGCAGTACATCGAGCGTCTCGACCCGGACCGCGAGCCCGGCCGGCTGACCTTCATCGTCCGCATGGGCGCGGACAAGATCCGCGACAAGCTGCCCGAGCTGGTCGAGAAGGTCACCGCCTCCGGCGCCACCGTCGCCTGGGTGACCGACCCGATGCACGGCAACACCTTCGAGGCGGCCTCCGGCCACAAGACCCGCCGCTTCGACGACGTGCTCGACGAGGTGAAGGGCTTCTTCGAGGTCCACAAGGAGCTGGGCACCCACCCCGGCGGCATCCACGTGGAACTCACCGGCGACGACGTCACCGAGTGCGTGGGCGGCGGCGACGAGATCTTCGTCGACGATCTGCACCAGCGCTACGAGACCGCCTGCGACCCGCGGCTCAACCGCAGCCAGTCGCTGGACCTGGCGTTCCTCGTCGCCGAGATGTACCGGGACCAGTAACACCGCTCACCCGCGAAACGGCTGGGGTGGGGCGCGGATCACACAGGATCCGCACCCCACCCCGCTTTTCTGCCCTCCGGGCGACAGGTAAGGTTAGGTTAGCCTCACCGATCAGGGGTCGGGACGGCACGGCCCAGTACTACGTCGGGAGGTGAACCGCGTGTTCGTCTGCAGCTGCTTCGGGGTGACCGAGGAACAGGTGAGGAGTCACGCGGACGCCGGGGCCTGCACGCCTCGGCAGATCGCCTCCGCCTGCAAGGCCGGCACCGACTGCGGCGGCTGTGTGCGGCGCATCCAGGCGCTGCTCGGCCGCGGCGCCTGCCCTCGCCGGCAGGTGGCCGACCAGGGCCGGCCGCCCCTCGCCACAGAGCTGCCCGAAGCCGCGTAAGGCCCGTCGGCCGTCGGCTCAGCGGGTCGAGAACCCGCCCGTCCCCGGGCCCGAGGGGTCCGGCTGGGACTGCTCGATCACCGTCGACAGGTACAGGGCCTCACCCAGCTTCTCGATGAGTTCCAGCTGGGTGTCCAGGTAGTCGATGTGGTGCTCCTCGTCGGCGAGGATCGCCTCGAAGATGTTGGCGGACGTGATGTCGTTCTTGCGGCGCATGACCTCCACGCCCCGGCGCAGGCGGTCGATGGCCTCGACCTCGACCTCCCGGTCGGCCTGGAACATCTCCGTCACCGTCTGCCCGACCCGCACGTGGAAGAGCCGCTGGTAGTTGGGCAGGCCGTCGAGCAGCAGGATGCGGTCGGTGAGGACCTCCGCGTGCCGCATCTCGTCGAAGGACTCGGCGCGCGTGTACTCGGCGAGTCTGGTCCAGCCCTTGTGGTCCTGCAGCTTCGAGTGCAGGAAGTACTGGTTGATCGCGGTCAGCTCGGCGGTCAGCTGCTCGTTGAGGAATTCGATGACCTCGGGGTCGCCCTGCATCGCAGAAGCTCCTTCCACGCGGATGTACGGGCCAGGTGCGCCGCATGATTCCACCGGTGGAGAAAATCGTCCAGTAAGCATTGACTTAGTAAGTAAGGGCATGCTTGCGGGTTTTTGATGCCGATTGTCCGTCTTCGTGGGGCCCCGGTCCGATGCGTCACGCGAGGTCTGTCAGGATGGAAGCATGGGTCAGCCGGCGGAACGCGAATCGGAGGAGCGCCCGGCGCGGGAAGGGGCACGGTTCGAGCTTCCGCCGGGACAGCGCCTGCAGAAGGGCTGGCCGGTCACGCACTACGGGCCGGTGCCCAGGTTCCGGTCCGAGCGCTGGGACTTCAGGGTGTTCGGCGCCACCGCCGAGGGCGACAAGTACTGCTGGAACCACGAGGAGTTCACGGCCCTGCCGTACCGCAGCGTCGTGGCCGACCTGCACTGCGTCACCAAGTTCAGCATGCTCGGCGCCGAATGGGGCGGCATCCCGGCGCGCACCCTCCTGGAGCTCGCCCCGCCCGCGCCCGACGTCACCCATGTGATGGTGTGGGCCGAGTACGGATTCAGCTCCAACCTGCGCCTGGCGGACTTCTCGTCCGAACGGACCCTCTTCGCCACCCACAAGGACGGCGAACTGCTGACCGCCGAGCACGGATTTCCGCTCCGTCTGGTCGTTCCCCACCTGTACGCCTGGAAGGGGCCCAAATGGGTCCGCGGAGTGGAGTACATGACCGACGACCGCCGCGGTTTCTGGGAGGAACGCGGCTACCACAACGTCGGCGACCCCTGGAAGGAACAGCGCTACTCGTACCAGGAGGAGCCCGGGGACGGCCCCGAACTCTGAGCCGGTCCGGCGTACGTCCGCCAGGACCGCGGGCGCACAACGGGCGGACCGGGTGGGACTACGGCTCCCGGAGCTTCTTCAGCCGCTCCATGTCCGCGGCGTGGCCCTCCTTGCCGCCGGGCGTCTCGATGACCAGCGGTACGCCCTCGGTCGCGGGGTGCGTCATCAGCGCGCGGAACGGCTCCTCGCCGATACGGCCGTCGCCGATGTTCGCGTGACGGTCCCTGTGGGCGCCGGCCACGTCCATCGAGTCATTGGCGTGGATCAGTTTCAGCCGCCCCTCACCGACCGTGTCCACCAGCAGATCCAGGGTCCGGTGCATGCCGTCCGGCCCGGTCAGATCGTGACCGGCCGCGAAGACGTGGCAGGTGTCCAGGCAGACGCCCAGTCTCGGATGGGCGTCCAGCACCTCGAAGTACGGTCCGAAGTCCCAGGTCCGCGAGCAGAGGGAGGAGCCCTGGCCGGCCGTCGACTCCAGCAGCAGGAACGGGTCGTCGTCATGGGTGAGCTCGTCGAGCAGCGGCAGCAGGTACTCCCGTACCTGTGCCAGCGCCACCGACCGCTCGCGTCCGCCGGTCGCGCTGCCGGTGTGGACCACCACGCCCAGCGCCCCGATCTCGCGCCCGCGCCGCAGCGAGTGCCGCAGCGACTCGGCGGACCGTTCGGCGGTCGCCCGGGTGTGGGACCCGAAGTTGATCAGGTACGGGGCGTGCACGTACACCGGGATCGCCTCGGCCGCGCACGTCTCGCGGAAGGCCTCGTCCTGCTTCGGGCTGCCGGTCGGCGTCGCCCAGCCGCGCGGGTTGGCGACGAAGACCTGCACGGCCTCCGCGCGCAGCTCACGGGCGTAGGACAGACCGACGGAGTGCAGACCGCCGGCCACGGGGACATGGCCGCCGACCGGGTTGCGGGCAGGGCCGGACAGGTGACTCTTCACCCGTCCAGGGTGTCATGCGTGTGCCCGGGGCCCGCCGGCGGACCAGCGGGTCAGCGGATCTTGAGGGTGATCGTCGAACCCTCGGGCGCGGTCTCCCCGCCCGCCACGGACTGCTCGTCGACGGTGTCGCCGAACAGGCCGAGCAGTCCGCGGTCCTCCTCGACCCGGAACCCGGCCGCCTCCAGCCTCCTGGTGGCCTCGTCCACGCCGTCACCGACCACGTCGGGAACCTCGATCATCTCGGGTCCCTCGGACAGCGTCAGTGTCACGGTGTCCCCCTCGACGGCCTCGCCGCCCGCCTCCGGACTCTGCCGGGCCACCCGGCCCGCGTCGTGTTCGGAGGTGATCCGCCCGGTGGCGATCTCCACCTCGAGGCCGGCCTCCTCCAGCTCGGCGCGCGCGTCCTGGAGGTCCTCGCCGGTCACCTCGGGGATGTCCACCGGGTTGCCCTTGCTCACGGTGAGTGACACCGCCGAGCCCGCACGGACCTCGGTGCCCCCGGCCGGCCCGGTGGAGATCACCGAGCCCTTGGCCACGTCCTCGCTGAACTCCCGGGTGGCCATGCCGGGCTCCAGGCCCACGTCCTTGAGCGCGGACCGCGCCTCGTCCAGCGCGACGCCGTCCACATCGGGCACCCGCACGGTCTCCGGCCCCTTGGAGAGGGTCAGCGAGACCGAGTCGGTGGTGCGGATGCGCTCGCCCGCCTTCGGGTCCGTACGGATCACCGTGCCCCGCTGCACGGAGTCGCTGTACGCCTCCCCGACCTGCCCGACGTCCAGTCCGGCCCGGGCCAGCCGGTCCCGGGCCTGCTTCTCGGTCTTCGCCAGCAGCGGCGGGACCTTGGTGAACTGGCCCGAGTTGATGTACCAGACGCCCGCTCCGGCCCCGAGGACCAGCAGCACCACGACGACGACCGCCATCGGGCCGCGCCGCAGCGCCGGAGCGCGCAGCCCGGGACCGCGCCGGGGCGGCAGCGGCGCCGGGGACCGGAGCCGGCTGGTGCGGTGGTCCGTGTCCTCGTTGACGGGCAGCGGGCGGGGCACCGTCAGCGCGCGCGGGATGACGCTCGTACGGTCCTCGGCGTTGTGGTGCTCCGACGACAGCGCCTGCGGCGGAGTCGCGTCCAGCTGCGCCGCGTCGAGGCCGCCGCGGGCCTCGCGGACCTGCGCGAGCAGCGCCACCGCGTCGTACGGGCGGACCTGTGGATTGCGCGCGGTCGCCGACGCGACCAGCTCGTCCAGCGCGTACGCCATGCCGGGCACGGCGGCCGACGGCGGCGGCACGTCCTCGTGCAGATGCTTGTAGAGCACGATCGCGGGGGAGTCCCCCTCGTGCGGCCGCTCACCCGTGAGCATCTCGTAGAGCAGGATGCCGCACGCGTAGACGTCCACGCGGGGATCGGCGGCACCGCTCTCGATCTGCTCCGGCGCCAGGTACGAGACCGTGCCCAGCACGGTTCCGGTGGTGTTGGTCACCGTGTCCACGCCCCGGACCAGGCCGAAGTCGGCGACCTTGACCCGGCCGTCGTCCCCTATCAGCACGTTCTCCGGCTTCATGTCCCGGTGCACGAAACCGGCACGGTGGGCGGCGCCGAGCGCGGCCAGCATCGGCTCCAGGATGTCCAGCGCGGCCCGCGGCTGCAGCGCCCCGCGCTCGCGCAGCACGTCCCGCAGGGTGCAGCCGGCGATGTACTCCATCGCCAGATACACGTACCCCCGGTCGGTGCCCTGGTCGAAGACCTGCACCACGTTCGGATGGGCCAGACGGGCCACCGACTTCGCCTCGCGGATGAACCGGTCGACGAAGGAGCCGTCGGCGGCGAGCGCCGGGTGCATCACCTTGAGCGCGAGCACACGGTCGAGACGGGTGTCCACGGCCCGGTAGACCGTGGCCATCCCGCCGACCGCGATACGCGCCTCGACGCGGTACCGGCCGTCGAGCACCTGCCCGACCAGAGGGTCCTGAAGGGTCGTGTCCACGCAGGTGAGTCTACGAGCCGCCGCCGACACCCCCCACCGCTTCGTCGCGGATCGCACCGCGACTGCAGCGGACCTGTGACGCGCCCCACGCACACGGCCCGGGACGGACGCGTGCCCGGCCCGGACCGCGGGGCGGGGGCCGGCGGCGACTCCCCCGGGGAACGCGCACCTCGCGACCGACCGGAAACGGGTGCGCACGGGCGGGAGGACGCTCAGAACGCCGGCCGCTCCGGGTCCAGCACGGCGAGGCCCTCCGCAGGAGACGACGCCTCGGCGAAGTGCCGCCGCGGAATCCGCCCCGCCCGCCGCGCCAGCCGCCCCGCCTCGACCGCGCCCCGCATGGCGGCCGCCATCAGCACCGGCTCCTGCGCCCGCGTCACCGCCGAGGCGAGCATCACCCCCGCGCACCCCAGCTCCATCGCCAGCGCCGCGTCCGAGGCCGTACCGGCGCCCGCGTCCAGGATCACCGGCACGCGCGCGTGCTGCGTGATCAGCTCGAAGTTGTGCGGGTTGCGGATGCCGAGTCCCGACCCGATCGGCGACCCGAGCGGCATGACCGCCGCACAGCCGACGTCCTCCAGTTTCCGTGCCAGCACCGGATCGTCATTGGTGTACGGCAGCACCGTGAACCCGTCGTCGACCAGGGTCTCCGCCGCCTCCAGCAGCTCGATCGGGTCCGGCAGGAGGGTGCGCTCGTCGGCGATGACCTCCAGTTTGACCAGATCGGTGCCGAGCGCCTCCCGCGCGAGGCGCGCGGTGAGCACCGCTTCACCGGCGGTGTAGCAGCCCGCCGTGTTCGGCAGCACCCGGATGCCCAGCCTGTCCAGCACCGACAGGACCGAGCCGTGCACCGAGGCGTTCACCCGCCGCATCGCGACGGTCGTCAGCTCCGTCCCGGACGCCACCAGCGCCCGCTCCAGCACCTCGAGGCTGGGCGCCCCGCCGGTCCCCATGATCAGCCGGGACGTGAAGGACGTACCGCCGAGAACGAACGGATCGTCGGCCATGGTCAGCCTCCTTGGACGGCGGTCAGGACTTCCACCCGGTCCCCCTCGGAGAGGGACGTGAGCGGCCACTGCGCGCGCGGGACGACGGTCTCGTTGAGGGCGGCGGCCACCCCGGAGGGAGCCGAGGTCAGGGCGGCGACCAGTGCGTCGAGCGCCGTACCCGGAGCCACCTCGCGCGGCTCCCCGTTGACGGAGACGGACACGGTGTCGGTTCGGCCGGCCGCGGCCTTCGCCGGATCGTTCATGCGGGCTGCTCCGTGAGTGCGGTGACGGTGAACCGCCGGGGAGTGAAGGGGCGTGCCTCCGCCGGGAGTTCACCGGTGGTCAGGACCTCGGCCAGGGCGTCGCCGGTGACCGGCGTGAGCAGCACGCCGTTGCGGTGGTGCCCGGTCGCGAGCACCAGCCCCGCCAGCGCGGACGGACCGAGCAGCGGCGCGTTGTCGGGTGAGCCGGGGCGCAGCCCGGCCCGGGTCTCGGTGAGCGGCAGTTCGGTGATCCCGGGGACGAGTTCGTGGGCGTCGCGCAGCAGTTCGTACACCCCGCCCGCGGTGACGGTCGTGTCCCAGCCCTGTTCCTCGCTGGTCGCCCCGATCACCAGTTCGCCGCTCTCGCGCGGCACCAGATACACGTGGCTGCCGCGCACCACCGCGCGCACCGTCCGGTTCAGGAACGGGCCGAACCGGTCGGGCATCGCCAGCCGGACCACCTGCCCCTTCACGGGACGCACCGGAGGCACTGCCTCCGGCGGGATCCCCGCCAGCCGCCCGCTCAGGCTGCCCCCGGCGAGCACCACCTGGCCGGCGCCCAGCCCGGTGCCGTCGGCGGTGACCACGCCCGTGGCCCGCTCCCCGGTGACGGTGAGCCGCTTCGCCCACGCGCGGTGCAGGACCACGCCCGCCCGCTCGCAGGCCGTCACCAGCGCGGCCGCCAGGCGCCGGGGGTCGATCTGGTGGTCGCCGTCCACCCGCAGCCCACCGCGCACCCCCGGTGCGAGCATCGGTTCCAGGCGACGGCAGTCCCGCCCGGACAGCCACTGTGCGTCGAGTCCCGACTGCTGCTGCAGGGCGTGCAGTTCGCGCAGATGCGCGCGGTCGTCGGCGTCCAGCGCGACCGCGAGGGTGCCGCAGCGGCGGTAGCCGAGGTCGTGGCCGGTGGTCTCGGTGAGCTCGGCGGCGAAGTCGGGGTAGCGGCGCGCGGAGGCGAGATTCAGACCGAGCAGGGTCTGCTCGCCGTAGTGCAGTTCCGTGACGGCGGCCAGCATCCCGGCGGCCACCCGGGCGGCGCCGGCGCCCGGCTCGGGGTCCAGCACGGTCGTGGCCAGCCCGCGCTGCGCGGCCCGCCAGGCCGTGACCAGACCGATGATCCCGCCCCCGACGACGAGGACGTCCGGAGAACGTCCCGGGGTGTGCGGGGTGCCCGAGGCGTCCGGGGTGCCCCGGGTGCCCGAGGTGCGTGTGGGCGGCATGGGCGTCCAGCCCCTCCCTTCGCCGGCATGACCCGGATCAGGTTCATACGGTCGGAGGCCGCCAGCCTCCCTCTCAGCCCGGTGCGTCCGGACTCCCGCGCGTGTTCTACGGTGACCAGCCTAGCCCCGGAGCAATGCCGGAACAACGAACGTGCAAGGAGCCCCCGCATGGCCGGTTCGCTCGACGGCCTGGTCCTCTCCCCGGTCGCCGACCAGGCGCCGGGACAGGTCGGTACCCGCACCCGGTTCGTCTACCACGAGCAGGGCGGTCTGGTCTGGGCCGAGTACGCGGGCGGTGACGTCGTCCGCGGACACCTGGTGGGCACCAGGGAGGGGGACCGGCTGGACTTCCGGTACGTGCAGCTCAAACAGGACGGCACCACCTCGAGCGGACACTGCGCGTCGACGGTCGTGGAACTGCCCGACGGGCGGGTGCGGCTGGAGGAGACCTGGGAGTGGGAGTCGCAGCCGGGCAGCGGTACCAGCGTGGTGGAGCAGCTCGCGACCCCCGGGGCCTGACCGGCCGCAGGGCAGGTGTCTATGGTGATCAGGTGAGCGAGCAGACACAGGAACGGGGGCCGACGGGGCCGCGGCGCGTGGTGGTGGCGGGAGCCGGGATGGCCGGCGTGCAGACCGCCGTCGCCCTCCGCGAGCAGGGCTTCGCCGGCACCGTGACCCTCATCGGCGCCGAGCCCCACCAGCCGTACGACAGGCCGCCGTTGTCCAAGGCCGTCCTGCTCGGCACGGCGGAGGACTCCGCCCTCGACGTGGACTTCGAGGCACTCGGCATCGAACTGCGGCTCGGCTGCGAGGTGTTCGGGCTGCGCCCCGCCGACCACGAGCTGGACACGGAGGCCGGGCCGGTCCCCTACGACGTCCTGGTCGTCGCGACCGGCGCCGAACCGGTCCGGCTGCCGGGCGCCGGAGGTGTCCCCGGCGTCCACCTGCTGCGCACCCTGGACGACGCCGAACGGCTGCGGCCCGTGCTCGCGCGCCGGCAGGACGTCGTGGTCGTCGGCGCCGGCTGGATCGGCGCGGAGTTCGCCACGGCGGCGCGCGAGGCGGGCTGCGCGGTCACCGTCGTGGAGGCCGCCGGCCGCCCGCTGGCCGAGGCGCTGCCCGCCGAGGTGGCCGCCCCGATGACAGCCTGGTACGACGACGCGGGAGTGGAGCTGCGCACGCACGCGCGCGTGGAGCGCGTCGAGCCGGGCGCGGTGGTGCTGGACGACGGCTCACGGCTGCCCGCGGACGCCGTCCTCGTCGGGATCGGCGCCCGCCCCGCCACCGCCTGGCTGGCCGGCTCCGGCATCGGGCTGGGCCAGTACGGCGAGGTGGCCGCCGACGCCCGCCTGACGACCTCCGTACCGGACGTGTACGCGGTCGGCGACTGCGCGTCCTTCCCCTCGAAGCGGTACGGCGAACGCCTGCTGGTGCACCACTGGGACAACGCCCTGCAGGGCCCGCGCACGGTCGCGGCGAACATCGTGGGGGCGGCCACCGGTGAGCCCCCGGCGGTGTACGACCCGGTGCCGTACTTCTGGTCCGAGCAGTTCGGACGCTTCGTCCAGTACGCCGGACACCACGCGGACGCCGACCGGACGGTCTGGCGCGGGGAGGCGGACGGCCCGGCGTGGACGGTCTGCTGGCTCCGCGGGTCCCGGCTGGTCGCGCTGCTGGCCGTGGGCCGCCCCCGCGACCTGGCCCAGGGGCGCCGGCTGATCGAGGCGGGCACGGCGGTGGACGGGACGCTGCTGGCCGACCCGACGAGGCCGCTGAAGTCGGCGAGGGCGGCGTGAGCGCCGGGTCCCCGGTGCCCTCGTGTCCCGGCGCCCGGACGTCCGCCCGGGCTGAAACATCCGCCCAGGTGGAGGGGTCCGGCTTCCGGCTGTCGGTGGCAGGTGGCACGCTTGTCCCGTGACCGAGATTGACGCAAAGACCGATGCTCTCGTCCCCGCCTGGCTCACCCTGCCCGACATCGCCGAGATGTTCGGCGTCGAGGTGACGCGCGTCCGGCAGCTGGTCAAGGACGGCCAGCTCATCGCCGTACGCCGAGGTGAGAACCGCGCACTGCACGTCCCCGCGGCCTTCATCGACGGGGACAAGGTCGTCAAGGGCCTCTCCGGGACCCTGACGCTCCTGCGGGACGACGGCTTCACGGACGAAGAGATGCTGGACTGGCTCTTCACCCCCGACGAGAGCCTGCCGGGCACGCCCGCGCAGGCGCTGAGCGAGAACCGTGGCACGGAGGTGAAGCGCCGGGCCCAGGCGCTCGCCGTCTGACCCCGGGGCGGGACGTGGGACCCGCACGTGCGCCGGTACGCACAGCGGTGCGCGTACCCGGCCTGTGCCCGCACCCGTGCCCGTGGCCGGACGCGAACCGCCACCGCCCCGACCGCCACCCGGCGCCGCTCGCCCGGGGCGCCGGGACGGGCGGCGCGGCAGCGGCGCCGGACGGGGCCTGGGCGCGGCCGGGTCTCCCGGTCGCCGGGGCGGCGGCATAGGGTCCGTTGCGGCGCGTGCTCCGCCGGCCCCGGGTGGGCCGGCGGCATCCGCCGACGACCCACCCGGGTCCGCCCCGCGCCGGCCGGGCCCGGCCGCCACCGACACACGGGGGACTCCCGCATGCCCGACACCGCCGCAGGCACCGCCCCGCGCGCCCGCCTCGCCGACTCCCTGGTCTACCTCTGCACCGACGCCCGCAAGCGGCAGGGCGACCTTCCGGAGTTCCTGGACGCGGTCCTGGCCGGCGGCGTCGACATCGTCCAGCTCAGGGACAAGGGCATGGAGGCCGCCGAGGAACTGGAGCACCTGGCGGTCCTCGCGGACGCCTGCGCACGGCACGGCAAGCTGCTCGCGGTGAACGACCGCGCGGACGTCGCCCACGCCGCCGGTGCCGACGTGCTGCACCTCGGGCAGGGCGACCTCCCCGTCCCCGCGGCCCGGGCCGTCCTCGGCGAGGACATCCTGATCGGCCGCTCCACGCACGCCGAGTCCGAGGCCGCCGCGGCCGCCGTGCAGGACGGCGTGGACTACTTCTGCACCGGCCCCTGCTGGCCCACCCCCACCAAGCCCGGCCGGCACGCACCCGGCCTCGGCCTGGTCCGGTACGCGGCCGCCCTCGGCACCGACCGCCCCTGGTTCGCCATCGGCGGCATCGACCTCGGCAACCTCGACCAGGTGCTGGACGCCGGCGCCCGCCGGGTCGTCGTCGTACGGGCCATCACCGAGGCGGACGACCCGGGCGCGGCGGCGGCCGAGTTCGCGAGGCGGACGCGGCAGGCGGCATCGGGCATCCGCCCCTGACGGTGTCCAAGGGGTGGACAACAAGTCGGCAATTCCGGCAAATACCCCACGTTCTGTTGGGGGACCGGCGCCCCCTGGCTAACCTGCCGGTATGGCCCTCGGAACCCCATCCGTCAGGACTGATCACGCGCGCACCGTGCGTGACATGCTCGCTGCCGGGAAGACGACGTACTCGTTCGAGTTCTCGGCGCCCAAGACGCCCAAGGGCCAGCGGAACCTCTGGAGCGCGCTGCGCAGGGTCGAGGCGGTCGCCCCGGACTTCGTCTCCGTCACCTACGGGGCCGGAGGGTCGACCCGCGCGGGCACGGTCCACGAGACCGAGCAGATCGTCGCCGACACCACCCTCACCCCGGTGGCCCACCTCACCGCGGTCGACCACTCCGTCGCCGAACTGCGCAACATCATCGGCCAGTACGCCGACGCCGGGATCCGCAACATGCTCGCCGTGCGGGGCGACCCGCCCGGCGACCCGATGGCCGACTGGATCCCGCACCCGCAGGGTCTGACCTACGCCGCCGACCTCGTCCGGCTCATCAAGGAGTCGGGCGACTTCTGCGTCGGTGTCGCCGCCTTCCCGGAGATGCACCCGAGGTCGTCCGACTGGGACGCGGACGTCGCGAACTTCGTCGACAAGTGCCGGGCCGGCGCCGACTACGCGATCACCCAGATGTTCTTCCACCCCGAGTCCTACCTGCGTCTGCGTGACCGGGTCGACGCGGCGGGTTGCGGGACACCGGTGATCCCCGAGGTCATGCCGGTGACCAGTGTGAAGATGTTGGAGAGGTTGCCGAAGCTCAGTAACGCGTCGTTCCCGGATGCCCTGAAAGAGCGGATCCTCACAGCGGCGGACGATCCGGCGGCGGTACGCTCCATCGGTATCGAGTTCGCCACGGAGTTCTGCGCACGGCTGCTGGCCGAGGGAGTGCCCGGACTGCACTTCATCACGCTCAACAACTCCACGGCGACGCTGGAAATCTACGAGAACCTGGGCCTGCACCACCCACTGCGGGCCTAGACCGGTCGCTCCGACATACGACACACTGCGTAGCGGCCACTGGGAGAGGGGCGTACATGGGCTGGACGGTCCTCTACATCGCGTTCGGCGTCGTCGCGTTGTGGCTGCTCGGCGAGGTGCTGCTGCAGTACAAGGCACGTCTGCGCTGGCGGCTGCTCGCCTTCGCGGGCTTCCTGGGCGTCGTGCTCGGCGTGCTGATCCCGTCCGTTCCCGTCATCGGGCTGGGCGCGATCGCCTTCGCGGTCGGCCAGACCTACGTCACGCTGTCGTTCCGCCGCGGCTTCGCGGAAGGCTGGGCGGTCAACGCCCCGCTGCTGTCCGCCGTCAAGGGGGGCCGCGGCGACCGCGGCGACCGCGGGCACCAGGATGAGGCACCGGAGGCCGCCGGCCCGGAGGCCGCCGGCGACGGGTACGGGGACGAGGCCGCCGGCGACGGGTACGGGGACGAGGCCGCCGGCGACGGGTACGAGGACGCCGGCCGGCGCCGCGACCGGGACTCCTACGGAGCCGACGACGACTACGACCGCGACGACGTGTTCACGCCCGTGCGCGGCGAGCAGCAGGCGGCCGCCGGGACCACCGCCGTCCACGAGCCGCAGCCCATGCCCGACGACACCGGCTCGTACGGCGTCTACCACGACAACGGGTACGGCACCCCGGCCCAGGACGACCCGTACGCGGCGAGCGCCCAGGATTCGTACGGGGCCACCGCGCAGAGCGCCGACCAGGGCTACGACACCGGCCAGAACCACGCGTACGACTACTCCGGTTACGGCCGGCAGCAGGCCTACGACACGGGCCAGCAGCAGTACGCCGCCTACTCCGACCCGTACATCGGCAATCCGACCTACGAGGGGACCTCGTACGACACCGGATACGCCGACCCGCAGCAGCAGTACGGCCAGCAGGGCTACGGCGGCCAGGACCAGTACGGCGGCGACTACGGCGGCGAAACCCCGGCGGGCGGCCTGTGGGTCCCGCAGCAGCGCAGCACCGACGACCTGTACGGCGGTGAACTCCCGCCGGAACAGCCGTACCCGTACCAGGACAACGGCCGGCAGGACCAGACCCCCGGCAACGGGAACGACAGCGGGTACGACGAGCAGCAGTACCGCTACTGACCCGGCCCGGCCCGTCGTGGCCGCTCACTGGGATCCGCGGAACTCCGGTCCCTCCACGATCAGTCCCGCGACCAGCGCGCCCGACATCCCGGCGTGCGGGAGGCCCCCGCCGGGGTGCGACCAGCCGCCCACCGTCAGCAGCCCCGGTACGCCGGTGCTGTTGGACGGGTGCAGCAGGCGCCCGCCCGCCGCGGCCAGCGCCGGGACCGGTACCGCTCCGCCCTCCGCGCCGGTCGTCCGCGCGACGTCGTCCGGGGTGCGGACCTCGCTGTACAGGAGACGGTCACGCAGGCCGGGTACGGCCCGCTCGGCGGCGGCGATCATGTTCCGCGCGTGCTCGTCCAGCGCCGGTCCCGCGGATCCCGCGGGCACCGCGGAGGTGAGGGTGACCGCCTCGTGGTCCGCGTCGGGGACCAGGGCGGGGTCGTCGGGCCGCAGGACCGTGACCGTGGGGTGCGCGGGCAGGCCCGCGGGGGAGCCGAACAGGGACGCCAGCTCGGACCCCCGGTCCAGGGTGTGCACGACCGTCCGGTGCGCCGTCCCCTCGGGACGTCCGCCGCGCAGCGCCAGCAGCACCGTCAGACGGCTCGCCGCTCCGGAGCGGCCCGGAACCTCCCCGTCACCCCGCACCCGCGCCCCCCGCGTCAGCCGGTCCAGCACGCCGGGGGTCACTCCGGCGATCACACGGTCCGCCTCGGCCACCGCCCCGCCCCGGCCGCCGTCACCGGCGGTGGCGCCGGAGACCCGGGAGACGTCCTCGGCGAACTCCACGCCCGCCGCCCGGCCGTCCTTCTCCAGCACCCCGGTGACCTCGGCGCCGAAACGGAACTCCACCCCGCGGGCCAGGCACCGCTCGTACACCGCGCGGGCCAGCTCCCGCATGCCGCCGCGGACGTACCAGGTGCCGAAGGCGTGCTCCATGTACGGCAGCACCGCCGCGCTCGCCGGTGTGGACCGGGGGTCCAGACCGTGCTCGATCGCGTGGCTCTCCAGCAGGGAGGCCAGCCGGGGATCGCGCAGTTCCCAGGCGGCGACCTCGGCGAGCGTGCCCGCCGTGCGCGTGCGCAGCAGCTTCCTGTGGGGGACGGCCGGGTAGGGCTCACGGTCGGCCAGCACCTGCCAGTTGGGCCACAGCGGCTCCTCCAGGAGCGGTCTGCGGGTCCTGTCCCAGGCCTCGCGGGCCCGCACCAGGAAGTCGCCCCAGCGCCTGGCGGCGGCAGGCCCGAGGGCCGCGTCCAGGGCGGAGACGACACCCGCGCGGGACGCGTTCGGCAGCGGGAGACGCGTGCCGTCCGCGAACACGTGCTCCGACGACGGGTCGACCTGGACCAGCTCGACGCAGGACTCCAGCGGTTCCTTGCCCGTCTTCAGGAACAGATCGCGGTAGACCGCGGGCAGCGGAAGCAGCCCGGGGCCGGTGTCGAAGACGAAGCCCTCCCGCTCCAGCCGGCGCAGCGCGCCGCCGTACGTGTCCGTCCGCTCGTACACCGCCACCCGGTGGCCCGCGACGGCCAGCCGGGCAGCGGCCGCCATCGCGCCCAGGCCGGCGCCGACCACCGCAATCCGTGCCATGCCGGAGACATTACCCGCCGGTCACCGACAGACGTTCCCGGGCCGTCCGGGCGGGGCCGGTGGCCCGCGAACGCCGGCCTGCAGCCGCCACCCCGCCGTCAGTGCGGTGCCGCGGCGGCCCGCGGCCACGGCCAGGAGGGAGCGGCGGGCGGCGAGCTGCCGGGCCCGGTCGACGGCGAGGGCGCCGGCTCGCCGTCGTGGTGAGCAGCCGGCGGCACGGCGTTGTGGGGGCAGGTGAGCAGGACTGAGTACCCGTACCCAGTCCCCGAGATGAGTACGCGCACGGATGGGCGACGACCTGCGGAAACGAGAGAGTGGGGACCACGGAGAGGGGCACGGCTCCGGAGCCGGCGACACGGGGCGCCGGAACGGTCGGGGCCCGCGATCCGCTCCTTCCGCCGGCGTCGTCGGCGGGAGCGAGGCACGGGGGAGCCCGGGGGCGACCGCAACGGGGGCGTGCGGGGGGACGTACGGGGGAGCACGGAAGGCGCCGGGGGCCCGGGGGGGGGGGGGGGGGGGGGGGGCCCCCCCCGCCCCCCCCGCCGCCCCCCCCCCCCCCCCC
>NZ_JAPJDM010000002.1:106348-178822 GCF_026242095.1 Streptomyces sp. NEAU-W12
CGGGCGGCTGTTGGGGGGCGGCGGGCGGGGGGGGGCGGGGGGGGGGGGGGGGGGGGGACGCGGCCACCGTCGGACCGGCGCCTTCCCCGTCTCCCGGACCGGTCGGCGACCGCCGTCGCCGTCCGCCCGCCGTCTCAGTGGTGGCCGCTCACGCGTCCCTGCAGCAGCCGGGACAGCGCCGCGTGCACGTCGTCCAGGGAGCGCTCCGGCTGGAAGGCCTGCCAGTCCAGCGCGGCGACCAGCACCATGCCGACCAGCGCCGCCGCCGTCAGCGGAATGTCGATCTCCGCACTGAACTCCTCGTTGTCCACGCCTTCGCGCAGCACGTCCTCGACCACCGCCACGGCCTGCCGCCGGACCACCAGCAGTGTGGACTGCCAGGCCCGGTTGGTACGCCACAGCTCGGCCACGTACAGCTGGGTGAAGGCCGGGTAGCGGTCGATGAAGACGAGCCCCGCGCGGACCATCGCGTCCAGGGCGTCGACCTTGCTGCCACCCGCCCCGGCCGTCCGCTCGGCCGCCTCCCGCAGAGAGGCGGTGAGGAGCCCGACCCCGTGCCGCAGCAGTTCCTCGAAGAGGACCGACTTGCTCGCGAAGTTGTAGTAGACCGTCCCCTTCGCGACCCCCGCCCGCTCGGCGATCTCGTCCACGGTGGTGGCGGAGAAGCCCTGCTCCGCGATGAGCGTGACGGCCGCCTCGTAGAGCTTCTGCCGGGTGGCCTCGCGGCGGGTGCTGCCGGCCGACGTGGTGCTGCTGCGTTCCATGCCCCTGATTCTCACAGCACCGCCGGTCTGCCTCTCCACAGGCTCGGCCCCCGGGGCGGCCCGCCCGACATCGAACAGTCGATCGAGATGAAACCGCAGGTCGGAACGGATTGTCAGTGGCATACCGCACGATGAGCGCATACGGCACCTGGTAGCAGGGGATGCCGTCACGAAGACGACAGGAGGTTCGTCATGGCCCACTCGTCCGCAGCCGCCGCCCGCCGGCGCCGCGCCACCGGCCCTGCCCCCTCACTGACCGGACCGCCGAGCGACGTCCACCCCGTGCTGCGCCGCGCCACCGCACCGCCCGCCGCCCTCGACCTGCTCGCCCAGGCCCGTGCCGGACTCGACGAGGCCACCGTCCTCGACATCCCCAACGAGCGCTATGCGACGGCCCACCTGGCCGCCCTGCGCACCGCCGCCGCCGTGCTCGCCGCGCGGGGACGGCCCGAGACCTCGCCCCGGGCCCGGAGCAGGATCCGGAGCGCCTGGGAAGTGCTCCCCGAGATCGCGCCCGAACTCACCGAATGGAGCGCCCTGTTCGCCTCGGGCGCCCGGCGCCGTGCCCGTGCCGAGGCGGGCATCCGGGACGCGGCCAGTGGCCGGGACGCCGACGACCTGATACGTGACGTCACGATGTTCCTGCGTCTGGTCGAGCGGATGCTCGTCCTCCAGCCCGTCCTCCCGCAGCCCCGCGCGGACGATCATTCCGATCGCTCCGACCACCCGGACGGGCACGACCCGGGCGGTCACGGACCAGGAGGCAGGGACCCGGGCGGTGGCACGGCCCGCGAGCTGCCCGACGCGGGCTGAGCGTTCCTCCTCGGCCCCGGTCCGGCCCGCCCCGCTGCCGCCACCGCCCGGCGGGGCGGCAGCAGTGCGGGCGGGGACAGCGCGGCGCGGGCAGTACGACGCAGGCAGTACGGCGCAGGCCATAGGGTGGAAGACGCCTGAAGCCTCCGCGTTCCCTGCCCGGGCCGGGAGGCAGCCCGATCGCTCCGCCGTGAACGAGGCGGTGCCCGCCGAGGAGTCAACTGCCGTGTCGGACACCCTGCGCCCCCGCGCCGCTCTCCGTACCGCCGTGGTCTGGGAGGTCCTCCAGGACGTCCTGGAGCGCCGGGCCAAGGCGACGGGACGGCCCGCGCTGGACGTCCTCGACACCGGCGGCGGCAGCGGCAACTTCGCCGTGCCCGTGGCCCGCCTCGGCCACCGGGTCACCGTCGTCGACCCCAGCCCCAACGCGCTGTTCGCCCTGGAGCGCCGCGCCGCCGAGGCCGACGTCGCCGACCGGGTCCGCGGCGTCCAGGGCGACGCGCACGGCCTCTTCGACGTCGCCGAGCGCGGCGGCTACGACGTGGTGCTGTGCCACGGAGTGCTGGAGTACGTCGACGATCCCGCCGAGGGCGTGCGCAACACGGTGGCCGCCCTGCGCCCCGACGGCGTCCTCAGCCTGCTCGCGGCCGGCCTCGGCGGAGCCGTGCTCTCCCGTGCCCTCGCCGGTCACTTCAGGGAGGCCCGGCAGGCGCTCGACGACCCGAACGGCCGATGGGGCACGGGCGACCCCGTACCGCGCCGCTTCACCGCCGATCAGCTCACCGGTCTGGTCGAGGGCGCGGGCCTGCGGGTCGGCGCCGTGCACGGAGTGCGGGTCTTCGCCGACCTCGTCCCCGGCGCGCTCGTGGACACCGAGCCCGGAGCCCTGGACGAGCTGCTGAAACTGGAGGCCGCTGCGGCCGAACTCGCCGCCTTCCACTCCGTGGCCACCCAGCTCCATGTGCTCGGTGAGGCCCCGGGGGCCGAAGGGGTCTGAGAGCCGCCTGCGCCGCGTCGCTGATCAGCGGAGCGGGCCGTCGGCCGCACTCCGCGGGGAGTCCGCCACAGGCCCCCCGAATGGCGGCTGGGCACCGTATGATCGAGGGAGACCGTCCGGCATGACGGCCCGGCCGCCGGGGAATGAGAAGCCTCGAGCGGACCGGGACGCCCATGACGGGTGCCGGTTGGCCAATTGGCGCAGAGGGGCGGGTTTCATGGGGGCGAATCCCTGCCTATCCTGAAGGGACCCCCCGGGTCGCCCCGGCGACTGCACGATGAGGAGGACGCCGTGCCGCTCTCGGAGCACGAGCAGCGCATGCTCGAGCAAATGGAGCGAGCGCTGTACGCCGAAGATCCCAAGTTCGCGTCGGCGCTCGAGGGAAGTGGCCTGCGCACGTACACCCGTCGGCGGGTCTACCAGGCGGTCGCGGGTTTCCTCGTAGGTATTGCGCTCCTCATGGCCGGAATGGTCGCCCAGCAGGTCTGGCTCAGTGTGGTGGGGTTCCTCGTCATGCTGGGCTGCGCGGTTCTCGCCGTGACCGGCTGGCGCAAAGCGCCCAAGCCCGGTGAACAGGCGGCCGATGCCGTCGCCGGTACCGCTGGTTCCACCGGCGCGCCGCAGTCCGGCCGTCAGGCCAGGCAGCGGCGCTCCGTGATGAACCGCATCGAGGAGCGCTGGCAGCGCCGCCGTGACGAACAGGGCGGCGGGCAGTAGCTTTCCCCCACCACTCCAGGACCTGCGCGAAGACATGGGTACAGGGGGTGACCACCGGCCCGGTGGTCACCCCCTGACGCGTCTCCGCACCCGGTGCGGCGCACGGCCGCACACCGGTTCGGCGCACGTCCGCGCACGGACCGGGTGCAGGCAGGGGCAGGCGGAGGCAGGCCGGACAGCGCGGGCCGGACAGCGCACGAGGGGTGAGGGGCAGGACGATTTTCGGTCGTCCTGCCCCTCACCCCTCGTCGTGCACCCGTTTCGTGGTGCACCCGCCCGACCGCGGCCACCTGCCCGGCCGGGCCCGTCCCGTCACCCCTGCTGCCGCGAGGGCCTGCGCCATGCCGGCCGCAGGGCCGGCACACGGTCCCGGACGGCGGTCCACCGGGCCGCCACCGCCCACACCACCCGCACCGTGGAACGCGGCAGGAACAGCGCGCGCAGCCGTGTGCCCCGGCCGGCCCCGGACCGCAGCCCGGCCGCCACCCGGCGCGCCTCGTCGGTGAGGCCCGCCGTCGGCCGCGGCCGCGGCGCGTAGAGGACCTGCTCCACCGCATCCGCCACCCGGTGCACCGAGGCCGCGGCATCCGGGTCGAGCCGGCCGAGCCGGATGATCCGGGCCGCCGCCTTGCGCAAAGTCAGCGACTCGTCGGGGGAGACGCCGACATCCCACGCCGTGTCCGTCAGCTCGTCCCAGACGGCCAGGACGTGCGACGCCGTGCCCGCCCCGGACCGGCCGTGCGCGCCCAGGCGCACCGAACGGGTCCGCAGCCGCCACAGCATCGGCGTCAGCGGCAGCACCAGGAGGGCGAGAGCGCCCAGCACCCACGCCGGCGCCACGTACCACTTCGGTCCGTCACCGCCCGTGGGCGGCGTCGCCAGGGGCGCCTCGCTCGAGCAGTCGTCCAGCCGCTGCCGCTGCACCGGGCAGCTCTCGCTCTCCGACGGGGCGGCCGAGGGCTCCGAGGGCTCCGCCTCGGACGGCCGGGCCGGGTCGGGCAGCGCGCTGTCCGGCGTCTCCGGCACGGTGTACTCCGGCACCGAACCACGAGTGGGGGTCGGTTCGAAGCGGGTCCAGCCCACGCCCTCGAAGTACAGCTCGGGCCAGGCGTGCGCGTCCCGCAGCCCCACCGCCACCGTGCCGTCCGCCTGCGGGGTGCCCGGCGCGAAGCCCACCGCGACCCGGGCGGGTATGTCCAGGGACCGGGCCATCGACGCCATGGCGAAGGAGAAGTGGACGCAGAAACCCTCCTTGTCCCTCAGGAAGCGGGCGATCGCCTCCGAGTCGCTGCCGACGTCGACCTCCGTGTCGTACTCGAAGCCCCCGGTCAGGGTGAAGTACTCCTGGAGCAGGACCGCACGGTCGTACGCGTTCGTCGCCCCCTCGGTGACGTCACGGGCGGTTCGGGACACCACTGCGGGCAGCGAGTCGGGCAGCTCCGTGTAGTCCCGCTCCAGGGCGGCCGGCGGTGCCGACGCGTCGGCCAGCTGTTCCGCCGTGGGCCGCACGTCCAGGCTGCGCACCTGATAGGTCAGCCCCCGGGTGTTCTGGCCGTGGTCGCCGACCAGCGTCATCCCCACCGGTTCGTAGCGCCAGTCGCCCCTGATGTCCACGCCGCTCGGCGGATACGGCATCGGCAGCCAGTCCTGCCCGTACCAGTCGGCGGTCGAGATCGTCGTGCCGAGCTCCTCGCGCTCGACGTCCGGGCCGAGGCCGGCCGGGGTCGGGAAGGCGCCGTCGGGCACCGTGGTGATGGACCGCTTGGAGGGCTTCCAGGTGGTGCCGTCGAAGTCGTCCAGGGACACGATCCGCAGATACAGGTCCGAGACGTTCTCCGCCTCGGAGCGCACCGACATGACCTGGCGGTCCTCGTCCATGTTCAACGAGTCGCGCAGGGACACCAGCGGATTCACCGCGGAGATCGTGCCACCTCCGCCGGAGCCCGGGCCGACCCCCGAACCCGCCGGGTCCAGCAGGCCGCCGTCCATCGTGGGCAGACCGAGCGGCGCCACCAGGGCTATGCCCACCGCGAGCGCCCCGATCCGCCGCCCGGTGCGCACCGGCGCGCGGGCCCCGCCCGGCTCACCGGGCGGGTCCTGCGACGCCCCGCCGAAGACCCGCCCCCACTGGGAGAGCCGGTCACGGCCCTCCACCAGCAGCAGCATCAGATAGCCGGCCGCCGCCAGCAGGAACCACAGCCAGTCGGCCCCGCCGTCGGACAGACCTGCGGCGACGGAGTACAGCGCGAGCAGCGGAAGCCCGGCCGGTGCCGCACTGCGGAAGGTCACCGCGAGGGTGTCCACCAGCAGCCCGATCACCAGGACACCGCCGATCAGCATCAGCCGGATGCCCTCGGACAGCGGCGCCGGTATCGCATAACGGCCGACGTCCGTGACGCCCTGGTCGAGCAGGTCGGCGAAGAAGCGGAACGCGTCCGGTCCCGGCACCAGGCCGGCGAAGGCGTGCTCCCGCGCGAAGACCAGCGTCAGCAGCACCAGCGCGGCAAGCGCCTGCGCCGCCACCGTCAGCGGGCGCGCCAGCGGCACCCGACGGGCCACCGAGCCCACGCCCGACTGCACCGCCAGAAGGAGGGCCGCCTGCAGGAGCCAGGAAGGCGGCTCGACCAGCGGCAGCAGCGCGCACGCGGCCAGCAGCGTGGCCGCCCACGCGGCCGGCGTCAGCCGCAGTCGTCCGCTCATCCCGCTCCCTCCCCGCCGCTCGCCGCCGCCGGACCGGAACGCTCCCGGTCCGCCAGCCGCCACTGCTCCTCCAGGGAGGCGCCCCGCGGCACACCCACCACCGTCCAGCCCGCTTCGCGCAGCATCCGCGACCACTTCCCGCCGCCGTCCGACGGACCGGACGCGTCCGCCGGTTCCCGCATCCAGGTCCCGCTGTCCAGAAGGAAGGCGACCGCGCCCCCGCTGCGCTGCCGCATCCGGGCGAGCACCGCCGCCTGCTCCTCGTCGAGATCACCGAGGAAGGCCACGAGCAGTCCCTCGCTCCCGCCGCGGACCACGTCGTACGCCCGGGACAGGCCCGCCCCGTCGGAGTGGTCGACCACCGCGAGGGTGTCCATCATCAGTCCGGCCGTGTCAGCCGACCCCTGGCTCGCGCCCGCGAACCCGTCGGAGCCCTCACCCGGCACCGAGGCGCCGGTGTCGGTCAGCAGCCGCACCGAGAAACCCCGCTCCAGCATGTGCGTCAGCACGGACGCCGCACCCGACACCGCCCACTCGAACGCCGAGTCCGGGCCCGCGCCCGCGTAGGCGATGGCACGGGTGTCCAGCAGCACCGAACAGCGGGCCCGTTGCGGCTGCTCCTCGCGGCGCACCATCAGCTCGCCGTAACGCGCGGTGGAACGCCAGTGCACCCGGCGCAGATCGTCGCCGTAGCGGTAGCCGCGCGGGATCAGGTCGTCCTCGCCGGCCAGCGCCAGCGCACGCTGCCGCCCGTCACCGTGCCCCCTGGCCTCACCACTCAGCCGCACCGGCGGCAACGGCTCCACGCGCGGGATCACCGTCAGCGTGTCGTACGTGGAGAAGGCCCGGGTCAGCTCGCACATCCCGAACGGGTCGGAGAGCCGCAACTGCAGCGGTCCCAGCGGATAGCGGCCGCGCAGGTCGGAGCGGACCCGGTAGGACACCTCGCGGCGCCCGCCCGCCTCCACCCGGTCCAGCACGAACCGGGGCCGCGGCCCGAGCACGTAGGGCACCCGGTCCTGGAGCATGAGCAGGCCCGTGGGCATCCGGGAGACGTTGTCCATCCGCAGACGCACCCGTGCCTCGGAGCCGGCCGGTACCCGCGAAGGGGAGAGCCGGCGGCTGCCCGCGACCCGGTAGCGGGTCCGGTAGAGCACGCCCGCGCACACCGGCGGCAGCACCGCCAGCAGCAGCCCGACCCGCAGCAGATCGCTCTGCCCGAGCACATAGGCGCAGACCGCGGCCGCCGCGCCGGCGGCCAGGAAGGAGCGTCCGCGGGTGGTCAGCCCGGCCAGAGCGGTGCGCAGGCCGCCCCGGTCACCGTGGTCGCCCTCCGCGCGGACCGAACCCGCGGTCGTCATCACAGCCTCCGTGGCGGCTGCTGGCCGTACCCCGGACCGCCGCGGCCCGCGCCGATGCCGTTCTGCTGGGGGGCGGCGGCCGGCACCGGAGTGCGCTGCAGGATCTCCTGCACCACCTGCTCCGCCGTGCGGCGGTTGAGCTGGGCCTGGGCGGTGGGCAGCAGCCGGTGCGCCAGGACGGCCACGGCGAGTGCCTGCACGTCGTCCGGCAGCGCGTACTCCCTGCCGTTCAGCGCGGCAGACGCCTTCGCGGCGCGCAGCAGGTGCAGCGTCGCGCGCGGGGAGGCGCCGAGTCTGAGCTCGGGGTGCGTGCGGGTGGCGGCGACCAGCTCCACCACGTACCGGCGGACCGGCTCGGCCACATGGACGGCGCGCACCGCTTCGATCAGCTTCAGGATCTCGTGCGCGTGCGCCACCGGCTGGAGGTCCTCCAGCGGGGAGACGCCGCCGTGCACGTCCAGCATCTGCAGTTCGGCCTCGGCGCTCGGGTAGCCGACCGAGACGCGGGCCATGAACCGGTCGCGCTGGGCCTCCGGCAGCGGATAGGTGCCCTCCATCTCGACCGGGTTCTGCGTCGCCACGACCATGAAGGGGCTGGGCAGTTCGTAGGTCGTGCCGTCGATGGTGACCTGGCGCTCCTCCATCGACTCCAGCAGCGCGGACTGCGTCTTCGGCGACGCGCGGTTGATCTCGTCGCCGATCACCACCTGCGCGAAGATGGCACCCGGCTTGAACTCGAAGTCGCGGCGCTGCTGGTCCCAGATGGACACACCGGTGATGTCCGACGGCAGCAGGTCCGGTGTGAACTGGATGCGCTGCACCGAGCAGTCGATGGACCGCGCCAGCGCCTTGGCCAGCATCGTCTTGCCGACGCCCGGGACATCCTCGATGAGCAGATGCCCCTCGGCGAGCAGCACGGTCAGTGAGAGCCGTACGACCTCGGGCTTGCCCTCGATCACGTCCTCCACCGAACCCCGCACGCGCTCGACCACGGCGGTCAGATCAGTGAGGCTCGCTCGATCGTCATAGGTCGTCACCCGGCCCTCCTCGGCCTTTCCCCCCGCTCCGAAGGAACGAGGGCCCAAATGTCCGGGCCGACGCCTTGCTGTGTGGACCGGCCCACCCCGAATCACGGACACCGCGCGTGAAAAGTTCCGCGCGGCACCACTCCCGCATTCTTGCCGCCGTTACCGATTCGTGTCACTCGCCTGTGGACAACTGACAGTGATATGTCGGGTCGTACGACTTTCATGGAGTGTCGTTCGGCCTCGTGACATCCGGGGAACGGGCGCGCGAACCCCGAGAACCCGAGAACCCGGACCTCCTCGGAGCGGGCCGGCGGGTCAGGCGGGGTCGATCTCGCGCAGCAGACCGGTCTTCACGTCGAAGACGAACCCGCGCACGTCGTCGGTGTGCAGCAGGAACGGAGAGGTGCGCACGCGCTGCATCGACTGCCGTACGTCCTGGTCCACGTCCCGGAAGGACTCCACGGCCCAGGCGGGACGCTGGCCGACCTCCATCTCCAGGTCGTGCCGGAACTCCTCGGTGAGGGATTCCAGACCGCAGTTGGTGTGGTGGATGAGGACCACGCTGCGGGTACCGAGCGCCCGCTGGCTGATGGTCAGCGACCGGATCACG
Source organism: Streptomyces sp. NEAU-W12 (assembly GCF_026242095.1). Lineage (NCBI taxonomy): Bacteria > Bacillati > Actinomycetota > Actinomycetes > Kitasatosporales > Streptomycetaceae > Streptomyces > Streptomyces sp. NEAU-W12. Next base: position 115,339 of record NZ_JAPJDM010000002.1, read on the forward strand.
TCGTCGGTGACGACACCTCCGGCGTTGCGGACGGTGTGACAGTCGCCGAGTTCGAGACCGAGCGCGGCGTGCAGGTCGAGCCGGGCGTCCATACAGGCCACCACGGCGACACGGAGGACGGGCCGGGCGTCCATTCCGGGATCGGTGAAGGCGCTGGCGTACTGCTCGTTCGCGTCCACCAGACGGTCGGTGACCGTGTCCTGGCCGGCCGGCGCGCTTCCTGAGCCCGTGGGAACCGATGCAGAAGTCGTCATAGCCATGACGGTACTGGTCACCCGCCCTCCGGGCTCGCTGTGAGACAGGACAAAGAATGTCATCCGCCTTTTGTGTGAGATGGTCCACAAGGGGGTGTGAGGCCCCTCGTGCGGGTGGTTTCCCCGGGATGCGGTTGTCCTCGCGCCGAGGGCCGCGCCGCGCAGGCCGGTTGATTGACCGGGCCACACCGTGGACTAAAGTGGCGCGAAGCGGGAGGCGAGACTCCCACTGCACTGATTTCCCCGGAGAACCGGGCAGCGTCCCGGAGATCTCCCCGCGTGCGCTGCGCGTACGTACGGCTCGGCCTCCTCCCGTTCCCGGCCGGCTGTCGCCTCCGGCGCCGGCAGGCCGCCCCGTCCACACCGGGGGAGGGGCGGGGGCCCCGGCGGTGCGTCACGGCCGCGCCGGACCGTGAGAAGAGGGCCCAGAACCCATGGGGCGCGAAGCGCATGCGAACACGGGCGGGCAGACCCGGCACGTCCCGGTGATGCTCCGGCGGTGCCTGGACCTGCTGGCGCCCGCCCTGGAGCGGCCGGGATCCGTGGTCGTCGACTGCACCCTCGGCCTCGGCGGCCACAGCGAGGCCCTGCTGACGCGGTTCCCCGAGGCCCGGCTGGTCGCCCTGGACCGGGACAAGGAGGCGTTGCGCCTGTCCGGCGAGCGGCTCGCCCCCTTCGGCGAGCGCGCCACCCTGGTCCACGCCGTCTACGACGAACTCCCCGACGTGCTCGCCCGGCTCGGCGTCCCGCGCGTGCGGGGCGTCCTGTTCGACCTGGGCGTGTCCTCCATGCAACTCGACGAGGCCGACCGCGGCTTCGCCTACGCCCAGGACGCCCCGCTCGACATGCGCATGGACCAGTCGGCCGGCATCAGCGCCGCCGAGGTCCTCAACACCTACCCGCCCGGTGACCTCGTCCGCATCCTGCGCGCCTACGGTGAGGAGAAGCAGGCCAAGCGGATCGTGGCCGCGGTGGTGCGCGAGCGGGAGAAGGAGCCGTTCACCACCAGCGCGCGCCTGGTCGAGCTGATCCGCGACGCGCTGCCGCAGGCCGCCAAGCGCACCGGCGGCAACCCGGCCAAGCGCACCTTCCAGGCCCTGCGCATCGAGGTCAACGGCGAACTCTCCGTGCTGGAGCGGGCCATCCCGGCCGCGGTGGGGGCGCTCGACGTCGGCGGACGGATCGCCGTGCTGTCGTACCACTCCCTGGAGGACCGGCTGGTCAAGCAGGTGCTCGCGGCGGGCGCCGCCACCACCGCGCCCCCCGGGCTGCCGGTGGTCCCCGAGCGCTACCAGCCCCGGCTCAAGCTGCTCACGCGCGGTGCCGAACTTCCCACCGAGGAGGAGATCGCCGAGAACCGGCGGGCGGCACCCGCGCGGCTGCGGGGCGCCGAGCGCATCAGGGAGCACCTCGAATGACGTGCCGGGCACGCGGGTACGGAAGGCAGGCTTCGGGCGAGCCCAGGGGAGCGTGAGTGAGCAGGAAACCCGAACTCAGGGGGAGGGCGGCCCGTCTCGCGCGGCTCCTTCCCACGGGACGGGCCCAGGCGGCCCGCACCCCCTTCGTCCTGCTGGTCGTCCTCCTCCTGGGCGGCGGCCTGATCGGGCTCCTGGTGCTGAACTCGGCGCTCAGCGAGGGCGCGTTCCGGCTCGACGACCTCGAGCGGGAGACGAAGAGCCTCACCGACGAGGAACAGGCCCTCCAGCGGGACATCGACGCCTACTCCGCCCCCGACGCCCTCCAGCGCCGGGCCCGTGAGCTCGGCATGGTGCCCGGCGGCGACCCCGCCTTCCTGAACCCCGACGGCGAGGTCAAGGGCGTCCCCAGCCCCGCAGCCGCCTCCCACGCCCCCCTCGTGCTCGCCCCCGAGGCGCTGGCCACCGTGACGGCCCCGCTCCCGGACACGGCACCGGGCGCGGCCGCCGCACCCACGTCCACCCCCGCATCGACTCCCGGCAGGTGACGGAAGTGTCCGACAGGGAACCGCCCCGCCGCCGCGTGCCCGGCCCCGCCCGCCCCGCCCGCCCGGGCGGGGCCGGACGGGGCCCCGGGCCCGGTGCCCGGCAGGCCCGTGCCTCCCGCCCGGCCCCGCGCCCCCGGCCGTCCCGCCCGGTGCCCCCGAAGGCCATCAGGCTGGGCAGCCCCCGCCCCCGGCTGCGCCTGGTGGGCCTGGCGCTGGGACTGGTCCTGAGTGTCTTCGTGGTCCGCCTGCTCCAGGTGCAGGCCGTCGAGGCCGACACCTATGCGGCCAAGGCCGGACAGAACCGCTACGTCGGCCAGGTGCTGGACGCCGAGCGCGGCGAGATCACCGACCGCAACGGCATCGCCCTCGCGACCAGCGAGGACGCCTACGACATCACCGCCGACCCCACGATGTTCGCCCCGGACCAGCTGGAGATCTCCGACGGCCCCGAACAGGCCGCCGCCCTCCTCGCCCCGATCCTCGGCCAGGACCAGGACCAACTGGTCGACAAGCTGCGGCCGGAGAACAAGGCCCTGCGCTACGTCAAGCTCGCGAGCCGTCAGACCCCCCAGGTGTGGCAGCAGATCAAGGACCTGAAGTCCGCGCTGGCCAAGAAGACGGAGACCGACACGTCCTCCGTCAACGTCCTCGCCGGTGTCCTGTCCGTGCCCACCAGCAAGCGGGTGTACCCCAACAACGAACTCGCCGCCGGGATACTGGGCTGGGTCAACGCCGAAGGCAAGGGCGGCGGCGGCATCGAACTCCAGCTGGACAAGCGGCTCGCCGGCGAGGACGGCAAGATCCGCTACGCCCAGTCCGGCGGCCGTCTGGTGCCGACCGCGGGCTCCACCGAGACGCCGGCCGTCCCCGGCAGCGACGTCGAACTCACCATCGACCGCGACCTCCAGTGGGCCGCGCAGGACGCCATCAGCGAGCAGGTGGAGAAGTCGAGGGCCGACCGGGGCTACGTCATCGTCCAGGACACCCGCACCGGCGAGGTCCTCGCCATGGCCAACGCGCCCGGGTTCGATCCGAACGACCTCTCCGAGGCCGATCCGGCGGCTCTCGGCAACGCCGCCCTCCAGGACGCCTTCGAGCCCGGATCCACCGCCAAGGTCCTGTCCATGGCGGCCGTGCTGGAAGAGGGGGCGGCCACCCCGCAGACGCATGTCGTCGTACCCAACCGGCTGCACCGCGGCGACCGCCTGTTCAAGGACGACGTCGACCACCCGACCTGGTACCTCACCCTCAACGGGGTGCTCGCCAAGTCCAGCAACATCGGCACCATCCTGGCCACCGGCCAGCTCGGCAAGACCCAGGCCGCCGCCAACAAGGTGCTCTACGACTACCTGCGCGCGTTCGGGCTCGGCAGCCACACCGGACTCGGCTTCCCCGGCGAGACCAAGGGCATCCTCGCCCCGCCCGACGCGTGGTCGACCTCCCAGCAGTACACGATTCCTTTCGGCCAGGGCGTGTCCGTCAACGCCATGCAGGCCGCCTCCGTCTACTCCACCATCGCCAACGGCGGCGTACGCGTCGAACCCTCACTGGTGCGCGGCACCAAGGGACCCGACGGGAGCTTCACCCCCGCTCCGAAGCCCGAGAAGACACGGGTCGTCAGCCAGAAGACGGCGAAGACCCTCGCCCGGATGCTGGAGTCGGTGGTCGACGACGAGGAGGGAACCGGCACCAAGGCGCGCATCCCCGGCTACCGGGTGGCGGGGAAGACGGGTACGGCCAACCGTGTGGATCCGGCCACCGGCAAGTACCACGGCTACACCTCCTCCTTCGCCGGGTTCGCGCCCGCCGACCAGCCCCGCGTCACCGTCTCCTGCGTCATCCAGAACGCCACCGAGGGCAGTTACTTCGGCGGCCAGATCTGCGGACCCGTCTACAAGCAGGTCATGGAGTTCGCCCTCAAGACCCTCCAGGTGCCGCCGACCGGCGCCGAACCCGCCGACCTTCCGGTCACCTTCACACGCTGACCGGCCGCGAACCCCTCGCGTCCGGCCGGCACGGAACCACCCAGGAACAGCCCGTGACAACGACCTCCCCCGAACCCGGGAACCGGGACACCCCCCGCCCCGCACCGGAACCCGCCGCCCCGCATTCCTCCCCGCCGGCCCCACCGGGCGGCACCGCGCGCGGCCCCCTCTTTCGCTCCGCGGCGGGTGAGCCCGGTACGCTCACCGCCGTGCCACACGCTGATCAGTCCCAAACCACTCAGAAGGGCCAACCCGTGACATTCCCCGGGCCGCCCCGGCCGGCGCGGGTCACCGCCACACCCCTCGCGGAACTCGCCGGTCAACTGGGTACCACCGTGCCGCAGCGGACCGCCGACGTCACGGGCATCACCCACGACTCGCGCGCGGTGCGCCCCGGCGACCTGTACGCCGCCCTCCCCGGCGCCCGCGTGCACGGCGCCGAGTTCGTCGAACAGGCCGCGGGCCTCGGCGCGGTCGCCGTGCTCACCGACCCGAGCGGCGCCGAACGCGTCGCCGCGGCCGGACTGCCCGCCCTGGTGGTCGACGACCCCCGCGCGGGCATGGGCGAGCTGGCGGCCACGATCTACGGCCATCCGGGCCGCGACCTGCTCCAGATCGGCATCACCGGTACCTCCGGCAAGACCACCACCGCCTACCTCGTCGAGGGCGGCCTGAGGACCGTCCGCAGCACGGGGCTGATCGGCACCGTGGAGATGCGCATCGGCGACGAGCGCATCAAGTCCGAACGCACCACGCCGGAGGCCACCGACCTCCAGGCCCTGTTCGCCGTCATGCGCGAACGCGGCACCGACGCGGTCGCCATGGAGGTCTCCAGCCACGCCCTCGTCCTGGGCCGGGTGGACGGCTGCGTCTTCGACATCGCCGTCTTCACCAACCTGAGCCCGGAGCACATGGAGTTCCACTCCGACATGGAGGACTACTTCGCGGCCAAGGCGCAGCTGTTCACCCCGCTGCGCAGCCGGCTCGCCGTGGTCAACACCGACGACGAGTACGGCCGCCGCCTCACCAAGGAGGCCGGCGTCCCCGTCGTCACCTACTCCGCCGAAGGGCACCCCGACGCCGACTGGCGCGCCGAGGACGTCGAGGTCGGCCCCACCGACTCCACGTTCACCGCGATCGGCCCCGGGGGCGAGCGGGTCACCGCCCGGTCGCCGCTGCCGGGCCCCTTCAACGTGGCCAACACCCTCGCCGCGATCGTCGCCCTCGCCGCCGCAGGACTGGACCCGCAGGCCGCCGCGGACGGTGTCGCCGCCGTCCCCGGTGTGCCCGGCCGCCTGGAACGCGTGGACGTCGGCCAGCCGTACCTCGCGGTGGTCGACTACGCCCACAAGACCGACGCCGTCGAGTCGGTGCTGCGCGCCCTGCGCAGGGTCACCGAGGGCAAGGTCCACGTGGTGCTCGGCTGCGGCGGAGACCGGGACGTCACCAAGCGCCCGGCGATGGGTGCCGCGGCGGCCCGGCTCGCCGACACCGCCGTACTGACCTCCGACAACCCCCGCTCCGAGGACCCCCTCGCGATCCTCGCCACCATGCTCCGGGGCGCGGCCTCCGTGCCCGCCCACGAGCGCGGCGAGGTGCAGGTCTTCGAGGACCGGGCCGCGGCGATCGCCGCGGCCGTCGCCCGTGCGCAGCCCGGCGACGCCGTGCTGGTCGCCGGCAAGGGCCACGAGCAGGGGCAGGACATCGCCGGGGTGGTGCGTCCCTTCGACGACCGCCAGGTACTTCGCGAAGCTATCCAGCAGACCCAGGGATGAACTTGTGATCGCCCTCTCCCTCGCCGAGATCGCAGAAGTCGTCGGCGGGCAGACGTACGACATACCGGATCCGTCCGCCCCGGTCACCGGGCCGGTGGTCCGGGACTCACGGGAGGTGGTGCCGGGCAGCCTGTTCGTCGCCTTCGCCGGTGAGCGCGTGGACGGCCACGACTACGCGGCCGCGGCCGCCCGGGCCGGTGCGGCCGCCGTGCTCGCCTCCCGGCCCGTGGGGGTGCCCGCGATCGTCGTCGAGGACGTCCAGAGCGCGCTGGGCGCCCTCGCCCGGCACGTCGTACGGCGTCTGGGCGCCACCCTCGTCGCACTGACCGGCTCGGCCGGCAAGACCAGCACCAAGGACCTCATCGCGCAGGTGCTGCGGCGCAAGGCGCCGACCGTCTTCACCCCCGGCTCCCTCAACAACGAGATCGGGCTGCCGCTGACCGCGCTCACCGCCACCGGGGAAACCCGTTTCCTCGTGCTGGAGATGGGCGCCCGCGGAATCGGCCACATCCGCTACCTCACCGGCCTCACCCCGCCGAAGATCGGCCTGGTGCTCAACGTGGGCACCGCGCACATCGGCGAGTTCGGCGGCCGGGAGCAGATCGCCCGGGCCAAGGGCGAACTCGTCGAGGCGCTTCCCGAGGACGGCACCGCGGTCCTCAACGCGGACGACCCGCTGGTACGGGCCATGGCGTCCCGCACGAAGGCGAAGGTGCTCCTCTTCGGGGAGAGTGACGAAGCGGACGTTCGGGCCGAGAACGTGCGACTCATGGACAGCGGACAGCCCTCGTTCAGGCTTCACACACCCTCCGGTGCAAGCGATGTGACCATGCGCCTGTACGGTGAGCACCACGTGTCGAACGCGCTCGCCGCGGCCGCCGTCGCCCACGAGCTGGGCATGTCCGCAGACGAGATCGCACTCGCGCTCTCCGAAGCGGGCTCCCTCTCCCGCTGGCGGATGGAGGTCACCGAGCGCCCGGACGGCGTGACGGTCGTCAACGACGCCTACAACGCGAACCCCGAGTCCATGCGAGCCGCCCTGCGCGCGCTCGCGGCCATGGGCAAGGGACGCCGTACGTGGGCGGTGCTCGGCAAGATGGCCGAGCTCGGGGACGAGGCGCTCGCCGAGCACGACGCGGTCGGACGGCTCGCCGTCCGGCTCAACGTCAGCAAGCTCGTCGCGGTCGGGGGCAGGGAAGCCGCCTGGCTGCAACTGGGCGCATATAACGAGGGTTCGTGGGGTGAGGAGTCGGTGCACGTGTCCGACGCACAGGCGGCGGTCGACCTGTTGCGCAGTGAATTGCGCCAGGGAGACGTCGTTCTCGTGAAGGCGTCCCGTTCGGTCGGTCTCGAGAGCGTGGCGCAGGCGCTGCTCGCGACCGCTGCCGAGGGTGAGGTCGTCGCCCGATGATGAAGCAGATCCTGTTCGCAGGAGTCATTGGCCTCTTCCTGACGCTGGTCGGCACCCCGCTGCTGATCAAGCTGCTCGCACGCAAGGGGTACGGGCAGTACATCCGGGACGACGGCCCGCGCGAGCACGCCAGCAAGCGCGGTACGCCGACGATGGGCGGTATCGCCTTCATCCTGGCGACGGTCGCCGCGTACTTCCTGGCCAAGGTGATCACGGTCTCCCTGGACCCGGAGGCCGACGCGTCGCCGACCTTCTCGGGCCTGCTGGTGCTCGGCCTGATGGTGGGCATGGGCATCGTCGGCTTCCTGGACGACTACATCAAGATCGTCAAGCGGCGTTCGCTGGGGCTGCGGGCCAAGGCGAAGATGTCCGGCCAGCTGATCGTCGGTATCGCCTTCGCCGTGCTCGCCCTGCAGTTCGCGGACAACCGCGGCAACACCCCGGCGTCCACCAAACTGTCGTTCATCACCGACTTCGGCTGGACCATCGGCCCGGTGCTGTTCGTCGTCTGGGCGCTGTTCATGATCCTCGCGATGTCGAACGGCGTGAACCTGACGGACGGTCTGGACGGCCTGGCCACCGGGGCCTCCGTCCTGGTCTTCGGCGCCTACACCTTCATCGGTGTCTGGCAGTTCCAGGAGTCCTGCGCCAACGCGCAGGCCCTGACCAACCCGGGTGCCTGTTACGAGGTGAGGGACCCCCTGGACCTGGCGGTGGTCGCCTCCGCGCTGATGGGATCCTGCCTCGGCTTCCTGTGGTGGAACACCTCGCCGGCCAAGATCTTCATGGGAGACACGGGATCGCTCGCGCTCGGCGGCGTCCTCGCCGGCCTCGCGATCTGCTCACGCACCGAGCTGCTGCTCGCCATCCTGGGCGGCCTGTTCGTCCTCATCACCATGTCGGTGGTCATCCAGGTCGGCTCCTTCCGGCTCACCGGCAAACGCGTCTTCCGCATGGCACCGCTCCAGCACCACTTCGAACTCAAGGGGTGGTCCGAAGTCCTTGTCGTGGTCCGCTTCTGGATCATCCAGGGCATCTGCGTGATCGTCGGACTCGGCCTCTTCTACGCGGGATGGGCAGCGGACAAGTGACCGCACCAGGTACATCGCAGTCCCCGGAGCCCTACCGGTTCCGGGGCAGGCACATCACCGTCGCCGGGCTCGGCGTCTCCGGCCTCCCGGCGGCCAGGGCGCTGCACGGCCTCGGCGCGCACGTCACGGTCGTCAACGACGGCGACGACGACCGCGCCCGGACCCAGGCGGCCGAACTGGAAGAGCTCGGCATCACCGTCCGCCTCGGTGAACAGGCCGCGAGCACCCTCCCCGAGGGCACCGAACTCGTCGTCACCGCACCCGGCTGGAAGCCCGGCAAGCCGCTGTTCGCCGCCGCCGAACAGGCCGGCGTCCCCGTCTGGGGCGACGTCGAACTGGCCTGGCGGCTGCGCGGCCAGGACGCCCCGCCCTGGCTCGCGGTCACCGGCACCAACGGCAAGACCACCACCGTCCGCATGCTCGCCTCCATCCTCGAGGCGGCCGGCCTGCGCACCGCGGCCGTCGGCAACATCGGCGTCTCGCTCCTCGACGCGGTGCTCGGCGACGAGCCCTACGACGTGCTCGCCGTGGAACTGTCCAGCTACCAGCTCCACTGGTCCTCCTCGGTGCGCGCGCACTCGGCGGCGGTGCTCAACCTCGCCCCCGACCACCTCGACTGGCACGGCTCCATGGAGGCGTACGCCGCCGACAAGGGCCGCGTCTACGAGGGCAACCGGATCGCCTGCGTCTACAACGCCGACGCCACCGACAAGCCGTCCACCGAGGACCTGGTCCGCGAGGCCGACGTCGAGGAGGGCTGCCGCGCCGTCGGTTTCACCCTCGGCACCCCCGGCCTCTCCCAACTCGGCGTCGTCGACGGGATCCTGGTCGACCGCGCCTTCGTCGAGGACCGGCAGGGCAGTGCCCAGGAGCTCGCCGAGGTCGCCGACGTCGACCCGCCCGCCCCGCACAACATCGCCAACGCCCTTGCCGCCGCCGCCCTCGCGCGCGCCTACGGGGTGCCGGCCGCGGCCGTGCGGGACGGGCTGCGCGCCTTCACCCCGGACGCCCACCGCATCGCGCATGTCGCCGACGTGGACGGGGTCGCCTGGGTCGACGACTCCAAGGCGACCAACACCCATGCCGCGCAGGCCTCGTTGGCGGCCTACGAGTCGATCGTGTGGATCGCCGGCGGACTCGCCAAGGGCGCCGCCTTCGACGAACTGGTCGCCGGCTCGGCGAAGCGGCTGCGCGGCGCCGTCCTGATCGGCGCGGACCGCGCGCTGATCCGCGAAGCCCTGGCGCGACACGCACCGGAAGTACCCGTGGTGGACCTCGCCCGGACCGACACTGGGGCGATGCTCCAGGCTGTCCAGGAGGCGAAGCGGCTCGCCCGGCCCGGCGACACGGTGCTGCTGGCCCCGGCCTGCGCCTCGATGGACATGTTCGCCAACTACAACAGGCGCGGTGAGGCGTTCGCACAGGCGGTGCGCGAACTCGGTGCCTGACCCGGCCGCCTGCGCCGGGCGACCTTGGGAGGGACGCGTGGGACCGTCGAGGCACTCGAGGCACTCGAGGCACCATGGGGCGCACAACGGAGGCCGTCATGCCCGCTAGCCGCACCGGACGGCCTCCCGTGCAGCGGGCGCCCCGCCGCCCCGCCGTGCCCCGGCCCGCCCGCGAGAACCCCCTCCGGGCCCTGCACACACGGGCGTACAAGGCCTGGGACCGGCCGCTGACCGCCTACTACCTGATCCTCGGCGGCAGCGCGCTGATCATCGTGCTCGGCCTGGTGATGGTCTACTCGGCCTCCCAGATCACCGCGCTGCAGATGTCGCTGCCGGGCTCGTACTTCTTCCGCAAACAGCTTCTGGCCGCCGGCATCGGGGCCGTGCTGCTGCTCGCCGCCTCCCGGATGCCGGTGAGACTGCACCGGGCGCTGGCCTACCCCATCCTCGCGGGCGCCGTCTTCCTGATGGTCCTGGTGCAGGTGCCGGGGATAGGGGTGGCGGTCAACGGCAACCAGAACTGGATCGCCCTCGGCGGCTCCTTCCAGCTCCAGCCCAGCGAGTTCGGCAAGCTCGCCCTGGTGCTGTGGGGGGCCGACCTGCTCGCCCGCAAGCAGGAGAGGCGGCTGCTGTCCCAGTGGAAGCACATGCTGGTGCCGCTCGTGCCGGCCACCTTCATGCTGCTCGGGCTGATCATGCTCGGCGGGGACATGGGTACGGCGATCATCCTCACCGCGATCCTCTTCGGCCTGCTCTGGCTGGCCGGGGCGCCCACCCGGCTGTTCGCCGGCGTGCTGACCGCCGCCGCGCTGATCGGCGCGCTCCTCATCAGGACCAGCCCGAACCGCATGGCGCGGCTCGCCTGTCTCGGCGCCACCGAACCCCAGGCCGGCCCTGTCGACTGCTGGCAGGCCGTGCACGGGATCTACGCCCTCGCCTCCGGCGGGATCTTCGGCTCGGGGCTCGGTGCGAGTGTGGAGAAATGGGGCCAACTGCCAGAAGCCCACACCGACTTCATCTTCGCCATCACCGGTGAGGAACTGGGCCTGGCGGGGACGCTGTCGGTACTCGCCCTGTTCGCGGCTCTAGGCTATGCGGGTATCCGCGTGGCCGGACGCACGGAGGACCCCTTCGTGAGGTATGCCGCGGGAGGCGTGACCACCTGGATCATGGCCCAGGCCGTGATCAACATGGGTGCGGTCCTCGGGCTGCTCCCGATCGCCGGTGTCCCCCTCCCGCTGTTCTCCTACGGAGGTTCCGCCCTGTTGCCGACCATGTTCGCCATCGGGTTGCTGATCGCCTTCGCGCGTGACGATCCCGCTGCGCGGGCGGCGCTTGCGATGCGGCAACCCCGCTTTGGTAGAAAGCGGGGCGGGGGTCCCCAGCGGCCCCGCAGATGGAACACGATGCGACGGCGCGCCACGGCGGCACGCTCGTCCGGAGAGCGGTGAATTTCGGTGCATGTCGTACTCGCCGGCGGAGGAACCGCGGGCCACATCGAGCCCGCGCTCGCCCTCGCGGATGCCCTGCGCAGGCAGGATCCGTCCGTGGGCATCACGGCCCTGGGCACGGAACGCGGTCTCGAGACACGTCTGGTACCCGAGCGCGGGTACGAACTGGCGCTGATCCCCGCCGTGCCGCTGCCACGCAAGCCCACCCCCGAGCTGATCACCGTCCCGGGCCGGCTGCGCGGCACCATCAAGGCGACCGAACAGATCCTGGAGCGCACCAAGGCGGACGCCGTGGTCGGCTTCGGCGGCTATGTCGCCCTGCCCGGCTACCTCGCCGCCAAGCGGCTCGGTGTGCCGATCGTCATCCACGAGGCCAACGCGCGCCCCGGCCTGGCCAACAAGATCGGTTCCCGGTACGCGGCCCGCGTCGCCGTGTCCACCCCGGACAGCAAACTGCGTGACGCCCGCTACATCGGGATCCCGCTGCGCCGCTCCGTCGCCACCCTGGACCGGGCCGCCGTACGGCCCGAGGCCCGCGCCGCGTTCGGGCTCGACCCCAACCTGCCCACGCTGCTGGTCTCCGGCGGCTCCCAGGGCGCCCGCAGGCTGAACGAGGTCGTCCAGCAGGTCGCGCCGCGGCTGCAGCAGTCGGGCATCCAGATCCTGCACGCGGTCGGCCCGAAGAACGAACTGCCCCAGGTGCAGCAGATGCCGGGAATGCCCCCCTATGTCCCGGTAGGTTACGTGGACCGGATGGACCTCGCGTACGCCGCGGCCGACATGATGCTCTGCCGCGCGGGCGCGATGACCGTCGCCGAACTCTCCGCCGTCGGGCTCCCGGCCGCCTACGTCCCGCTGCCCATCGGCAACGGTGAACAGCGGCTGAACGCCCAGCCGGTGGTCAAGGCCGGCGGCGGACTCCTGGTCGACGACGCGGAGCTGACGCCGGAGTGGGTGCAGCGGAACGTGCTGCCGGTGCTGGCCGACCCGCACCGGCTGTACGAGATGTCCCGCGCCGCCGCCGAGTTCGGCCGCAGGGACGCCGACGACCTCCTCGTCGGCATGGTGTACGAGGCGATCGCCGCCCGCGGACAGCGGTAGCGCGGCGCGATCCGCCGGGCAGGCCTGTAGGGGTGTAGGACGGAAGGCAGGGTTCGTGGCCGGATCGACGACCGCCGAGCGCGGTGAACGCCAGCGGAAGCCGTCCGGCCCGCCGCCCGTGCGGCGGTGGGGGCGGCGGCATCTTCGTCTGCTCGTCATCCTGGCGGTCGCCCTGGTCTTCCTCGGCAGTGGCACGTTCTGGCTGCTGTACGGGTCCGATCTGGCCCGGGTGGAGCGGGTGTCCGTGTCCGGCACCCGGGTCCTGGGGCCCGAGGAGGTGCGCGAGGCCGCCGATGTCCCCGTCGGAGACCCGCTGGCCGCGGTGGACACGGACACGATCGCCGCCCGGCTCCGCGAGGAGCTGCCCCGGATCGGCACAGTTGACGTGGTCCGTTCCTGGCCGCACGAGATCGGGCTGGAAATCACCGAGCGGGTGCCGGTTCTCCTGGTCGAAAAGGGCGGCGAGTTCACCGAGATCGACGATGAAGGTGTCCGGTACGCCACGGTTTCCAAGGCGCCCCGAGGGGTTCCCCGGCTGGAATTGGACGTGCGCCGCAGCGGCACCACGGCCGCGAGTCTGCGCCGCTTCGGCGAGAGCCGCCTGGTGCGCGAGGCGGTACGGGTCGCGCGGGAGGTGCCGGACGCCGTCGCCCCTGCCACGCGGAGCGTCGAGGTCCGTTCCTACGACGACATCTCGCTGGGACTGACGGGCGGCAGGACGGTCGACTGGGGCAGCGGCGAGAACGGTGCCGCGAAGGGCCGTGCGCTCACCGCTCTGCTGAAAGCGGCGCCCGGAGCACGGCACTTCGATGTGAGTGTTCCCACCGCCCCCGCCTCATCAGGGAGTTGACGTACATCAGTGCAGGTCGGCCCCCTGGTTGGGTGGTGCCATGGCTGATCACATAGGGTGAAAAGAAAAACGGGAGGTTCGGCGTGTTCGTTGAACGTGCGCCACTTGTCGACTTAGTGTCCTGTTCGGAAGACTCCAGGGAACAGGCACACTGGTAACCCTAAACTTCAACGTTAGGGTTCGGGTCGGCGATACGGACCGTCCCCATCGGCATCAGTCGTCGGACCGCGGCACGGCCGTGGGGCGGCGACACGTAACTCGAGGCGAGAGGCCTTCGACGTGGCAGCACCGCAGAACTACCTCGCAGTCATCAAAGTCATCGGTGTCGGCGGCGGTGGTGTCAACGCCATCAACCGGATGATCGAGGTCGGTCTCAAGGGCGTCGAGTTCATCGCCATCAACACCGACGCGCAAGCCCTGTTGATGAGCGACGCCGACGTCAAGCTCGACGTCGGCCGTGAACTCACCCGCGGACTCGGCGCCGGAGCCAACCCGGCCGTCGGCCGCAAGGCGGCCGAGGACCACCGCGAGGAGATCGAGGAGGTCCTCAAGGGGGCCGACATGGTCTTCGTGACGGCCGGTGAGGGGGGCGGCACCGGCACCGGCGGCGCCCCCGTGGTGGCCAACATCGCCCGCTCGCTCGGCGCTCTCACCATCGGCGTGGTCACCCGCCCGTTCACCTTCGAGGGGCGGCGCCGCGCCAACCAGGCGGAGGACGGCATCGCCGAACTCCGCGAAGAGGTCGACACCCTCATCGTCATCCCCAACGACCGGCTGCTGTCCATCTCGGACCGCCAGGTCTCGGTCCTGGACGCCTTCAAGTCGGCGGACCAGGTCCTGCTCTCCGGTGTCCAGGGCATCACCGACCTCATCACCACGCCCGGCCTGATCAACCTCGACTTCGCCGACGTCAAGTCGGTCATGTCCGAGGCCGGGTCGGCCCTCATGGGCATCGGCTCGGCCCGCGGCGACGACCGCGCGGTGGCCGCCGCCGAGATGGCGATCTCCTCACCGCTGCTGGAAGCCTCCATCGACGGTGCCAGGGGCGTCCTGCTCTCCATCTCCGGCGGCAGCGACCTCGGCCTGTTCGAGATCAACGAGGCCGCCCAGCTGGTGAGCGAGGCGGCCCACCCCGAGGCCAACATCATCTTCGGCGCGGTGATCGACGACGCCCTCGGCGACGAGGTCCGGGTCACGGTGATCGCGGCCGGCTTCGACGGCGGCCAGCCGCCCTCGAAGCGGGACAACGTCCTCGGCTCGTCCTCGGCCAAGCGCGAGGAGCCCGCCCCCGCGCGGCAGCCCGAGAGCCGCCCGTCCTTCGGTTCCCTGGGCAGCGTCACGCCCAAGGAGGAGCCGGAGCAGGCCCCCGAGCCGGTCAGTGACGCCCCGGCCGCCCAGCCGCCCGTCCCGCCGTCCCGCACCTACGCGGACAGTGCGGCCGAGGAGCTGGACGTACCGGACTTCCTCAAGTGATAGGACAGCGTGACAGCGTGCGCGGCGCGCACTTCGCCCTCACCGACCGGTGGGGCGGGGTGAGCGCCGCTCCGTATGCGGAGCTCAATCTCGGCGGGGCGGTCGGCGACGACTCCGGCGCCGTGCGCACCAACCGTGAACTGACCGCGAAGTCCCTCGGCCTGGACCCGGCCCGGGTGGTCTGGATGAACCAGGTGCACGGGGCCGACGCGGTCGTGGTGGAGGAGCCGTGGAGTGAAGGCCCCGTTCCCGGGGCCGACGCGGTGGTCACCGTGCGGCGGGGCCTCGCCCTCGCCGTGCTCACCGCCGACTGCGTCCCGGTGCTGCTCGCCGACCCCGTCGCCGGTGTCGTCGCGGCGGCCCACGCGGGCCGGCCCGGACTGGTCGCGGGCGTGGTCCCCGGCGCCGTACGGACCATGACGGAGCTCGGCGCCGATCCGGCGCGGATCGTCGCCCGCACCGGCCCCGCCGTCTGCGGCCGGTGCTACGAGGTGCCGGAGCGGATGCGCGCCGAGGTGGCCGCCGCCGAGCCGGCGGCGTACGCCGAGACGAGCTGGGGCACACCGGCGGTCGATGTGGCCGGGGGTGTGCACGCCCAGCTCGAACGGCTCGGGGTGGGCGACCGGGAGCGGTCGCCGGTGTGCACGCTGGAATCGGACGATCATTTCTCGTACCGGCGGGACCGCACCACCGGGCGGCTCGCGGGCTATGTGTGGCTGGACTGATGGGGCATGACGGACCGTAGGGAAGAAATCGCCGCGAATCTCGCGGATGTGGAGGAACGGATCGCCGCCGCGTGCGTGGCCGCCGGGCGCGGACGCGAGGAGGTGACCCTGATCGTGGTCACCAAGACCTTCCCCGCGAGCGATGTGCGGATCCTGTCGGAGCTCGGTGTGCGTCATGTCGCCGAGAACCGCGACCAGGACGCCGCCCCGAAAGCCGCAGAGTGTGCCGATCTGCCCCTCGAGTGGCATTTCGTCGGGCAGCTCCAGACCAATAAGGTGCGTTCTGTGGTCGGTTATGCCGACTTCGTGCAGTCCGTCGACCGTTCCCGACTGGTCACGGCGCTCTCGAAGGAGGCCGTGCGCACCGGGCGCGAACTGGGCTGCCTCATCCAGGTCGCGCTCGACGCCGATGAGCCTGCGGCGGGAGGGGGCCGGGGGGAGCGCGGCGGCGTGGCGCCGGGCGGCGTCGCGGAGCTGGCCGGTCTCGTCGCCGGGGCCGAAGGGCTGCGGCTGGACGGGCTGATGACCGTCGCCCCGCTCACCGGGGAGTACGCCGGGCGCCAACAGGCCGCGTTCGAGCGCTTGATGCTTTTGTCGACCGACCTGCGCGCGTCCCATCCTGCTGCGAACATGGTCTCCGCGGGGATGAGTGCGGATCTCGAACAGGCTGTTGCGGCCGGAGCGACACATGTGCGCGTCGGCAGTGCGGTACTCGGAGTCCGCTCCGGGCTCGGGTAACGTCGCCAGGAAGTCGGACCACAGTAGAAAATATGGTCATTGCCGCTGATCGGCGGACTGAGGACCTTGTGGATCGCGGGCACTTGGCGGTCGTCAGCGGATCCACCACAGAGCGGAGGGCACGGAGAATGGCCGGCGCGATGCGCAAGATGGCGGTCTACCTCGGCCTCGTGGAGGACGATGGGTACGACGGCCGCGGATTTGACCCAGACGACGACTTCGAACCCGAACTCGACCCGGAGTCCGAGCGGGACCACCGACGGCACGAGCCGTCGCACCAGTCGCACAGCGCACACGGTGCACATCAGCCCCAAAGGGACGAAGAGGTGCTGATCGCCCAACCGCCCCCGCCTCGCGAGCCGGTCGCCCGGTCCGCTTCGCTTCCCGCTGAATCGGCACGCCCGGCGCGCATCGCGCCCGTGGCATCCATCACACAAGAACGCGCCAGCCTGGAGAAGAACGCACCGGTGATCATGCCCAAGGTCGTGTCGGAACGAGAGCCTTACCGGATCACCACGCTTCACCCGCGGACCTACAACGAGGCCCGTACCATCGGGGAACACTTCCGCGAAGGCACTCCGGTGATCATGAATCTGACCGAGATGGACGACACGGACGCCAAGCGACTTGTCGACTTTGCGGCCGGTTTGGTGTTTGGTCTTCACGGCAGTATCGAGCGGGTGACGCAGAAGGTCTTCCTCCTGTCTCCTGCTAACGTCGATGTCACGGCGGAGGACAAGGCCCGTATCGCAGAGGGCGGGTTCTTCAACCAGAGCTGAGACGCAGGACCGGACAGAAGCAGGACACAGGGGAGAGGGACAAACAGACCATGAGCGTGTTCGCGCAGGTGATCTACATCGCGCTGATGGTGTTCCTCATCGTGCTCATCTTCCGTCTGGTCATGGACTACGTCTTCCAGTTCGCCCGCTCGTGGCAACCCGGCAAGGCGATGGTGGTCGTCCTGGAGGCCACCTACACTGTCACCGATCCACCGCTGAAGCTTCTGCGGCGGTTCATCCCGCCGCTGCGTCTCGGGGGCGTGGCGCTCGACCTGTCCTTCTTCGTACTGATGATCATCGTCTACATCCTGATCTCCCTCGTGGGCAGTGCGCTGAGGTGACTGTGGACGACATGGGCCTGCCGACTGCCGATGACTACGTTGAGGTGAAGAGATGCCGTTGACCCCCGAGGACGTGCGGAACAAGCAGTTCACGACCGTCCGCCTCCGAGAAGGCTATGACGAGGACGAGGTCGATGCCTTCCTCGACGAGGTCGAAGCCGAACTGACCCGCCTGCTCCGCGAGAACGAGGACCTGCGCGCCAAACTGGCCGCGGCCACGCGCGCTGCTGCCCAGAACCAGCAGAACATGCGCAAGCCTCCGGAACAGCAGGACCAGCAGCAGCAACAGCAGCAGCAACAGCAGCAGGGGCCGCCCCAGGGGATGCCCCAGCAGGGTATGCGAGGTCCCGGCGGTCCGGTGCCCGCCGGCATATCGGGCCCGCCGCAGCAGCAGATGGGTGGCCCCATGGGTGGTCCGCCCCAGCTGCCGAGCGGTGCGCCGCAACTGCCCGCCGGCCCCGGCGGGCAGGGCGGTCCGCAGGGCCCCGGTCCCATGGGCCAGGGTGGTCCGATGGGCCAGGGTGGTCCGATGGGCCAGGGCGGCCCGATGGGCCAGGGTGGTCCGATGCAGGGGCAGATGGGCCAGGGCGGCCCGATGCAGGGCCAGATGCAGGGGCAGATGGGTCATGGCGGCCCGATGGGTGGCCCCGGCGGCCCCATGGGCGGTCCTCCCGGCCTTCCCGGACAGCAGGGCGGCCCCGGCGGGGACAGCGCGGCCCGCGTGCTCTCGCTGGCCCAGCAGACCGCCGACCAGGCGATCGCCGAGGCCCGTTCCGAAGCCAACAAGATCGTCGGTGAGGCGCGTTCGCGTGCCGAGGGTCTCGAGCGGGACGCCCGTGCCAAGGCGGACGCCCTGGAGCGGGACGCACAGGAGAAGCACCGCGTCGCGATGGGCTCCCTGGAGTCCGCCCGCGCCACGCTGGAGCGCAAGGTCGAGGACCTGCGCGGCTTCGAGCGCGAGTACCGCACGCGGCTGAAGTCCTACCTGGAGTCGCAGCTGCGGCAGCTGGAGACCCAGGCGGACGACTCGCTCGCCCCGCCGCGTCAGCCCGCCGCCCCGTCGCTGCCGCCGTCCCCGGCGCCCTCCATGGCTCCGGCCGGTGCCGGTGGGCCGTCCTACGGCAGCAACCAGCAGATGGGCGGCGGTCCCGGCCAGTCCGGTCCGTCGTACGGCGGTGGCCAGCAGCAGATGCAGCCGGCGATGACCCAGCCCATGGCGCCGGTGCGTCCGCAGGGGCCGTCGCCGATGGGCCAGGCGCCCTCGCCGATGCGCGGGTTCCTGATCGACGAGGACGACAACTGACGGCCTGATGGCCATGAGTACGGCGTAGCGGCCGGCAGCGTTCAGGGCGGGGCCCCGGGTTCGAGAACCCGGGGCCCCGCCCGGGGGGTACCCGCGGTCGGGCCCGTTTCCTTGTGTTACGCGCGTTCGGGCCCTTTTGCGGTGGTTGTTCGAGACGCGGGGCAGTTGTCCGTAGGACGCGACGCCGAAGGGCCCGGGCCCTTCGGCCCGGGCCCTTCGGCGCACCGGGTGGTGCGGGGCGCGTCGGGTGCGCCGGTGCGAGCTACCCGCCGGGTCTCACGCCTTGCGGAGGCGGAAGGTCAGGGACAGTCCCCCGTCGGTGAACGGCTGCCCGTAGGCGCCGTCCGCCTCGTCCCGGACACCGCGCTCATTCACGAAGGACGTGGCCAGGACCTCGTCCGAGATCAGGCCGGAGTGTTCGGTCAGGGCCGCGGTCGTGGCGTCGTCCGTCGCCGTCCAGCGCAGGGCGATCCGGTCGGCCACGTCGAGGCCGCTGTTCTTGCGGGCCTCCTGGATCAGCCGGATCGCGTCCCGGGCCAGGCCGGCGCGGCGCAGCTCCTCGGTGATCTCCAGGTCCAGGGCGACCGTGGCACCGGCGTCGGACGCCACCGACCAGCCCTCGCGCGGGGTCTCCGTGATGATCACCTCGTCCGGGGCGAGGGTGATGGTCTCACCGTCGACCTCCACCGAGGCGGTGCCCTCGCGCAGCGCCAGGGACAGCGCGGCGGCGTCCGCGTTCGCGACGGCCTTGGCGACGTCCTGGACGCGCTTGCCGAACCGCTTTCCCAGGACACGGAAGTTGGCCTTGGCCGTCGTGTCCACCAGCGAGCCGCCCACCTCGGACAGGGACGCCAGGGACTCGACGTTCAGCTCCTCGGTGATCTGCGTGTGCAGGTCGGGGTGGAGGGCGCCGAAACCGCTCGCCGCGATCAGGGCGCGCCTGAGGGGCTGGCGGGTCTTGACGCCCGACTCCGCGCGGGTGGCCCGTCCCAGCTCCACCAGGCGGCGCACCAGCACCATCTGCTTCGACAGCTCCGGGTCGATCGCCGTCAGGTCCGCCTCGGGCCAGGAGGACAGGTGGACCGACTCCGGGGCGTCCGGGGTGACCGGCACGATCAGGTCCTGCCAGACCCGCTCGGTGATGAACGGGGTCAGCGGGGCCATGAGCCCGGTGACCGTCCCGACGACCTCGTGCAGGGTGCGCAGCGCGGCCTTGTCGCCCTGCCAGAAGCGGCGCCGGGACCGGCGCACGTACCAGTTGGACAGGTCGTCGACGAACGCGGACAGCAGCTTGCCTGCGCGCTGGGTGTCGTAGCCGTCCAGCGCCCGGGTCACCTGGTCGGTGAGCGCGTGCAGTTCGGAGAGCAGCCAGCGGTCCAGCAGCGGGCGGTCGGCGGGTGCCGGATCGGCCTCGGACGGTGCCCAGCCGGACGTGCGTGCGTACAGCGCCTGGAAGGCGACGGTGTTCCAGTAGGTCAGGAGCGTCTTGCGGACGACCTCCTGGATGGTGCCGTGGCCCACCCTGCGGGCCGCCCACGGGGAGCCGCCGGCCGCCATGAACCAGCGGACCGCGTCCGCGCCGTGCCGGTCCATCAGCGGGACCGGGTCCAGGGTGTTGCCCAGGTGCTTGGACATCTTGCGGCCGTCCTCGGCGAGGATGTGGCCGAGGCAGACGACGTTCTCGTACGACGACCTGTCGAAGACCAGGGTGCCGACCGCCATCAGCGTGTAGAACCATCCGCGGGTCTGGTCGATGGCCTCGCAGATGAACTGCGCCGGGTACCGGCTCTCGAACAGTTCCTTGTTCTTGTGCGGGTAGCCCCACTGCGCGAACGGCATCGACCCCGAGTCGTACCAGGCGTCGATGACCTCCGGCACGCGCGTGGCCGTCCTCCCGCAGCCGTCCTGCGGGCAGGCGAAGGTGACCTCGTCGATGAACGGGCGGTGCGGGTCGAGGCCCGACTGGTCGGTGCCGGTGAGCCCGGTCAGCTCGGCGAGCGAACCGACGCAGGTGAGGTGGTCGTCCTCGCAGCGCCAGATCGGCAGCGGGGTGCCCCAGTAGCGGTTGCGGGACAGCGCCCAGTCGATGTTGTTGTTCAGCCAGTCGCCGTACCGGCCGTGCTTGACCGAGTCCGGGAACCAGTTGGTGCCCTCGTTCTCCTCGAGCAGGCGGTCCTTGACGGCCGTGGTGCGGATGTACCAGGAGGGCTGCGCGTAGTAGAGCAGCGCGGTGTGGCAGCGCCAGCAGTGCGGGTAGCTGTGCTCGTAGGGGGTGTGCTTGAACAGCAGGCCGCGGGCCGCCAGGTCCTCGGTCAGCTTCTCGTCCGCCTTCTTGAAGAAGACGCCGCCGACCAGCGGGACGTCCTCCTCGAAGGTGCCGTCCGGGCGGACCGGGTTCACCACCGGCAGACCGTAGGAGCGGCAGACCCTGAGGTCGTCCTCACCGAAGGCGGGGGACTGGTGGACCAGGCCCGTACCGTCCTCGGTGGTCACGTAGTCGGCGTTGACCACGTAGTGCGCCGGCTGCGGGCCGTGCCCGTCGGCTCCCCCGTCCGCGCTCGGGAACTCCACGAACTCGAAGGGCCGCCGGTACGTCCAGCGCTCCATCTCGGCGCCGGTGAAGGTCTCGCCGGTGGTCTCCCAGTCCTCGCCGAGGGACTTGGCGACCAGCGCCTCGGCGACGACGAGCTTCTCCTCACCGTTCGTCGCGACGACGTAGACGACCTCGGGGTGCGCGGCGACCGCGGTGTTGGACACCAGCGTCCACGGCGTGGTCGTCCACACCAGGAGCGCGGCCTCGCCGGCCAGGGGGCCGGAGGTGAGGGGGAAGCGGACGTAGACGGACGGGTCGACGACCGTCTCGTACCCCTGTGCCAGCTCGTGGTCGGACAGGCCGGTGCCGCAGCGGGGGCACCACGGGGCGACACGGTGGTCCTGGACCAGCAGGTCCTTGTCGAAGATCTCCTTCAGCGACCACCAGACGGACTCGATGTACTCCGGGTCCATCGTGCGGTACGGGTCCTGGAGGTCGGCCCAGTAGCCCATGCGGGTCGTGAGCTCCTCGAAGGCGTCGGTGTGGCGGGTCACCGACTCGCGGCACCGGGCGTTGAACTCGGCGATGCCGTACGCCTCGATGTCCTGCTTGCCGGAGAAGCCGAGTTCCTTCTCCACCGCCAGCTCCACCGGGAGGCCGTGGCAGTCCCAGCCGGCCTTGCGGCCCACGTGGTAGCCGCGCATGGTGCGGAAGCGGGGGAAGACGTCCTTGAAGACGCGCGCCTCGATGTGGTGGGCGCCCGGCATGCCGTTGGCGGTGGGCGGGCCCTCGTAGAACACCCACTCGGGGCGGCCCTCGGACTGCTCCAGGCTCTTGGCGAAGATCTTCTGTTCCTGCCAGAAGTCGAGCACCGCGTGCTCGAGAGCGGGCAGGTCGACCTGGGCGGGCACCTGTCGGTACGTCGGCGTTGTCATCAGCGGGCTTCCTCCGGCGGACTTGCTGCCTTCCGTCCGGAGGGACGAGAGCTGTGTCGATCCCTGCGCCGCCGTCGGCGCGCTCCCGCGGTACCACCCTCCTTGGCTTCCCGGCGCGTCGTGCGCCGGTCGGCCCCCTCATTGGGGTCGCGATGCCGGTTCTACTCGCCGTAGCTGTGGGCTGCGGCTTTCCTCCGGCGGCTCCGGGGTGATCTTCGCGTCGCGCTCGCCCCCGGGCTCACACCGTCCCCGGGTCGCTCTGGGCTGCGTACGCCGCTACTCGTCCCCATCCACGCTTTTCGCTCCGCCCAGTGTACGGCGCGCGGCGGGCGGCGGCCGACCGGTTGTTCCGGGGGCGGCGGGTGGAGGCTCCGGGCGGGGTCGCGGCGGGCACCGGGCGCATGCCCGACGAGTCGCCCATGGGGTGGCATACCGCCGAATGGCGCGGTGCGGGTGTTCGGATTCTGCGACGTCCGACTTGGTGGCATACCCGGCGGGGAGCTGGGCACAACGCATGAAGGTCCGCCGCGCGGCGCCCGTGGGGCGGACGATCGGGCGGTGCGCCCCGTTGCCGCGGGACCCGAGTCGATTTATCGTCCCAGCACGATGCGCGCGCACGATCACAGCATGTGAAAAGGGGCCCCGGCCATGGTGGCGAAGAAGACCGCCGTACAGCAGTCGGCGTCCGGCACGGCCGCGTCCGCCGAGGAGCCCCGGGAGGGTGCGAAGACGGCGGCGAGGGCCCGGACGGGCAAGAGAGCGGCGGGGAAGACGGGGAAGGCGGGGAAGGCGGCCACGAAGCAGTCGGCCGGGAAGACCGGATCGGCGAAGGCCGCGGCGGGGAAGAGCGCGGCGGAGAAGGCCGGGGCCGGGAAGGCGAAGGCGGGGAAGGCCGCGGCGGCGAAGCCGGCGGGCGGGGCGTCCGCGGCCCGGAAGGGCGCCTCCGAAGCCGCCGCGGGCAAGAGCCCCCAAAGGAGGACGGCCGCCGCGCGCAAGGGCGGCACGGACGCAGGCACCACCAGGACCAGCGGGGGCACACAGGACACGGCCGGGCACGGCACGGCCACTGACGCGGATGCGGCCGAGGCCGCGCCGCAGACGGGAGCGACGACGGTGGGTGCTGAGAAGACTCCTGGCACGGCGACGGCGGCGAAGAGCGCCGTGCCCAAGGCGCGGATCGCGGCGGTGGAGCCCGGCGACCTCGCGGTGCGTCCGGGCGAGGACCCCTGGACACCGGAAGAGGTCGAGGGCGCACGGGCCGAACTGATGACCGAGGTGCTGAGGCTGCGCGAGGAGATCACCTCGTCCGAACGGTCGCTGGCCGGCCTGATGCGGGACTCCGGCGACGGGGCGGGCGACGACCAGGCCGACACCGGCACGAAGAACATCACGCGTGAGCACGAACTGGCGCTCGCCGCCAACGCGCGCGAGATGCTCACCCAGTACGAGCGCGCCCTGCAGCGGCTGGACGCCGGTACCTACGGCCTGTGCGAGAACTGCGGCGACCCGATCGGCAAGGCCAGGATGCAGGCCTTCCCCCGGGCCACGCTGTGCGTCGAGTGCAAGCAGAAGCAGGAGCGCCGGTACTGAGCGCCGTCGTACGCCGCCTGAGCACGAGGGACGCACGGGGTGTGCCGTACCCTCGTCCTCAGTCAGGTACCTAGGTTGAGGGACTCACGTGGCAGAGGCGGAGCGCATCATCGGTACGCCGGAAACCCCGGACGCGGACCGGGACGGGCAGGACCGTGACGAGCGGGACCGGGCCGGGCTCGACGGGGCCGATGCCCAGGGCGCGGAGGCGGAGCCGGCGGCCGGGGCGCCCCGTGGCAAGCGGCGCGTGGCCGTGCTGTTCGCCGTCGCCGTGGTCGCCTACGCCCTCGACCTGATCAGCAAGATGATCGTGGTCGCCAAGCTGGAGCACCACGAGCCGATCGAGGTCGTCGGGGACTGGCTGAGGTTCGAGGCGATCCGCAACGCGGGCGCGGCGTTCGGCTTCGGCGAGGCCTTCACCGTGATCTTCACGCTGATCGCGGCGGCGGTGATCGTGGTGATCATCCGGCTGGCCCGCAAGCTGTACAGCCTGCCCTGGGCGATCGCGCTGGGCCTGCTGCTCGGCGGCGCCCTCGGCAACCTCACGGACAGGATCTTCCGCTCCCCGGGAGTCTTCCAGGGCGCGGTCGTCGACTTCATCGCGCCCAAGCACTTCGCCGTCTTCAACCTGGCGGACTCGGCGATCGTCTGCGGCGGCATCCTGATCGTCCTGCTGTCCTTCCGGGGCCTCGACCCGGACGGGACCGTCCACAAGGACTGAGCAGGACCCGGAGCGCGCGTACGGAGTCGCCGGACCGGTCCGGCATACTCGACGGGTGAGCACGATTCCCGAGATCCGAACCCTGCCCGTGCCCGACGGACTGGAGGGCGAGCGCGTCGACGCCGCCATCTCCCGCATGTTCGGCTTTTCCCGGACCAAGGCGGCCGAACTCGCCGCCGCGGGGAAGGTCACGGTCGACGGATCGGTGGTCGGCAAGTCGGAGCGGGTGAGCGGGGGCGCCTGGCTCGAGGTGGAGATGCCGCAGGCGCCCGCCCCGGTGCGGGTGGTCGCCGAACCCGTCGAGGGCATGGAGATCGTGCACGACGACGACGACGTGGTCGTGATCGCCAAGCCGGTCGGCGTCGCCGCCCACCCCTCGCCGGGCTGGACCGGACCGACCGTGATCGGCGGTCTCGCCGCCGCCGGGTACCGCATCTCCACCTCCGGCGCCGCAGAGCGCCAGGGCATCGTGCACCGCCTCGACGTCGGCACCTCCGGTCTCATGGTGGTCGCCAAGTCGGAGTACGCGTACACGTCGCTGAAGCGCCAGTTCAAGGAGCGCACGGTCGACAAGCGCTACCACACCCTGGTCCAGGGCCACCCCGACCCGACCAGCGGCACCATCGACGCCCCCATCGGGCGGCATCCGAACCACGACTACAAGTGGGCGGTCACCGCCGAGGGCAAGCCCTCCGTCACGCACTACGACCTCGTCGAGGCCTTCCGCGCGGCCTCCCTCCTCGACGTCAAGCTGGAGACCGGCCGCACCCACCAGATCCGCGTGCACATGGCCGCCCACCGGCACCCCTGCGTCGGCGACCTGACCTACGGTGCCGACCCCACGCTCGCCAAGCGGCTCGGCCTCACCCGCCAGTGGCTGCACGCCGTACGGCTCGGCTTCGAGCACCCCGGCGACGGCCTGTGGGCGGAGTTCACCAGCGACTACCCCGAGGACCTGCGCCAGGCGCTCGACCTGGTCCGTGAGGAGACCTACGCGTGAGCCACCCGTACGCGGTCCGCGAGGCGGTGGAGCCCGGCGACCGCCAGGCGTGCTTCGCGGTGCGCAAGGAGGTCTTCGTGGCCGAGCAGGGCGTGCCCGAGGACCTGGAGTACGACGCGTACGACGCCGGCGCCGTGCACGTGCTCGCGGCCGGCGAGGACGGCTCGGCGCTCGGCACCGGACGGCTGCTGCACGGCGAAGCCGCCGCGGCGAAGACCGGTGGCGACACCTCGGTCGGGTCCCTCGGGCGGCTCGCGGTGACGCGTCGGGCGCGGGGGCTCGGTGTCGGGGCCGCCCTGGTGCGGGGCATCGAGGAGGCGGCCCGCGCCCGCGGTCTCACCGCCGTCGACCTGCATGCGCAGACCCACGCCCTGGGGTTCTACGAGCGGCTGGGATACGTGGCGTACGGGCCGGAGTTCCCGGACGCGGGGATGCCGCACCGGGCCATGCGGCGCGCTCTGTGACCGGCGGGGCTCCGTAGCCGGACGTGCTCCGTGGCCGGGTGCCGCGCCGGCTCGATGTGCGCGGTGTGCGGTGAGTTCGTGTGGCGGCGCGGCGTTCTGTTCGTAAGGTCGGGGTATGACGCGGAACGTGGTGATCAGCGGGGGCGGTACGGGGATCGGGCTGGCGGCGGCACGGGTGTTCGCCGCCGACGGGGACCGGGTGCTGCTGCTCGGGCGCCGGAGGGAGGTCCTGGAGCGGGCCGCGGCCGAGGTGCGTGGCGCCGGGGTGTACGCCGCCGACCTCGCCGATCCGGCCGCCGTGCGGGGTGTCGCCGGTCACGTCGGCCGGGAGTTCGGGGCCGTCGACGTGCTGATCCACAGCGCCGGTGGCAACGGTCTGCTCGAGCACCGGGCCGGTGCGGACGATCCTCTCGACGCACTCGCCCGCCACTGGACGGTCAACTTCCGGCTCAACCTGATGACCGCCGTCCTGCTCACGGAGGCACTGAGGGAGCGGCTCGCCGAGCCCGGCGGGCGGGTGCTGTTCCTCAGTTCCATCGCCGCCTACCGGGGCTCCGGACAGGTCGCGTACGCGGCGGCCAAGGCCGGGCTGCATCCGTACGCCCACGACCTCGCCCGGAAGCTGGGGCCGCACGGGATCACGGTGAACGTGGTCGCGCCCGGTTACATCGAGGACACCGCGTTCTTCGGCGACGGCATCGACGGGGAACGGCGGGCGGAGCTGGTCGCCGAGACCGCCGACGGGCGGGCCGGGACGCCCGGGGACGTGGCCGCCACCCTGCACTGGCTGGCCTCCCCGGGCGCCGCACACGTCACCTCGCAGATCATCCAGGTCAACGGCGGCGCCGAACGCGGTCACTGAGGCGCCGTCAGGACTCCTGTGCCGTGTCCCGGGTGCTGCGGGCGGCCGATTCGCCGTCCGGAGGGCCGGAGGGGCCGGGCAGACCGGGAGGGCGGGTGATGCCGGCGGCACCGCCGGGGGAGTGGTGGTTCCTGTCGAGGACCGGTGCCGGATCGGCCGGAGCGGTGCTGAACCGGGGCAGGGCGTAGGGGTGCTGCTCGGCCAGCCAGCGGATCATCTGCTCGCGGACCTCCACCCGTACCGTCCAGATGTCGTTCGCGTCCTTGGCCGTCACGAGGGCCCGCACGTGCATGCTGCTGGGCGTGGTGTCCGTGACGGTCAGGTTGTAGGCGCGGCCGTCCCAGGCCGGGCACTCGCGCAGGATGTCGCGCAGTCGCTCGCGCATCGCGTCCAGCGGGGCCCGGTGGTCGAGGTGCCAGTGGACCGTGCCGGTCATCTGCGGGCTGTCCCGGGACCAGTTCTCGAACGGCTTGGAGGTGAAGTACGACACCGGCATGGTGATCCGGCGCTCGTCCCACGTGTTCACGGTGAGGAAGGTCAGGGTGATCTCCTCGACCGTGCCCCACTCGCCGTCCACCACGACCGTGTCGCCGATGCGCACCATGTCGCCGAAGGCGATCTGCAGCCCGGCGAAGAGGTTGCTGAGCGTGGACTGGGCGGCGACACCGGCGACGATGCCGAGGATGCCCGCCGAGGCCAGCAGTGAGGCACCGGCCGCGCGCATGGCGGGGAAGGTCAGCAGCATCGCGGCCACCGCCACCACTCCGACGATCGCCGAGACGACCCGCCGGATCAGCGTCACCTGGGTGCGCACCCGGCGGACCCTGGCGGGGTCGCGTTCACGGTGGACGTTGGCGTACCGGGTGTACGAGGTCTCGACGACGGCCGCCGCGATCCGGATCACCAGCCAGGCGGCCGACCCGATCAGCACCAGCGTCAGCACCCGCTCGACGGTGGTCCGGTTGCCCTCGAACAGCTCCGCCTCGCTGAACGAACCTCTCAGCAGGGCCGCGCAGATGAGCAGCTGGTAGGGGATGCGGCCGCGCCGGAGCAGCCCCCACATGGGGGTCTCGGGGTGCCGGGCGTCGGCCTTGCGCAGCAGTCGGTCGGTGGCATAGCCGAGCGTCAGGGTGAGCACGACCGAGCCGCCGAACACGACCAAGGGGCGGAGCACGTCTTCCATGTCCCCGAACCTAACCGCCCTCGGACGGAGTGAACATGTGACATCCGCTGCGTCGTGGGTACGGCCCGGTACGGCCCGTGCCGCGGTCCGGCGCACCGGCGGACACCGGCCGGCGTACCCGGCTGGCACCATGGGCGTCATGAACATCATGCTGTTTCACTCGACCTACGGCCCGCGGCCCGCGGTGTCCGCGGCCGCGGACCGGCTGCGTGCCGCCGGACACGAGGTGTGGACGCCCGACCTCTTCGAGGGCCGTACGTTCGACACGGTCGAGGAGGGCATGGCCCACCAGGAGTCCATCGGCCGGGACGAGTTGCTCAGGCGGGCCGTGCTCGCCGCCGCGCCCTACTCGGAACGGGGGCTGGTGTACGCCGGGTTCTCCTTCGGTGCCTCCGTCGCCCAGACGCTGGCCCTCGGCGACGGCAGGGCGCGCGGGCTGCTGCTCCTGCACGGCACTTCGGACATCGCGGCGAACGCGACGGTGGACGGCCTGCCGGTGCAGCTCCACGTCGCCGAGCCGGATCCGTTCGAGACCGACGACTGGCTGAGCGCCTGGTACCTGCAGATGGGCCGCGCCGGAGCCGACGTCGAGGTGTACCGGTACGCCGGGGCGGGCCACCTCTACACCGACCCCGACCTGCCGGACCACGACGAGGAGGCCTCCGAGGCCACCTGGCGGGTGGCGCTCGGCTTCCTCGGGACGCTGGAGAACGACTGACGAGGACAACCGCCCGAGGTCAGACCGGGCCGTCGGCGCGCTCGACCTGCTGGGTGCCGTCGAGCGTCCGGTAGGAGCGCGCCCACCGGGAGGTGGCGGCCGGGTCGGTGCGGCTGGAGATCACGTAGTAGTCCATCTGCGCCCGCGTGGACGTGATGTCCAGCACGCCGTAGCCGTGGCGGTCGGTGTCGACCCACCGGACGTGCCGGTTGGTGGTCCTGATCAGCGGGGAGGCGATCGTGGTGACGGTGCCCTCGGGGACGGTGACGGCGTCGTCGAGGTTGTCCGAGGTGACCGAGGTCACGACGAACTCGGCGGCCGCCGAGCCGGAGGCCGGGTACGTGCCCGCGTTCACCGGCACGTCGTTGGCCCACGCCATGTGGATGTCGCCGGTGAGGAAGACCGTGTTGCGGATCGCGTTCGTCCGCAGATGGGCGAGGAGTTCCCGGCGGTCGTCGGTGTAGCCGTCCCACTGGTCGGTGTTGAGGGCCAGGCCCTCCTGCGGCAGGCCGAGCAGCTTGGCGACCGGCTTCAGCAGACCGGCGGGGAGCGCGCCGAGCGCGAGTGGCGAGATCATCACCGAGGTGCCGACCAGCCGCCAGGTGGTGTCGGACGCCGACAGCCCCGACTTCAGCCAGTCGAGCTGGGCGCGGCCGGTGAGCGTACGGTCCGGGTCGTCGACGTCTCCGTCGCCCACGGAGACCTGCTGGGAGCGGAAGGAACGCAGGTCCAGCAGCGAGAGGTCGGCGAGCCTGCCGAAGCGCAGCCGCCGGTAGGTGGTACCGGTGATCGCGGGACGTACCGGCATCCACTCGAAGTAGGCGCGCTTGGCGGCGGCCTGACGTGCGGCCCAGGTGCCCTCCTCGCCCTCGGTGTGGTTCTCGGCGCCGCCGGACCAGGTGTCGTTGGCGATCTCGTGGTCGTCCCAGATCGCGATGACCGGCGCCTCGGCGTGCAGCGCCTGGAGGTCGGGGTCGGTCTTGTACGAGGCGTGCCGGACGCGGTAGTCGGCGAGGGAGACGATCTCGTGGGCGGGCGCGTGCGCGCGGACGGTCCTGCCGCGCGTGCCGTACTCGCCGGAGGCGTACTCGTAGATGTAGTCGCCGAGGTGCAGCCAGGCGTTGAGGTCGCCGCGGGCCGCGAGGTGGCGGTACGCCGAGAAGTGCCCGGCCTCGTAGTTGGAGCAGGAGACCACGCCGAAGCGCAGACCGGTCACGGTGGCGTCGGCGGCCGGGGCGGTGCGGGTGCGGCCGACGGGGGAGTCGGTACCGCCGGCGGAGAAGCGGAACCAGTAGTCGGTGGCCGGCGCGAGGCCGCGGATGTCGGCCTTGACGGTGTGGTCGGTGGCCGCGGTGGCGCGGGCCGAGCCCTTCGCGACGACGGTGGTGAACGCCTTGTCCCGGGCGACGCTCCAGACGACCTCGGTGTCGGGGCCGATTCCCGAGCCGGGTACCGACTCCGCCGTCGGCGTCACGCGTGTCCACAGCAGGACGCCGTCCGGCAGCGGGTCGCCGGAGGCCACACCGTGCAGGAAGACGGGGGCCGCGGCGGTGGCGGCGCGGGCGGGCGGCGCGGCGGTGAGCGGTGCGGCGAGGACCGCGCTCGCGGCGGCCGCCTTGACGACCGACCGGCGGCGGGGGGACGGGACGCCGGTGTCCGCGCCGGCGGGGGCCGCGGCGGCGTCGGCCGGGGCGGGTGCGGTGCTCTCGGATGATCCGTGTCGAGTGGTCACAGCCGATCAGGCTACTGACAGGTGCATGCCAGAGCGGGCGAACCCGCCAAAGTTCGCCCGCTCTTCAGCGTGCGGTCGGCCTGCCGTGATCCCACCCCGGCCGCGCGCTCCTGGATCCGG
Source organism: Streptomyces sp. NEAU-W12 (assembly GCF_026242095.1). Taxonomy (NCBI): domain Bacteria; kingdom Bacillati; phylum Actinomycetota; class Actinomycetes; order Kitasatosporales; family Streptomycetaceae; genus Streptomyces; species Streptomyces sp. NEAU-W12. Next base: position 145,885 of record NZ_JAPJDM010000002.1, read on the forward strand.
GGATCAGGCCTTGAGCGCCTTGTCGATCGCCGCGGTGAACTCGGCGACCGTCATCGGCGCGTTCTGCCCGTCGGAACCGGTGAGCTTCTCGCCGTCCATCTTCAGCGTGGGTGTGCCCTGGACGTCGCTGCTGTCGAACTTGTCGGACATCTCCAGCGCCCACCTGTCGTAGGTGCCGCCCTCCACGGCCGTCCGGAACTCCTTGTTGCCCTTCAGCTCCTCGACGGAGTTCGCCACCTCGATCAGGTAGGAGTCGTCCTTGAACTTGTCCTCGCTCTCCTCGGGGTGGAACTCGGCCGAGTACAGCGCGGCCTTGTAGTGGAGGAATGCCTCCGGGCCGACGTCCAGCGCGGCGCCCAGGGCGCTCAGGGCGTTCCTGGAGCCCTCGCCGGTCAGGTTGCGGTCGAGGAACGAGGCACCGATGAACTGGACCTTGTACTTGCCGTCCGCGACGTCCTTGTCGATCGTCCCGCCGACGGTCTGCTCGAACGAGGCGCAGATCGGGCAGCGCGGGTCCTCGTACAGCTCCAGGGTCTTCTTCGCGGTGTCCTTGCCGATGACGACGGTGGTGCCGTTCTCGCCACTGGTGTTGGCCGGCTTGACGAGCTTCGCGTCGGCGGCGGCCTCCCACGCGCCGGGCTTGTTGGCCTGGACGACGGCGTAGCCGATGCCGGCGGCTATCGCGAGGACGCCGACGACCGAACCGGCGACGATCAGCTGACGCTTGACCTTGGCCTTCTTGACCTCGCGCTCGCGTTCGACGCGCAGACGCTCACGGGCCGCCGTCTTCGCCGCCTGGCTGTTCCGCTTGCTCATGATGATGGTCTCCACTGGGGACGCGCACAGGGTGTGCGGGATGTGTAGGGGGAACTACCGGTGCTCGGCATGGTGCCGACGCCGAAGGGCTCAGCCGGAGGGCTCAGCCGTCTCAGGCGAGGGCGGTGGAGCACGGCGGTCCACGCCGTCCCAGGAAGTGCACGAGGACCCGGTCCACGGCCGTGGTGGTCCGGTGGCCCGGGCGGGCCGGCCGGCGGACCTCCGGGGCGCGGCGCACGGCCACGGCGGAGACCGCGAGCAGAAGCGGCCGGAACGTGGTCGCCGTCACCGCGCCCAGCAGCTGAGCCAGCGCCCGCTCGCCGCGGTGCAGCCAGGCGGCGGCGAACAGCCCGACGCCGATGTGCGCGCCGAGCAGCAGCCACGCGGTGGCCGGGTCGGCCTGGGCGAGCACCCCGGCGAACCGGTCGCCCCCGTGGGCCGCGGTGCCGGCCACTCGTGTCAGCGGGGTGCCCACGCCCGTGCCGTCGCCGCACAGCACGTCGAAGCCGACCGAGCGCAGCGGGCCCGCGACCGGGCCGCCCATCCGGCCGTAACAGACGTGCTGGCCGGTGGTGAAGACGGTGTCGGCGGCCAGCTCCAGGGGGATCAGCAGGGCGGCGATCCGTCCGAAGGAGCGCTGCCGGCCCGCGAGCGCGTACGCCAGGACGAACACGGCGACGCCGATCACCGCCACCGTGCTCAACGGCAGGGGAGCCCCGGACAGCAGCACGTGCGACGCGGTGCTGAGGGCCACGACCACGGTCGTGAACAGCGCCGCGCGTACGGCTCTGAGCGGGGTTCCGGATATGTCCATGGTGGGGCCGAGTCTGTCATGCGCTCCGGTAAGGGATCCCTAAAGGGTTCCGGTTGGCGGGATTTCCCCGCCGGGGCCCTCCCCACCCGGGGGTCCCCCGGGCGGCGGGAAGGTCACAGTCCGGGGATCCCGCCGTTGCGGAACAGGTCCAGGAAGATCTGGTGGTCGCCGCGCGCACGGGCGCCGTAGCTGTGCGCGAAGTCGACCAGCAGGGGTTCGAGCCCGTCCTCGTCGGCCGCGATCGCCGCGTCGATGGCACGCTCGGTGGAGAACGGCACCAGGGACTCGCCGGAGGTGTCGTCCGCCGCCGCGTGCATCGTGGCCGTGGCCCGGCCGAGGTCGGCGACGACCTGGGCGATCTCGTCGGGCTCGTCGATGTCGCCCCAGTCGAGATCCACCGCGTACGGCGAGACCTCCGCGACCAGCTGCCCCGTGCCGTCCAGCTCGGTCCAGCCCAGCCACGGGTCCGCGTGCGCCTGCAGGGCGCGCTGGGAGATCACCGTGCGGTGGCCCTCGTGCCGGAAGTAGTCCCGGACCCCCGGGTCGGTGATGTGCCGCGAGACGGCCGGGTGCTGCGCCTGCTTGATGTAGATCACCACGTCGTTCTCGAGGGCGTCGCTGTGCCCCTCCAGCAGGATGTTGTACGACGGCAGGCCGGCCGAGCCGATGCCGATGCCCCGGCGGCCCACGACGTCCTTCACCCGGTAGGAGTCGGGACGGGCCAGCGAGGCGTCCGGCAGCGTCTCCAGGTAGCCGTCGAAGGCGGCGAGGACCTTGTAGCGGGTGGCGGCGTCGAGCTCGACCGCACCGCCGCCGGAGGCGAAGCGGCGCTCGAAGTCACGGATGACGGTCATCGAGTCCAGCAGCCCGAACCGGGTCAGCGAGCGGGCGTCGCGCAGCGCGTCGAGCAGCGGGCCCTGCGCGGTGTCCAGGGTGAACGGCGGCACCTCCTCGCTCTTCGCGCCGGTCGCCAGCGCGTGGATCCGCTCCCGGTACGCGGCCGTGTAGATCCGCACCAGCCCGGTGATCTGCTCGTCGCTGAGCGCCTTCGCGTAGCCGATCAGTGCCATGGAGGCGGCGAAACGCTTGAGGTCCCAGATGAAGGGGCCGACGTAGGCCTCGTCGAAGTCGTTGACGTTGAAGACCAGACGGCCGTTGGAGTCCATGTACGTGCCGAAGTTCTCCGCGTGCAGATCGCCGTGGATCCACACCCGGGACGTCCGCTCGTCCAGGTAGGGGCCGCTGTACGTCCCCCCGCCGTCCCGCCCGGCGTTCCCGGCGTCCAGATCGTGGTAGAAGAGGCACGCCGTGCCCCGGTAGAACGCGAACGCCGAGGCCGCCATCTTCCGGAACTTCACGCGGAAGGCGGCAGGGTCGGCGGCCAGGAGCTCGCCGAAGGCGGTGTCGAGAACGGCGAGGATCTCCTCGCCGCGGTGCTCGTCGTCGAGCTGCGGGACCGACATCGCTGGGTGCCTCCTGGTACGGGATGTTCCGGGGACGGCCGATCCGCCCTCCGTCCAACGCGCGGCGCGTCACCGGAGTGCCCGCGCCACGTGCCCGAAGGTACGTCCGGGGAGCCCTCGGGTGTCAGTGCCGGGGCATAGACTTCGACGTTGTCCCCGGACCGTCGGCAGGCGGTCCGAAGCCCGTCGCCGAGCGTTCTCCCTGGAGGCCGAACCGTGTCGAAGACGCCGTTCACGCACCTGCACGTCCACACCCAGTACTCGCTGCTGGACGGTGCCGCGCGGCTCAAGGACATGTTCAACGCCTGCAACGAGATGGGCATGAGCCACATCGCCATGTCCGACCACGGCAACCTGCACGGCGCGTACGACTTCTTCCACAGCGCGCAGAAGGCGGGGGTCACCCCGATCATCGGGATCGAGGCCTATGTCGCGCCCGAGTCGCGGCGCACCAAGCGCAAGATCCAGTGGGGCCAGCCGCACCAGAAGCGGGACGACGTCTCCGGTTCCGGCGGTTACACCCACAAGACGATCTGGGCGGTCGACCGAACGGGCCTGCACAACCTCTTCCGGCTCTCCTCCGACGCGTACGCCGAGGGCTGGCTGCAGAAGTGGCCGCGGATGGACAAGGAGACCATCGCCCAGTGGTCCACCGGGCTGGTCGCCTCCACCGGCTGCCCCTCCGGCGAGGTCCAGACCCGGCTGCGCCTCGGCCACTTCGACGAGGCACTCAAGGCGGCCGCCGACTACCAGGACATCTTCGGCAAGGACCGGTACTTCCTGGAGCTGATGGACCACGGCATCGAGATCGAGCACCGGGTCCGCGACGGCCTGCTGGAGATCGGCAGGAAGCTCGGCATCCCGCCCCTGGTCACCAACGACTCGCACTACACGTACGCGAACGAGGCGACCGCGCACGACGCGCTGCTGTGCATCCAGACCGGCAAGAACCTCTCCGACCCCGACCGTTTCCGGTTCGACGGCACCGGCTACTACCTCAAGTCCACCGACGAGATGTACGCCATCGACTCCTCCGACGCCTGGCAGCAGGGCTGTGCCAACACCAGGCTGATCGCCGAGATGGTCGACACCACGGGCATGTTCGAGAAGCGCGACCTCATGCCCAGGTTCGACATCCCCGAGGGGTACACCGAGGTCAGCTGGTTCCGTGAGGAGACCATGCGCGGCATGCACCGCCGCTTCCCGGACGGCATCCCGGACGACCGCATGAAGCAGGTCGAGTACGAGATGGACACCATCATCTCGATGGGCTTCCCCGGGTACTTCCTCGTCGTCGCCGACTTCATCATGTGGGCCAAGAAGCAGGGCATCGCGGTCGGCCCCGGCCGGGGCTCCGCGGCCGGCTCGATCGTCGCGTACGCGATGGGCATCACCGACCTCGACCCGATCCCGCACGGTCTGATCTTCGAGCGGTTCCTCAACCCCGAGCGCGTCTCCATGCCCGACGTCGACATCGACTTCGACGAGCGCAGGCGCGTCGAGGTGATCCGGTACGTCACCGAGAAGTACGGCGCCGACAAGGTCGCCATGATCGGCACCTACGGCAAGATCAAGGCGAAGAACGCCATCAAGGACTCCGCGCGCGTGCTGGGCTACCCGTACGCCATGGGCGACCGGCTCACCAAGGCCATGCCCGCCGACGTCCTCGGCAAGGGCATCGACCTCGACGGCATCACCAACCCCTCGCACCCGCGCTACAACGAGGCCGGCGAGATCCGCGCGATGTACGAGAACGAGCCGGACGTGAAGAAGGTCATCGACACCGCCAAGGGCGTCGAGGGCCTCGTGAGGCAGATGGGCGTGCACGCGGCCGGCGTGATCATGTCCAGCGAACCCATCGTCGACCACGCCCCGATCTGGGTGCGGCACACCGACGGCGTGACCATCACACAGTGGGACTACCCCCAGTGCGAGTCGCTCGGCCTCCTGAAGATGGACTTCCTGGGCCTGCGCAACCTCACGATCATGGACGACGCCATCAAGATGGTGAAGGCCAACAAGGGCATCGACCTGGAGATGCTCGCCCTCCCGCTGGACGACCCCAAGACCTTCGAACTGCTCTGCCGCGGCGACACCCTCGGCGTCTTCCAGTTCGACGGCGGCCCGATGCGCTCGCTGCTCCGCCAGATGCAGCCCGACAACTTCGAGGACATCTCCGCCGTCTCGGCCCTCTACCGGCCGGGCCCGATGGGCATGAACTCGCACATCAACTACGCGGAGCGCAAGAACGGCCGCCAGGAGATCACCCCGATCCACAAGGAACTGGAGGAGCCGCTCCAGGAGGTGCTGTCGGTCACCTACGGCCTGATCGTCTACCAGGAGCAGGTGCAGAAGGCCGCCCAGATCATCGCCGGCTACTCGCTGGGCGAGGCCGACATCCTGCGCCGCGTGATGGGCAAGAAGAAGCCCGAGGAACTGGCGAAGAACTTCGTCCTCTTCCAGGAGGGCGCCCGCAAGAACGGCTACAGCGACGAGGCGATCCAGGCCCTGTGGGACGTGCTGGTCCCCTTCGCCGGCTACGCGTTCAACAAGGCCCACTCCGCCGCGTACGGACTCGTGTCGTACTGGACCGGGTACCTGAAGGCGAACTACCCGGCCGAGTACATGGCCGCGCTGCTCACCTCGGTCAAGGACGACAAGGACAAGTCGGCCGTCTACCTCAACGAGTGCCGCCGCATGGGCATCAAGGTGCTCCCGCCGGACGTCAACGAGTCCGAGTCGAACTTCGCCGCACAGGGCGACGACGTGATCCTCTTCGGCCTGTCCGCGGTCCGCAACGTCGGCACCAACGTCGTCGAGTCGATCATCAAGTCCCGCAAGGCCAAGGGGAAGTACGCCTCCTTCCCGGACTACCTCGACAAGGTCGAGGCCGTCGTCTGCAACAAGCGCACCACGGAGTCGCTGATCAAGGCGGGCGCCTTCGACTCCATGGGACACACCCGCAAGGGCCTCACCGCCCAGTACGAGCCGATGATCGACAACGTGGTCGCGGTCAAGCGCAAGGAGGCCGAGGGGCAGTTCGACCTCTTCGGCGGCATGGGCGAGCAGGAGACCACCGAGCCCGGCTTCGGCCTCGACGTCACCTTCGCCGACGACGAGTGGGACAAGACGTACCTGCTCGCGCAGGAACGGGAGATGCTCGGGCTCTACGTCTCCGACCACCCGCTGTTCGGGCTGGAGCACGTCCTGTCCGACAAGGCCGACGCGGGCATCTCCCAGCTCACCGGCGGCGACTTCGGCGACGGCGCGGTCGTCACCATCGGCGGCATCATCTCCGGCCTCCAGCGCAAGATGACCAAGCAGGGCAACGCCTGGGCGATCGCCACCGTGGAGGACCTGGCCGGTTCCCTCGAGTGCATGTTCTTCCCCGCGACCTACCAGCTCGTCTCGACCCAACTGGTAGAGGACGCCGTGGTGTTCGTCAAGGGGCGGCTCGACAAGCGTGAGGACGTGCCGCGCCTGGTCGCCATGGAGCTCCAGGTGCCCGACCTGTCCAACGCGGGCACCAACGCGCCCGTCGTGCTCACCATCCCGGCGACCAGGGTCACCCCGCCGATGGTCAGCCGCCTCGGAGAGATCCTCGGCCACCACAAGGGCGACAGCGAGGTCCGCATCAGGCTCCAGGGACCCACGAAGACGACGGTGCTGCGTCTGGACCGCCACCGGGTGAAGCCGGACCCCGCCCTGTTCGGCGACCTCAAGGTCCTCCTCGGCCCGTCCTGCCTGGCGGGCTAGAGCCGGTCCGGCCCGGCCCGTCCGGCCAAAACCGACGGCCGAGAGGGGTGTGCCCGGTGACGGGCACACCCCTGTGCATATGCCGTGTGCCGGGTCTCAAGAGCCCGCCCCGCCGGCGGGCGGTGGGGGCCGAACCCGGTTCCCTGCCCTTGCGGGCGACATCTCCGGGAGAGATCTGCTCGGTCTGCGGCTCGGCGGAGGGATGCCGCACCGTCTGCTGGGCGCGTGCGGTCTGCGGCTGCTTCCGTTCGCGGTTCTTGTTCTTGGCCATGGTGATGCCTCCTGAGGGGAGCTAGGTGCCAGGACCGGGATCAGACTCACATGGCGGAACCCCCTCCGCATGTCGGACAATTACCGTGTGTGACAGGGTGGGTCGGCGAAGGAAGTGTGGAAACGCCACGCCGAAGATCGAGTTCGGGCCGTTAACCCCGGCGCGGTCGGGCAGACTCGAAGCAAGCCCGAAGCAAACCTCCCGGAAAGAGGGTGGAACGCGTGGACCGCTGCATCGTCCTGGTGGACGCCGGGTATCTGCTGGGGGCCGCCGCCAGTCTCCTCGCCGGGGAGCCCTCGCGGTCCCGGATCACCGTCGATCACGCCGCCCTCGTCCAAGGGCTGCGCGAACGCGCCGAGTCCGACACGAGCCGGCCCCTGCTGCGCATCTACTGGTTCGACGGCGCCCCCGACCGGGTGCCGCAGCCCGACCACCGCCGGCTGCGGGTGATGCCCAGGGTCACCGTCCGGCTGGGCGCCCTGACCCGCAGCGACGGGCGCTGGGCGCAGAAGGGCGTCGACGCCGCCATGCACGCCGAGTTGACCGAACTGGCCCGCAACCGCGCCTGCTCCGACATCGTCCTGGTCACCGGCGACGGTGATCTGCTGCCCGGAATGATGGCGGCGAAGGAGCACGGCGTCGCCGTCCACCTGTGGGCCGTCCAGGCCGCCGACGGCGACTACAACCAGTCCGAGGACCTGGTCGCCGAGGCCGACGAACGCCGGGTGCTGGACCGTTCCTGGATCACCCGGGCGGTGCGGGCCAAGGACCACTCCGGGGTGTGCGCCCCGCCCCCCACGGCCCGTCCCGAGATCGCCGCCATCCTCTCCGCCCCCCTGCCGGAGTCCGCGCACGCCCCGGAGGAGGAGCCGGACGCGCACGAGCCGCCGCACCCGGCCGGTACCGGGCACAACGGCACCGGCGACCGGGCCCCCGCCGCCAAGGGTGTGCCCACCCCCAAGGACCTGGCGGCCCTGCGCGGCCCCGGGGCCGCGCATCCCCATCCCCACCCGCCGCAGTCCGCCACCCTGCGCTGGTCGTCCGACAAGGGCTGGGTCGACCGGCCCGTCGCCGAGCCCCCCGAGGCCGCCTCGATGCCGACGCTCGCCCAGCTGACCACGGCGGAGCAGCGGTGGGCCGACCGCGAGGAGGACATCACCACGGTCGGCGGAGACCCCTTCGAGGTGGGGCAGGTCTTCGCCCGCCGCTGGGTGGAGCGGCTGGGGGAGGCGGACGGCATCCAGAAGCTGTCCAACATGTACCCCCGCATCCCGCACCGCGTCGACGGCGAGCTGCTGCGCTACGCCGCCCGCTTCGGCCTGCTCGCCCACAAGGACGACCAGATCGACGAACGCGACCGGTACGCCATCCGCGCGGGCTTCTGGCGCGAGCTGGACGTACGCACGGGGACGGAACGCGCCCCGGCCGGGGAGTGACCCGGCACCCGGACAGGTGCCGTGCGGCGGGTTCGCCGTCCTGCCGGGGGACGCGGGGCGGCCGGTCGACCCGGGAGCGAAGCGGGGGCGCGGACCCCGTAGGCTCGTGCCTTGTGAGTACGCGCGCGGTACAGGCATTCCGGCACGATGATGACGTCGTGTGCGCGGTGCGCGGGCTGACCAAGACCTATCCGGCGGCCCGCGGACGCCGCGGCGTGCCGGCGACCCCCGAGGTCCGGGCCACCGACGACGTCGCCCTCGACGTCCGGCGCGGCGAGATCTTCGGGCTGCTCGGGCCGAACGGTGCCGGCAAGTCCACCCTCGTCCGCCAGATCACCGGGCTGATGCGGCCCGACCGCGGCAGCGTCCGGATCCTCGGCCACGACATCGTGCGCCACCCCGAGCGGGCCGCGCGGATCCTCGCCTACCTCGGGCAGGAGTCCACCGCCCTCGACGAGCTGACCGTGTCCCTCGCCGTCGAGACCACCGCGCGGCTGCGCGGCCTCGACGGGAAACGGGCGTGCGTGGAGCGCGACGACGTCCTCGACGAGCTCGGGCTCACCCCGATCGCCGCGCGCCCTCTCAAGAAGCTGTCCGGCGGCCAGCGCAGACTGGCCTGCTTCGCCACCTCGCTGGTCGGCGAGCGGCCCCTGCTGGTGCTCGACGAACCCACCGCCGGCATGGACCCGGTGGCGCGGCGCGCCGTATGGGCCGCCGTCGACCGGCGCCGGGCCGAGCAGGGCAGCACCGTACTGCTGGTCACCCACAACGTCATCGAGGCCGAGACCGTCCTCGACCGGGTCGCCGTCCTCGACCGGGGCCGGGTGATCGCCTGCGACAGCCCGTCCGGGCTGAAGGAGCGGGTCGCGGGCGAGGTCCGGGTCGACCTGGTGTGGCGCGAGGCGGCCCCGCTGCACGTGCCGGAGGTCGCCGCGCTCCAGGACCGAGCCGTCGGGTCCGGCCGCCGCTGGACGCTGCGGCTCGGACCGGAGGAGGCCCGTGCCGTCGTCGCCACCGTCACCGGCGGCGCCGCCTTCGCCGCCCTGGACGACTTCACGCTCACCACGCCCAGTCTGGAGGACGTGTACCTGGCGCTGGGCGGTGCCGTGCTGCAGGGGCTGGTGAAGGCGTGAGCGGCGGGCCCCTGAGCACACCGGGCGCCGTATCCGTACGGAACAGGACGACCGCCGGAGTGGATCCGGGCGAACCTCCGAGCGAAGGGGAGCAGCGCGACGTGAGTGTCGTACCCGCCGATGTCCTGCCGGGCGCGGTCCTGGCCGGGGAGGAGACCGCGCCGGAACCGGCCGTGCTCGGGCCCCGGGCGCGGCTGTGGCCGTCGCTGGCGGCCGTGTACCGGGCACAGCTCTCCCGGGCGAGGGTGGCACGGATTCCGCTGCTGTTCGTGGCGACCTTCCAGTCCGTCGGGATCATGATCCTGATGCGGGGGGTCGTGGACGGCGGCGCCGAGGCGCGGGCGGTGGTGGCCGGGTCGGCCGTCCTGGTCGTCGCCTTCGTCGCGCTCAACCTCCTCGCGCAGTACTTCGGGCAGCTGCGGGCCAGCGGCGGACTCGACCACTACGCGACGCTGCCGGTGCCGCCGGCCGCGGTGGTGCTGGGCGCTGCCGGTGCCTACGCCTCGTTCACCGTGCCGGGGACCGTGGTGACGGCGGCCTTCGGGTGCGTGCTGTTCGGGCTGCCGATGGCGCATCTGTGGGTGCTGGTCGCGGTGATCCCGCTCTCGGGTGCCGCGCTCGCCGGGCTGGGGGCCGCCCTGGGACTGCTCGCGCCGCGGCCCGAGTTCGCCACGCTGCTCGGCCAGCTGGGCATGTCGGCGGCGCTGCTGCTCGGCGTGCTGCCGGCGGAGCGGCTGCCGGAGGCGGTGCGTGTGGCCCGGGACCTGCTGCCGTCGACGTACGGTGTCGAGGCCCTCGCGCGGACCTTCGCGCCGCATCCCGACTGGGCGCTGGTCCTCGGCGATCTCGCGGTGTGCGGGGCGGTCGGCGTGCTCTCGCTGGCCGTGGCGACCTGGGCGTACCGCAGGGCCGCCGTCCGCTGACCCGCCGGGAGATCCTTCGGTCTCCTGTCCGGTGCCACGCCGCACAGCCGGGCCTGGCACGATGTCAGGGTGAGCGCACCCCTGACCCCACCACCGCCTCCGCATGAACACTCCCCGCACGGCGGGTGGCAGCCGCCGTCCGCCGGGCAGCCGGCCGCCACCTCCGGGGACGGGGCCGTCCCGGACGACGCGGTCGCCGGGCACGGGGGCCGGGCAGGGTGGTACGGCTGGTACGCACAGGACGGCCCCGGCATGAAGAGGGAACTGGGTGAGGCCGCCGTCGTCACGGTGGCGGTGGCACTCTGCGGGGTGCTGCTCGGGGTGCTGTGGTGGTGGCTGGCGCCGCGCGTCCCGCTGGTGGGCGACCTCGCGGGCGACAACTGGGTCGTCTACCTCAAGGACACCGAGGGCGAGCAGGCCATCGGCGTGGACGGGACGTTCACACTGCTCGCGCTGGCCTTCGGCGCGGTGAGCGCGCTCGCCGTGTTCCTCGTGCGCCGGAGCGGGGGAGTGCCGCTGGTGGTGGCGCTCGGGGTCGGCGGGCTGCTCGGGTCGCTGCTCGCGTGGCGGCTCGGGGTGTGGCTCGGGCCCGCGCAGGACGTCGTCGCCCACGCGAGGGACGTGGGCAAGGGCGTGACGTTCGACGCGCCGCTGAAGCTGAGCGCCAAGGGGGCGCTGCTGGCCTGGCCGTTCGCCGGGCTGGTCGTCCATCTGGGCCTGATCGCGCTGTTCGGCCCCCGCGACCCCGGCCCCTGCCCACCGGCCGACCCGTACGTCCCGCAGCCGCCGCACGACGGATCCCCGAAGGCGTAGGGCCTGCCCGCCTGCCCGGCGGCAGGCCCTACGGCCCGGTCGCGGTGTCGGGCCGGGCGCCTGCCGGGGTTCGCGCGGTCCTTCCTGGTCCGCCCCCTGCGTTCGCGTGTTCTCTTCCACAGGCCTCTTCCGGGCCACCGAAGAAGCCGGGGCCCGTCCGGGGACTGTCAGCTGCTGCCGGGGAGCGTGCACGAGGGCGGTCGGACCCGATCGTGTGAGGGGCGGCTTCCGGGTTTGCGGGCCTCCGGGTTTGCGGCGTCGTGGGCCGTCCGGGTCAACGTGATCGTGTGATCCGGGACCCCGGGCTGGGCGTCGGCGAGCGGGCCCCCCGCCCCACCGGAGTGGTGGTTCAGGGCCTCCCCGTCACCTCCGGCCGTACTCACGTGGCCGGGTCGCGCAGGCGGTCGGCCACCCTGGCCCGGACCGCGCACAGGGCGCGTGGCGGCGCCGCCACGGGGCCCCGAGTACGCCGGGGGGCCTTTGTGGGGTGCCTCCCCACGCCCCGTGCGCGGTGGGGGAGCGGCCAGGGCGGTTCGGGGCGTGCGGCTGAGCGGACTTACTCCTGCCCGGTCCGGAGGAACGGTCAGGCACGCCCGATGGGGGCGAGTACCGCTGAGGTCAGTCCGGCCAGATCGGTGGGGGAGAGCTCGACCTCCAGGCCGCGGCGGCCGGCCGACACGCAGATCGTCTCGTGCAGGCCGGTCGAGTCGTCCAGCACCGTACGCAGCTTCCTGCGCTGGCCGAGGGGTGAGATGCCGCCCCGGACATAGCCCGTGGTGCGTTCCGCGAGGGCGGGGTCGGCCATCGCGGCCCGTTTGCCGCCGACCGCCGCCGCCAGGCCTTTCAGGTCCAGCTGGCCCGCCACCGGGACCACCGCCACCGTCAGCACGCCGTCGACGTCCGCCACCAGCGTCTTGAAGACCCGCTCGGGGGAGACGCCCATCGCCTCGGCCGCCTCCTCGCCGTACGACGCGTGGGAGGGGTCGTGGTCGTAGGAGTGGACCGTGAACGGCACCCCGGCCGCGGTGAGTGCCACCGTCGCGGGCGTGCCGCCCGACTGCTGCTGTTTCCTCGGCTTCTTCGCCATCCCGGCCCTGTTCCCGCCTCTTCGCTCGGTCCTGTTTCCGTCCGGTTCCCGTCCCGTTCCGGAAAGCCGTACGGCCGTACGTCAGTTGAGGTGCGTCGGCCCGCGGGTCAGCTCCACCGCCGGCAGGGACGGCAGGTTACGGATGATGGCCGTCTCCGTGCGAAGGAGTTCCAGCTCGTCGCGGAGCCGGGAGGCCGTGTCCGGTGCCTGGAGCAGACGTTGCTTCGTCGGCGTGTCGAGCATCATCGCGGCGGCGACCAGGTAGGACACCACCCCCGGTTCGTCCGGCAGTTCCGCGCCGGTCGCCAGCGACCGCTCCCGCGCCCCCGCCAGCCGCTTCTGGTACTGGCGGAAGGCCCGCAGCACCCCTTCGGCGAGCGTCCCCGCCTCTTCGCCGGGCGCCTCGAGCACCGGCTCCAGCTCGGCCGTCAGGAACGGACCGGAGGCATCGACCGACAGCAGCCGTGCCCGTGTCGTCCCGGTCGCCAGTACCTCGAAGGTGCCGTCGGCCCGCTCCCGGATCGTCGCCGCGTCGGCCACGCAGCCCACCTTGTGGAAGGACCGGAGCGGGTCGGTGCCGAAACCCGCCGCGGGACCCTGCTCGGGCACGGCCGTAGGGTCCGGCAGGCCGGGGGCGCTCGGGGCGACCTCGTGGCCGTCGCGGATCGTCACGACGGCGAACCGGCGCGGCCCGTCCTCCGGTTTCTTCAGAAGCTCGCGCATCATGGCGCGATAACGCTCCTCGAAGATGTTCAGCGGAAGCACGAGCCCGGGGAACAGCACCGAGTTCAGGGGGAAGAGCGGGAGCCGGGCGGTGGTCACGACGCAAAAGCCTAATGGTCGCCGAACCGGGCCCGGCGGCCCCGTTCACTCCGTGGATGCCAGGAGCCCGCCGAAGAGGCCCCGGCGGGGCCGGCGGCCACCGCCTCGGACAGGCTTTGGCGCACCTCCAGGAACCGGCCGAGAGGATCCTCCGCTTCCCGGTCCCAGGGGGTGGAGGTGGCGTACGGGCCGGTGAGCCGCAGCTGCTCCAGGGCGTCCGGCCCGCGCTCCAGGCGCAGCAGGACGTATGCCAGCAGGTTGCGCAGGCCGGCCGGCCGGGGGTGGGCTGCCGGAAGCCGGGCGGACAGGGCCAGAGCGCGGTCGGCCGCCGCGTCGAGCCGTTCGCGTGGCACCGCGGGGCCGCCGCCGTCGGTGAGGTACCCGAAGGCCGCCCGCAGCGGCAGGGCCTGCGTGAGCGAGCCGTCCGGCGCGTCCTGCGCGGCCTGGTCGGCGAAGTCGAAGCACACGAGGTGTGCGCCCTGCCAGGAGGACGACAGATAGCGCAGCGCCGCCACATGACAGCCGTGGTGGTGCGGGGCCCGGCGGACCGCGGCCTCCCACAGCTCCTGGAAGTACCGGTGCCCGGCACGGGCGCCGCGGGCGTGGTCCAGGGCGAGCCGCCACGGCACCGGGTCGCGGTGGTCGGCCCGCGCGGCGGCCGTGATCAACGGGCTCACCTCGCGCAGCAGTTCGACACGCACCGGTGAGTCCCAGGCGCGGTGCACCGCCCGCTGGGCCTCCACGAGCAGTCCGTCGGGGCTGAGCGGGTCGAGGGCGCGCCAGGTGTCCAGCCATTCGGGGCGCGAGCGGGCGAAGAAGGCCAGCTTTCGCACGTACCGGTCGCGGAGCTCCCACGCCCCGCGGTGCCGGGTGGCGGCGAGCAGGCCGGCGGCGGACGCGGGGTCGCCGCCCGCGACCCCGACCAGGACCGGCCCCAGCACCTCGTCGGGGGCGTCGAGCAGTACCTCGGTGTCCGGGGGCAGCACGAGAGCGACGGGCCGGGCGGTGCCCGTCTTTTCTCGCACCCGGGTCGCGCGGGTGAACGCCTGCAGCAGAGCCATGGTGTCGACCATTGAAAGACCGCAGGTCACAGCGACGCCAGACCCTTCACGGAAGTGACGGAAGGTTGTACGCCACCCGGTCAAGGCCGGGTAAAAAAGGGAAGGGTGGCCGGGGGGCTGCAGCAGGCCGAACGGCTGGTCGCATGCCTGACAGAGGCCTGAGAGAGGTCTGAGAGAGGCCTGGCAGAGGCCGGCCGGGGCACGGGCCGGGGGCAGGGGCCCGCTTCGGGATCCGGCCGGGGCGGGCCCGGTGGTGTGCCGGGGTGGGGACCGGCCGGGTCCGGCCGTGCCGCCTGCCGGGGTCCGTGGGGCAGCACGGGGCCCGGTGGGTCCGTCAGCCGCGGCGCAGGGTCCGGGTCGCCCCCGCCGCCACCGTCGTGGCGAGGACCCAGCCGAGCAGGATCAGAGCGGTCGCGAGCCACTGCCAGCCGCCGCGCAGCTGCCAGAACCCCGCCTGGCCCAGGTCGATCACCGGCAGCAGCAGGTCAAGGGCGAAGAGGGGCGGGTTCCACACGGGATGCCCGTCGCTCTTGACCTGTGGATGGTGCGCGTGCGCGAACGCCAGCGAACCGCCCGCCCACAGCACCGCCATCCACACCGCGGCCCGCCCCGGCCGGTAGCCGTAGGCGACCGTCAAGTCCTGCGCGTAACCCCACAGCTTGGCCGCCAGGGGCAGGCTCTCGCGGCGGTGGCGCTGCTTGGCGAGCAGCACCTCGCGGGCCTCCTCGTCCTCACCGCCCGCCCGCAGTACGGCGGCCAGCCGCTCGTACGGCTCCGGGGTGTACTCGGCGCTCGCCGCGGCCACCCACTCCAGCCGCCGGGCCAGCGGGAACGGCCCGCGCGGCACGAGGTTCTCGTAGACGAAGCCGCCCATGTGCAGCCGGCCGGGGCCCGGCCAGCTGTCCGCCCGGTCGATCAGGTTGACCACCCGCGCCCCCGACAGCGTCACTCTTCCGCGGGCCGGCCGCTCCCCGAGGAACCGCAGTTCCGGTGTCTGCACCCGGCGCAGCGACAGCTCCTGGTCGTCGGTCAGGGTGAACCGGGCCTGCTCGAAGTCGACCGCGTCCCCGAACCGCCCGTCGTCCAGCCGCACCCCGCCCTTGCACTCGAACCGCTGGATCCGCGTCCCGCGCGCCGGTGTCATCCCGCTGCGCGCCTGCGCGCCGACCCCGGCCGGCGTCAGGTACAGCGACCGCTCGACGGTCAGCTGCGGCGCGTTCAGCGCGAGCCGGGCGGACGGGTTCAGCAGCCGGGCCCCGCGCAGATTCACCGAGACGCCCACCGTCGCGCTGCGCAGGCTCAGCTCACCGTGCGACTCCAGCAGTTCCGCCTGGAGGTCCTGGCCGACGGTCATACCGTCCGCGGCGATCGACCGGCCGTTGCGGTCGCGGTGCACGACCGCCTGGTTGAGCAGCAGATCCGTACCGATCCGGGCGTCGGTCAGCCGTATGCCTCCCAGGAACCGGCAGCGGGGCAGATGCAGATCGCCCTCGGTCTGCAGCCGGGCCGCCTCCAGCCGCGGCACCGAGCAGTCCACCATCCGCACCGTCGTGAAGCGGGCCTCCGGCAGCAGCACGTCCCGTTCGAAACGGCAGTCGCGCATCTCCACGTACGGCGCCACCGTGCCGCCCGCGAGGTCCAGCACACCGCTGATCAGCACCCCGACCAGCTTCAGCGAGGAGACCCGGCCGGCCAGGGCCGGCGGGCCGTCCAGCAGGAGCCAGCACACGATACGGGCCCGGACCGTCCGCTCGGGCCCCCACGGATGCCCTCCGTGCGGATCGTCGACGGCGGCGTCCCCGCTGCTCAGGTCGTACACGCTGCCGTTGCGGAAGGCCTGCCACATGCCGGCCTCCGCCGCCGTCAGGTCGTCCGGGACCTCGCCTGCACGTCGTCCCTCCTCTTCGGTCACGGTCCTCCCTCCCTCCCCAGGTACTCGTGGGTTCGTCATTTCGTACAACTCGTATGCGTACAACGGTTCATGCCCACTGGGTGACCCTTCGAACACAGAACGTAAGAAGGATCTCTCCGGTATGCACAATGGGTTACCGAGGGGGGTGTGTATCAGCCATTGGAACGCCTGCACGGCGCCCGGCGCGGGTCTGAGAGAATTGGGCACGTGATCTCCCGAATCGATCTGCGCGGCGACGCCCTCCCCGAGGGCCCCGCCCTGCGCGACCTGCTGCCCCGAGCCGACTTCGACGTCGCGGCCGCCCTCGAGAAGGTGCGGCCCATCTGCGAGGACGTGCACCATCGGGGCGACGCTGCGCTGATCGACTTCGCCGAGCGGTTCGACGGCGTGCGTCTGGAATCCGTCCGGGTCCCCGCCCGGGCGCTCGCCGACGCGCTGGAGCGACTGGACCCGGCCGTCCGCGCGGCCCTGGAGGAGTCCATCCGCCGCGCCCGGCTCGTGCACCGCGCGCAGCGCCGCGAGTCCCACACCACCCAGGTCGTGCCCGGAGGCACCGTCACCGAGAAATGGGTGCCGGTCGACCGGGTGGGCCTGTACGCGCCCGGCGGGCGCTCCGTCTACCCGTCCTCCGTGATCATGAACGCGGTCCCGGCCCAGGAGGCCGGCGTCGAGTCGATCGCCCTGGCCTCCCCGGCGCAGAAGGAGTTCGGCGGACTGCCGCACCCGACGATCCTCGCCGCGTGCGCCCTGCTCGGCGTGGACGAGGTGTACGCCGCGGGCGGTGCCACCGCCGTCGCCATGTTCGCGTACGGCACCGAGTCCTGCCCGCCCGCCACCATGGTCACCGGTCCCGGCAACATCTGGGTCGCCGCCGCGAAGCGCTACTTCACGGGCCGCATCGGCATCGACGCCGAGGCGGGGCCGACCGAGATCGCGGTCCTCGCCGACGACACGGCCGACCCGGTGCACGTCGCCTCCGACCTGATCAGCCAGGCCGAGCACGACCCGCTGGCCGCCGCCGTCCTCGTCACCGACTCCGCCGGCCTCGCGGACGCCGTGGAGAAGGAACTGGCCCTCCAGGTCGCCGCCGCCCGGCACGTCGAGGACCGGATCGCCCCCGCCCTCGCCGGCCGCCAGTCCGCGATCGTCCTGGTCGACGGCCTCGACGAGGGCCTGCGCGTGGTCGACGCCTACGGCGCCGAGCACCTCGAGATCCAGACCGCCGACGCCGCCGCGCTCGCCGACCGGGTCCGCAACGCCGGCGCGATCTTCGTCGGCCCCTGGTCCCCGGTCTCCCTGGGCGACTACGCGGCCGGCTCCAACCACGTCCTGCCCACCGGCGGCTGCGCCTGCCACTCCTCGGGCCTGTCCGTCCAGTCCTTCCTGCGCGGCATCCACATCGTCGACTACACCGAGGACGCGCTGGCCGACGTCGCGCACCACGTGGTCACGCTCGCCGAGGCGGAGGACCTGCCCGCGCACGGCACGGCGATCAAGGTCCGTTTCGCCGGAGGCGAACAGGGCGGGTACCGCGCCGGAGGCGAACAGGGCGGGTACCGCGGCTGGAAGGCACCCGAGAGCAAGTGAACGCCATCAACGCCACCGACCCCACGGGCGTCACCATCGACGACCTCCCCGTACGCGACGAACTGCGCGGCAAGTCCCCCTACGGCGCGCCCCAGCTCGACGTCCCCGTACGGCTGAACACCAACGAGAACCCCTACCCGCTGCCCGAACCGCTGGTCGAGCGGATCGCCGAGCGGGTCCGGGAGGCCGCCCGCCACCTCAACCGCTACCCCGACCGGGACGCGGTCGAGCTGCGCACCGGACTGGCCGCCTACCTGACGAAGACCGGCGGACACCCCGTCGGAGTGGAGAACGTCTGGGCCGCCAACGGCTCCAACGAGGTCATCCAGCAGCTGCTGCAGGCCTTCGGCGGCCCCGGCCGCACCGCGATCGGCTTCGAGCCCTCGTACTCGATGCACGGACTCATCGCACGCGGCACCGGCACCGGCTGGATCTCCGGCCCCCGGGGCGAGGACTTCACCATCGACCTGCCCGCCGCCGAGAAGGCGATCGCCGAGCACCGCCCGGACGTCGTCTTCGTCACCACCCCCAACAACCCCACCGGCACCGCGGTCCCCGCCGGGACCGTCCGCGCCCTGTACGAGGCCGCGCAGGCGGCGAGGCCGTCGATGGTGGTCGTGGACGAGGCGTACGTCGAGTTCAGCCACGGCGACTCGCTGCTGCCGCTGATCGAGGGCCGCCCGAACCTCGTCGTCTCCCGCACCATGTCGAAGGCGTTCGGCGCGGCGGGCCTGCGCCTCGGCTACCTCGCCGCGCACCCCGCCGTCGTGGATGCCGTGCAGCTCGTCCGTCTGCCCTACCACCTGTCCGCCGTCACCCAGGCGACCGCGCTGGCCGCCCTGGAACACACGGACACGCTGCTGAAGTACGTCGAGCAGCTGAAGCGGGAGCGGGACCGCCTGGTCACCGAACTGCGCGCCCTCGGCTTCGACGTGACCGAGTCCGACGCGAACTTCGTCCAGTTCGGCACGTTCGCGGACGCCCACGTGGTCTGGCAGAAGATCCTCGACCGGGGCGTCCTGGTCCGGGACAACGGCGTGCCGGGACGGCTGCGGGTCTCCGCGGGCACCCCGGCCGAGAACGACGCGTTCCTCGACGCGGTCGGTGAACTGGTCAGCTACGTGGGGGCCGCCCCCACACCCCCGAAGGAGCAGAGCGCATGAGCCGCGTAGGACGCGTCCAGCGGACCACGAAGGAGACGTCGGTCCTCGTCGAGATCGATCTCGACGGCACGGGCAAGACGGAGATCTCCACCGGGGTCGGCTTCTACGACCACATGCTCGACCAGCTCGGCCGGCACGGTCTGTTCGACCTGACCGTGAAGACCGAGGGCGACCTGCACATCGACTCGCACCACACCATCGAGGACACCGCCCTGGCCCTCGGCGCCGCCTTCAAGCAGGCCCTCGGCGACAAGGTGGGCGTCTACCGCTTCGGCAACTGCACGGTCCCGCTGGACGAGTCCCTCGCCCAGGTCACCGTCGACCTGTCCGGCCGCCCCTATCTCGTGCACACCGAGCCCGAGAAGATGGCGCCGATGATCGGCGAGTACGACACCACGATGACCCGGCACATCCTGGAGTCCTTCGTCGCCCAGGCCCAGGTCGCGCTGCACGTGCACGTGCCGTACGGGCGCAACGCGCACCACATCGTCGAGTGCCAGTTCAAGGCCCTCGCCCGAGCCCTGCGGTACGCGTCCGAGCGCGACCCGCGCGCGGCGGGCATCCTGCCCTCCACGAAGGGCGCCCTGTAGGCATGAACGGCCTGTCCACCGCACTGATCGTCGTCGGCCTGTTCTTCGTCGGCGGCGTCGTCTCGTTCACCAAGCAGAAGATGCCCAAGGGGGTGACCGCGGTGCTCGCCGCCGGAGCCGTGCTGTGTCTGACCGCGGGCGTCCTGCGGCTGGAGGTGTGACCGTGAGCACCACCAAGCGGGTCGTGGTCTTCGACTACGGCTTCGGCAACGTCCGTTCCGCCGAGCGCGCCCTCGCCCGCGCGGGCGCCGACGTGGAGATAACCCGCGACTTCGACACCGCCATGAACGCCGACGGGCTGCTGGTCCCCGGCGTCGGCGCCTTCGCCGCCTGCATGAAGGGCCTCAGGGAGGCGCGCGGCGACTGGATCATCGACCGCCGGCTGTCCGGAGGCCGGCCCGTCATGGGCATCTGCGTCGGCATGCAGATCCTGTTCGCCCGCGGCATCGAGCACGGCGTCGAGACCGAGGGCATGGACGAGTGGCCCGGGACGGTCTCGCCGCTCCAGGCCGACATCGTGCCCCACATGGGCTGGAACACCGTGGACGTGGCGGCCGGCTCCGAGCTCTTCGCCGGCCTGGACGCGGACGCCCGCTTCTACTTCGTGCACTCCTACGCCGTCCACGACTGGACCCTCCAGGTGGACAACCCGGTGATGCGGGCGCCCAAGGTCACCTGGTCCACCCACGGCGAACCGTTCGTCGCCGCCGTGGAGAACGGCACCCTGTGGGCGACACAGTTCCACCCCGAGAAGTCCGGCGACGCCGGAGCCCAGCTCCTCACCAACTGGATCGGAACCCTGTAGCGACATGGCCAAGCTCGAACTCCTCCCCGCCGTCGACGTCCGCGACGGCCAGGCCGTCCGCCTCGTGCACGGCGAGTCCGGCACCGAGACCTCCTACGGCTCCCCCCTCCAGGCCGCGCTCGCCTGGCAGCGCTCGGGCGCCCAGTGGCTGCACCTGGTGGACCTGGACGCCGCGTTCGGCACCGGCGACAACCGCGCGCTGATCGCCGAGGTCGCCGGCGCCATGGACATCAAGGTGGAACTGTCCGGCGGCATCCGCGACGACGAGACCCTCGCCGCCGCCCTCGCCACCGGCTGCACCCGTGTCAACCTCGGCACCGCCGCCCTGGAGACCCCCGAGTGGGTCGCCCGGGTCATCGCCGAGCACGGCGACAGGATCGCCGTCGGTCTCGACGTGCGCGGCACCACGCTGCGCGGCCGCGGCTGGACGCGCGACGGCGGCGACCTCTACGCGACGCTGGAGCGCCTCAACAAGGAGGGCTGCGCCCGCTACGTCGTCACCGACATCGCCAAGGACGGCACCCTCCAGGGCCCCAACCTGGAGCTCCTGAAGAACGTCTGCGCCGCCACCGACCGCCCCGTCGTCGCCTCCGGCGGCGTGTCGTCGCTCGACGACCTGCGGGCCATCGCCGAGCTCGTCCCGCTCGGCGTCGAGGGCTCCATCGTCGGCAAGGCCCTGTACGCGAAGGCGTTCACCCTGGAAGAGGCCCTGGAGGCCACCTCGTGAAAAAGGACACAGCCCGATGACCTCCGAAGCCGTACGGCGCGTACGGGGCGACAGTCCCCGGGACGAGTCCTTCGGGTCCGCGCGCGCCGTCGCGGCGGGCGACCGCGTCCTGGTGGCCGGCACCACCGCGTTCAGGGGCGATGTCCTGTACGGGGAGGGCGACCCGTACGAACAGGCCAAGGCGGCCTTCGGCAGCGCCCTGGAGGCGATCGCCGAGTTCGGGCTCGGCGCCGACTCCGTCATCCGCACGCGCGTGTACCTCGCGCACTCGCGGGACATCGACGCGGCGGGCCGCGCCCACAAGGAGCTGTTCGACACGGTGCGCCCGGTCACGACCCTCCTGGTGGTGGAGGGCTTCATGGACTCGCGCGTACTGGTGTCGGTGGAAGTCGAAGCATTCAGAGGAGCCGTGATCCCATGACCCTGGCGGTCCGAGTCATCCCCTGCCTGGACGTGGACAACGGCCGGGTCGTCAAGGGCGTCAACTTCCAGAACCTGCGTGACGCGGGCGACCCCGTCGAGATGGCCAAGGTGTACGACACCGAGGGCGCCGACGAGCTGACGTTCCTGGACATCACCGCCTCGTCGGGCAACCGCGAGACGACCTACGACGTGGTGCGCCGCACCGCCGAACAGGTGTTCATCCCCCTGACCGTGGGCGGCGGCGTCCGTACCACCGAGGACGTGGACAAACTGCTGCGGGCGGGCGCCGACAAGGTCGGCGTCAACACCGCCGCGATCGCCCGCCCGGACCTCATCCGGGAGATCGCCGAGCGTTTCGGCCGCCAGGTCCTCGTCCTGTCGGTCGACGCCCGCCGCACCGAGTCCGGCGGCTCCTTCGAGGTCACCACGCACGGCGGGCGCCGGGGCACCGGCATCGACGCCGTCGAGTGGGCCCACCGGGCCGCCGAACTGGGCGCGGGCGAGATCCTGCTCAACTCCATGGACGCGGACGGCACCAAGGACGGCTACGACCTGGACATGATCGCCGCCGTCCGCAAACACGTCACCGTCCCGGTGATCGCCTCGGGCGGCGCGGGCCGGCTCACCGACTTCCCGCCCGCCGTCGCCGCGGGCGCCGACGCGGTCCTGGCCGCCTCGGTCTTCCACTTCGGCGACCTGCGCATCGGCCAGGTCAAGCAGACCCTGCGGGAAGCGGGCCACCCGGTGCGGTGACGCCCGCCGCCCGGCCGGCTCGCTCAGTCCTTCCTGGACTGGGCGAGCCGGACCAGGTTGCCGACCGTGTCGTCCAGGACGGCGGTGAGCACCGGGCCCTGGTGCTGCGGCTCCTGGACGAAGGCCACGCCCTCGCCGCGCAGCCGCTCGTACTCCGCGCGGAGGTCCGTCACCGAGAACACGATGACGGGCAGCCCCGCCTCCCGCACCGCCCTGCGGTACGGCTCCGCGATGGGATCCCGCCCCGGCTCCAGCAGCAGCTCCAGGTCCTGCTGTGCCCCCTCGCCCGCCCCGACCGTGACGAGCAGGGTGCCGTCGCCCTGGTCCGTTCGGGTGCGGGTCTCGAAGCCGAGGACACCGGTGTAGAACGCGTGCGCCCTGGCCACGTCGTCGACGTACACGCTGGTCATGGCGACCTTGATCATGGGGGTTCTTCTCCCGGTCTTGCGGTGCCGGACGGCCCCCGGGGCCGTCCGGATTCAGATGCCGAGCTGCTTGGACGCGTTCAGCCTCTCGATCGCGTCCGCGTCGCCCACCAGCTCGACCTCGGCCACCTCGCGCCGCCCGTAGACGAACAGCAGCAGCTCCGAGGGCTCCCCGGTCACCGTGACCACCGGTGTGCCGCGGTGGGCCACCGCCGTCCGGCCGTCCGGGCGGCGCAGCACCAGGCCCGTGGCCGCGCCGCGGCCCACCATCCGGGCGGTCTGCTCCAGCCGCGACCACAGGGTGTCCTGGAACACCGGGTCGAGTTCACGCGGCGTCCAGTCGGGCTGCGCGCGGCGCACGTCCTCCGTGTGGACGTAGAACTCGACGACGTTCGACAGCTCGTCGATCTGCTTGAGGTTGAAGGGCGAGAACCGCGGCGGGCCGGTACGGATGAGCCGGATCAGCTCCTCGTACGGCTTGGCGGTGAACTCCGCCGTCACCCGCTCCAGACGCTGGGCGAGCTGCTTGACCACGATCCCGCCGGCGGCGTCCGGGCGGCGCTCGCGCACCACCACGTGGGCGGCGAGGTCGCGGGTGCGCCAGCCCTCGCACAGAGTGGGCGCTTCCGGGCCCGCGGTCTCCAGCAGATCGGCCAGGAGGAGCCGTTCACGCTTCGCATGGGTCGACATGCAGCCAGCCTACGGCGCCCCGCCCGGTCCGCACACCCGCCGCCCGGCCACCTCCCGACGGGGCGCGTACGCGCCCCGGCTCCCGCCGCGCCCTTCCAACCGGTGGACGGCAGCCGGGCGCCGCCCTCCCGCGCGGCACAATGGTTCCCATGACCAGCACGTCCCGGCCCAGCCGCATCGACCCCGAGATCGCCGCACGGCTCAAACGCAGCCCAGACGGCCTCCTGCCCGCCATCGCCCAGCAGTACGACACCCGCGAGGTGCTGATGCTGGGCTGGATGGACGACGAGGCGCTGCACCGCACCCTGACCACCGGCCGCTGCACCTACTGGTCGCGCAGCCGCCAGGAGTACTGGGTCAAGGGCGACACCTCCGGGCACGTCCAGCACGTGAAGTCCGTCGCCCTGGACTGCGACGCCGACACCGTCCTCGTCCAGGTCGACCAGACGGGCGCCGCCTGCCACACCGGAGCCCGCACCTGCTTCGACGCCGACGTGCTGCTCACGGACGCCTCCGCGGACCGCGTCGGCCGCGGCGCGCACGCCCCCGGTCGGTAAGGTCTGCCGCCATGGACCTCGAGACGTTCCGCAAGCTCGCCACCGACCGCCGGGTCATCCCGGTCACCCGCAAACTGCTCGCCGACGGCGACACCCCGGTCGCGCTCTACCGCAAGC
Organism: Streptomyces sp. NEAU-W12; assembly: GCF_026242095.1. Taxonomy (NCBI): domain Bacteria; kingdom Bacillati; phylum Actinomycetota; class Actinomycetes; order Kitasatosporales; family Streptomycetaceae; genus Streptomyces; species Streptomyces sp. NEAU-W12. Next base: position 170,029 of record NZ_JAPJDM010000002.1, read on the forward strand.
TCGCCGCGGACCGCCCCGGCACCTTCCTCCTGGAATCCGCCGAGAACGGGCGCTCCTGGTCCCGCTACTCCTTCGTCGGCGTCCGCAGCGCCGCCACCCTCACCGAGCAGGACGGACAGGCGCACTGGCAGGGCACCCCGCCCGTCGGCGTACCGGCCGGCGGCGACCCGCTCGCCGCGCTGCGCGCCACCCTCGAAGCCCTGCACACCCCGCGCGACCTCGCCCACGACCTCGGCCTGCCGCCCTTCACCGGCGGCATGGTCGGCTACCTCGGCTACGACATCGTGCGCAGGCTCGAGAGCATCGGCCCCGGCGAGCGGGACGACCTGCGGCTGCCCGAGCTGACCATGCTGCTCACCAGCGACCTCGCCGTGATGGACCACTGGGAGGGCTCCGTCTGGCTGATCGCCAACGCGATCAACCACAACGACCTGGAGACCGGCGTCGACGAGGCCCACGCCGACGCCGTGGCCCGGCTGGACGCCATGGAGGCCGACCTCTCCCGCGCGGTGGCCCAGCCCCCGGCCGCCCTCCCGCCCTCCGAACTCCCCGAGCACACCGCCCTGTGGGGCGGCCCCGACTTCCGGGCCGCCGTCGAGGACGTCAAGGAACGCATCCGCGCCGGAGAGGCCTTCCAGGTCGTCCCCTCCCAGCGGTTCGAGACCCCCTGCACGGCGAGCGCCCTGGACGTCTACCGGGTGCTGCGGGCCACCAACCCCTCGCCCTACATGTACCTGCTCCGCTTCGACGCGTTCGACGTCGTCGGATCGTCCCCCGAAGCACTCGTGAAGGTCGACGACGGGCGGGCGATGGTCCACCCCATCGCCGGCACCCGGCCGCGCGGCGCCACCCCGCAGGAGGACCAGGCCCTCGCCGAGGAACTGCTCGCCGACCCCAAGGAGCGCGCCGAGCACCTCATGCTCGTCGACCTGGGCCGCAACGACCTCGGGCGGGTCTGCGAGCCCGGCTCCGTCGAGGTCGTCGACTTCATGTCCGTCGAGCGGTACTCGCACGTCATGCACATCGTCTCGACGGTCACCGGCCGGGTCGCGCCCGGCCGCTCCGCCTTCGACGTGCTCACCGCCTGCTTCCCGGCCGGCACCCTCTCCGGCGCGCCCAAGCCCCGTGCCATGCAGATCATCGACGAACTCGAGCCGTCCCGGCGCGGGCTGTACGGCGGCTGCGTCGGCTACCTGGACTTCGCCGGCGACTCCGACACCGCCATCGCGATCCGCACCGCGCTGCTGCGCGACGGCACCGCGTACGTCCAGGCGGGCGCCGGGGTCGTCGCCGACTCCGACCCCGCCGCCGAGGACGCCGAGTGCCGCAACAAGGCGGCCGCCGTGCTGCGCGCCGTCCACACGGCGAACCGGCTGGGCACGGTGTGACCCGCGCGCCCGGGGAGGCGCCGGACCGCGCGGGGAGCCACGTGCCGCGCGCCCGGGGCCGTGTGGGATGCGACCGGGACGAGCCCCGGGTGACCGTCCGCGCGCGGTTCACGCGATAGTGGAGTACGTGACTGCTGTTCCTCACCCCCGTCCCGAAGCCGCCGACCCCGCCCGGACCGGCCGCCTCAGCCTCGCCGTCGCCCTGCTCTGCGGTGCCCTGGGCGCGGCCGTGGCCCTGCTCGCCACCCGGCAGCAGTGGTCCGAGGGCACCGCGACCGTGGCCGGCGGCTCCTTCCCCCTGACCGCGAGCGGCAGTGAGGTCACCGGCGTCCCCGCCGCCCTCGCCGTGGTGGGCCTGGCCGCGCTCGTCGCCGTCTTCGCCGTCCGCCGGGCCGGCCGGTTCGCCGTCGCCGCGCTGCTCGCCCTGTCCGGAGCGGGCACCGCCGTGGCGGCCCTGCTCGGCGCCTTTGACAGGTCCGCGCTCGACGACAAGGCCGCCGAGGTCTCCGGCGACACGTCGGCCACCGTGGAGGCCCTCAGCCACACGGCCTGGCCCTACGTCGCGGCCGTGGGCGGCCTGCTGCTCCTGGTGGCCGGTGCGCTCGCCCTGCGCCACGGCGGGCTGTGGCCCGCGATGTCCGGCCGTTACGAGCGCGCCGCCGCCCCGCGGCCACGCCGTACGGCCGCCGCCGCCGGCGATCCCGACCGGCCGGAGGAACTGTGGAAGGCCCTCGACCGCGGTGAGGACCCGACCGGGGCCTGAACCACCCGGCCGCCGCCTCCGCTCCGTCGAACGGCAGGCGACGGGCGTCCACCGCGCCGAGGAGCACCCCCGGTCACGGCCCGCGCGCGCGTGCGGGACAATTGATCCGAGCGTCCTGCTCAGACACGTACACAGCCCTGAGGAGCAAGCAATGGCGGGCAGCAGCCACGGTCACACCCCGGCCGCCTGGACCGGTGTCATCATCTCGTTCATCGGTTTCTGCGCCGCGAGCATGTTCATGGTGATGAACATGCCGGTGGGCTTCTGGGCCGGCATGGTCGTCGTGCTGCTCGGCGGTGTCGTCGGCGGCGTCATGAGCAAGATGGGCATGGGCCAGCAGCAGCACGTCCACCCCGTCAACCCGCCCTCCGCCGACCGCGAGCCGGTCCGCGCCGACAGCTGAGGACCGGGAGCACTCCCGGACGGGGGCGGCCGGCACACGGGTGCCGCAACCGCCCCTGACGCGTGCGCGCGGGGCACAATGCCCGGGTGAACGCCGTCAGCCCCAGCGTGTCCCGCGGCACCGCCGCCCGTCTGGCCCTCCCCGCCGGAGCGCTCGCCGCCGTCGCCGGAGCCTTCGCCTACGTCGGGGCGGTGGACCCCAACGAGCCCGGGCACTACCCCGCCTGCCCGCTGCTGCGCCTCACCGGCCTGTACTGCCCCGGCTGCGGCGGGCTGCGCAGCGCGCACGCCGTGGTCCACGGCGACCTCCCGGCCGCCCTGCAGGCCAACGCGCCGGCCGTCCTCGGCTATGCGGCCTTCGCCGTCCTGTGGACCGTATGGGTGGTCCGTGCGGCGCGCGGAAAACCCCTGCGCATCGATCCCAAGCCGGTGCTCCTGTGGTCCCTGGGGGCGTTCGTGCTGGTCTTCACGGTTGTCCGGAACCTACCGTTCGGTGGCTGGCTACATCCTTGATCAACTGGCGAACGTCCAGGTAGAGGGACCGGCGTCAACCGGATGTGAGGCGTACCCCCTGCTGCGGATACCATCGCAGTGACCACCGGTTTCGTCCGGCGACCCGCCCGCGAGGACGGGGGACCGCCGTGAGGACGGAAACGAACGCACTGAAGACGGACCGTCTGGAAGGGGGCCTCTCCCGTGAGTGTGCTCGACGAGATCATCGACGGAGTCCGTGCCGACCTCGCGGAGCGGCAGGCACGGGTCAGCCTCGACGAGCTCAAGGAGCGCGCGGCGAAGGCTCCCGCGGCCAGGGACGGCGTGGCCGCCCTGCGCGGCGAAGGCGTCAAGGTGATCTGCGAGGTCAAGCGCTCCAGCCCGTCCAAGGGCGCGCTCGCCGCGATCGCCGACCCGGCCGGACTCGCCGCCGACTACGAGGCGGGCGGCGCGGCCGTCATCTCCGTCCTCACCGAACAGCGCCGCTTCGGCGGCTCGCTCGCCGACCTGGAGGCGGTCCGCGCGCGGGTGGACATCCCCGTCCTGCGCAAGGACTTCATCGTCACCTCCTACCAGCTCTGGGAGGCACGGGCGCACGGCGCCGACCTCGCCCTGCTCATCGTCGCCGCCCTCGAACAGCCCGCCCTGGAATCGCTGATCGAGCGCGCCGAGTCCATCGGACTCACCCCGCTCGTCGAGGTGCACGACGAGGACGAGGTCGAGCGCGCGGTCGACGCCGGCGCCAGGATCATCGGGGTCAACGCGCGCAACCTCAAGACCCTCGAGGTCGACCGCGGCACCTTCGAGCGGATCGCCCCCGAGATCCCCGACCACCTCGTCAAGGTCGCCGAGTCCGGCGTCCGCGGCCCGCACGACCTCATCGCCTACGCCAACGCCGGCGCCGACGCCGTCCTGGTCGGCGAGTCCCTGGTCACCGGCCGCGACCCGAAGACCGCGGTCGCCGACCTGGTGGCGGCCGGCGAACACCCGGCACTGCGCCACGGGCGCGGCTGACCTCCCGCTAGGCTTGGCACCGATGACCCTCCCGATCACCCTGACGACCAGGGACCCGTACGCGCGCCTCGCCCGCGGCTGCCGCCCGCGCGGCTGCCGGGCCCCCGCACGCCGCGTGCACGGCCGCCGGGTGCGCTACGTCATCGGTGACGAGCCCGGCCAGGTCAACGGCATGCGATGGCAGCACCCCGCCCGCAGGGGCGCGGGGCTGTGCCCGAACACGCGGCTGTGCCGCGCGGACGCGACCGGTCACCTCCGGTCCGCAGCGGCCTGACCACCCCCGCCCCCACGGCGACCAGTGCCCAAACGCCACTCACCGTGAGGACCACGCATGCCCAGCGACTTCTTCATTCCCGACCCCGAGGGCCGAACCCCCAGTGCCGAGGGCTACTTCGGCGCGTTCGGCGGCAAGTTCATCCCGGAGGCGCTCGTCGCCGCCGTGGACGAGGTCGCCGTCGAGTACGACAAGGCCAAGGCCGACCCCGAGTTCGCCCGCGAACTCGACGACCTGATGGTCCACTACACCGGCCGCCCGAGCGCCCTCACCGAGGTGCCCCGGTTCGCCGACCACGCCGGCGGCGCCCGGGTCTTCCTCAAGCGCGAGGACCTCAACCACACCGGCTCCCACAAGATCAACAACGTGCTCGGCCAGGCCCTGCTCACCCGGCGCATGGGCAAGACCCGCGTCATCGCCGAGACCGGCGCCGGCCAGCACGGTGTCGCCACCGCCACCGCCTGCGCCCTGTTCGGCCTCGACTGCACCATCTACATGGGCGAGATCGACACCGAGCGCCAGGCCCTCAACGTGGCCCGGATGCGCATGCTCGGCGCCGAGGTCATCGCCGTGAAGTCCGGCAGCCGCACCCTCAAGGACGCCATCAACGAGGCGTTCCGCGACTGGGTCGCCAACGTCGACCGCACGCACTACCTCTTCGGCACCGTCGCCGGACCCCACCCCTTCCCCGCCATGGTCCGCGACTTCCACCGCGTCATCGGCGTCGAGGCCCGCCGCCAGCTGCTGGAACGCACCGGACGGCTGCCCGACGCCGCGATCGCCTGCGTCGGCGGCGGCTCCAACGCCATCGGCCTCTTCCACGCCTTCATCCCGGACGCCCCGGTCCGGCTCATCGGCTGCGAACCCGCCGGACACGGCATCGAGAGCGGCGAGCACGCGGCCACCCTCACCGCGGGCGAGCCCGGCATCCTGCACGGCTCGCGGTCCTACGTCCTCCAGGACGACGAGGGCCAGATCACCGAGCCGTACTCCATCTCGGCCGGGCTCGACTACCCGGGCATCGGACCCGAGCACTCCCACCTCAAGGACTCCGGCCGCGCCGAATACCGCGCGGTCACCGACGACGCCGCCATGCAGGCCCTGAGACTGCTGTCGCGCACCGAGGGCATCATCCCGGCCATCGAGAGCGCCCACGCGCTGGCCGGCGCCCTGGAGGTCGGCAGGGAACTGGGCAAGGACGGGCTGATCGTCGTCAACCTGTCCGGCCGCGGTGACAAGGACATGGACACCGCCGCCCGCTACTTCGGCCTGTACGACACCGACAGGACCGTCGCCGCCGACGCGGACGCCGGCACCGCCGAGATCGAGGGGGACGCCAAGTGAGCGGGAACGTGAAACTGCTGAGCGAGACCCTCGCCGCGGCGAAGTCCGAGGGCCGCGCCGCGCTGATCGCCTACCTGCCGGCCGGGTTCCCGACCGTCGACGGCGGCATCGACGCCGTCAAGGCCGTCATCGACGGCGGCGCCGACGTCGTGGAGGTGGGCCTGCCGCACAGCGACCCCGTCCTCGACGGGCCCGTCATCCAGACCGCCGACGACATCGCGCTGCGCGGCGGCGTGCGGATCGCCGATGTGCTGCGCACGGTCCGGGAGGCCCACCGGGCCACCGGGAAGCCGATCCTCGTCATGACGTACTGGAACCCCATCGACCGCTACGGCGTCGAGCGGTTCACCGCCGAACTCGCCGAGGCGGGTGGCGCCGGCTGCATCCTGCCCGACCTGCCCGTCCAGGAATCGGCACTGTGGCGGGAGCACGCCGACAAGCACGGGCTCGCCACCGTCTTCGTCGTCGCGCCCAGCAGCAGAAACGAGCGGCTCGCCGAGATCACCGCGGCGGGCAGCGGCTTCGTCTACGCCGCCTCCCTCATGGGCGTCACCGGTACCCGTGAGTCGGTCGGCGTCCAGGCCGAGGAACTCGTGGCACGCGCCCGGGCGAGCCGCGCCGACCTGCCGGTGTGCGTCGGGATCGGCGTCTCCGACGCCACCCAGGCCGCCGAGGTCGCCCGCTTCGCCGACGGCGTGATCGTCGGATCGGCCTTCGTCAAGCGGCTGCTGGACGCCCCCGACCCGGCCGCGGGCCTCCAGGCCGTGCGGACGCTCGCGGGAGAGCTGGCCAAGGGCGTGCGCGGCCGGACGTGACGGCGACACCGGCGCCCGGGCGTCGGCAGGTGTTCGGCAGGTAGTCAGGAAGGAGTCATACGGGTCCCTCGTACGGGTGGACCTGGGGCCGGGGAGGCGCGTTGCGCCTCCCCGGTTCGTTCTGCGGGGTGTGAGCGAGAAGAACCGTGAGGGAAAGCGCACCGCTCGTGAGCGGCTGGCGGTCGAGCGTGAGAAGCAGAAGACGGCGGACAGGCGGCGCCGCACCCTGATCGTGGGTGCGAGTGTGGTCTGTGTCCTGGCACTCGCGGCGGTGATCGGCGTCGTCGCCGCCAACGCGGGCAAGGACGAAGGCGGTGAGGAGGCAGGCCCGGTGGTGGCGCCCTCGGGGGCGCTCGGCAAGGACGGCCTGGCCATCCCGGTCGGCGAGGAGAGCGCCAAGTCCACCCTCACCGTGTGGGAGGACTTCCGCTGCCCCGCCTGCAAGTCCTTCGAGCTGGCGTACCGGCCGACGCTCCACGAGCTGACCGAGTCCGGCCAGTTGAAGATCGAGTACCACCTGGTCACGCTCATCGACGGGAACATGGGCGGCACCGGCTCCCGCAACTCCGCCAACGCGGCGGCCTGCGCCCAGGACGCCGGCAAGTTCGCCGAGTACCACGACGTGCTGTTCGACAACCAGCCCCCGGAGCCGGACGACGCCTTCGCCGACAACGCCAAGCTCATCGAGCTGGCCGGCAAGGTCGAAGGGCTCGACACCCCCGCCTTCCGCAGCTGTGTGGAGGACGGCACGCACGACAGCTGGGTGGCGAAGTCCAACGAGGCCTTCCAGAAGGGCGGCTTCTCCGGCACACCGACCGTCCTGCTCGGCGACAAGAACATCTACCAGGACCGGTCGATGACCCCGGCGAAGCTCAAGGAGATGGTGGAGGAGGCCAATCGGCAGTAGGGCTGCGCGCCTTCCCGTTATGGACCCGTAGCCGGACCGCCCGCCGTGCGGTCGGTCCGGCACGGTAGCGTCGACCCTGCCATGGAACTTGCCTACATTCCCAGCCCGTCGAGCGGGGTGCTGTACCTCGGCCCCGTTCCGCTCCGCGGCTACGCCTTCAGCATCCTCGCCGGCCTCTTCGTCGCCCTCTGGATCGTCGACCGCCGGTGGGTGGCGCGCGGCGGCCGGAAGGGCACCGCCTGGGACATCGCGTTCTGGGCCGTCCCGTTCGGCCTGGTCGGTGGCCGCCTCTACCACGTGATCACCGACTACCAGCTCTACTTCGGTGAGGGCCGGAACCCGGTCGACGCCTTCAAGATCTGGGAGGGCGGCCTCGGTATCTGGGGCGCCGTCGCGCTGGGCGCGGTGGGAGCCTGGATCGGCTGCCGGCGCCGGGGCATCGCCCTTCCGCCGTACGCCGACGCCCTGGCCCCCGGCCTGGTGCTGGCACAGGGCATCGGACGCTGGGGCAACTGGTTCAACCAGGAGCTGTACGGGCGGGAGACGGACCTTCCCTGGGCCCTGCACATCACGTCCACGGACGGCGGCCGGGTACCGGGGTACTACCACCCGACGTTCCTGTACGAGTCGCTGTGGTGCGTGGGTGTCGCCCTGCTGGTCATCTGGGCGGACCGCCGCTTCAAGCTCGGACACGGGCGGGTGTTCGCGCTGTACGTCGCCGCGTACTGCGCGGGCCGGTTCTGGATCGAGTACATGCGCGTCGACGAGGCCCACCAAGTCCTGGGCCTGCGGTTGAACAACTGGACCGCGTTGATCGTGTTCGTGCTCGCGGTCGTGTACTTCGTGGTGTCGGCGAAGCTGCGCCCGGGACGCGAGACCGTGGTGGAACCGGGGGCGGCAGACGGTTTCGCCGGGGGCGACGAGGCGCATCCCGTCGGCAAGGGCGCCAAGGCGGGCTCTTTGGAGGCGGAGCAGGAAAAGGAAGAAGCCGGGCCGAAGAAGCCGGACACCGGGTCGAAGGCCGACACGGGCCCGAAGGAGGACGACGGCGACGGCGCGCCGGCCGAGGGCGGCGCCGGGCCGGGTGACGCGAAGACCGAGGACGCCAAGACCGAGGACGCCAAGACCGAGGACGCGAAGACCGAGGACGCCGGGGCGCAGACGGCCCGCACGGATTCCGGGGACGGGGAGCCGGCGGACACCGCCTCCGGGTCTGCGGAGTCCGGGGACGCGCGGCCCAGGGACGGGGCCGGGTCGGCGAAGAAGAGCTGACGGTCCGCCCGGCCGGCCGCTCTGCCGCCCACCGGCGGCCCCTTGCACAGGTACGACGCCGTGGGGGGGCCCGGCGGGGCGGGGGCCCCCCCGCGGGGGGGGGGGGGGGGGCGGCGGGGGCGG
>NZ_JAPJDM010000002.1:178832-301278 GCF_026242095.1 Streptomyces sp. NEAU-W12
CCCCGGGGGCCCCGGGCCCCGGGCCCCCGGGGGGGGGCCGCCGGGGCCCGCGGGGCCCCCCACGGCGTGTGTGCGGGAGCCTCAGACGCGGCGGGCCGGGGAGAGGACCCGCTGGGCGGCCGCCACCACCGCCGCGTCGATGGAGCGGCCGTCGGACAGCGCCCGGGCGCCCTTCTCGCCGGCCGCCGCCTCGCCGACCGTCTCCGCCCGCTCGATCTCCTCCTCCGTGGGCAGGCAGACGCGCTCGATGACCGGCAGCTGACGCGGGTGAACGGCGGCGCGGCCCAGAAAGCCCAGGGCACGGCCACGGGCGCAGGAGGCGCGGGAGACCGTCCGGGTCGCGGATGTCGGGAGGGACGGACCGGGCGGGCGGGGCCGGACCCGCCGCCCGCGCGGCGACGACCACGCGGGAGCGGGACCAGTCGGGGCCCGCGTCCTCACGCACGCCCAGGTCGGTCCGCAGGTCCTCCTCGCCGATCGAGATGCCGCGCGGGGACGGGTGGGCGGTGGCCGCGTCGCGCGCACGCTCGATACCGAGGGCCGTCTCCGGCAGCGCGTACAGGGCGAGCCCGCCGCCGTGGGCGGACGCGGTCCGCCGTGCGACCCGGACGACGTCGGCGGGCGAGGACACCTTGGGCAGCCGCAGGCCGGCCAGGCCCCCGGCTCGACGGTCCGTGCCCGCGGGAGGGGTCCGGCTTCCCCGGGTGCCCGGCCTTGACGACCTCCGCGCCGGAGTCGCCGCGCCGGAGTCGCCGCGCAGGGGCGCGGCGAGAGGGCCGGCGAAGAGAGGGTGGCGAGGTCCAGGACGCGCAGGCCGGCCGCGAAGACGCCGTGCGGTGCCGCCCGCATCGCCGGCCCGTCGCTCCAGGCGTGGTGGTGCTGGGCGGAGGCCGGGGCGGCCGGCCCCCGGCGGAGGTTCTCCAGGGTGTCGCGCTCGCTGAAGCCGGTCCCGCGGAACCGTCCCTCCGCGCGGTCCGCGACCCACTCGTGCCAGGCCGCCCCGCCCTGTGCCGGGGTGAGGGCCGATCCGTGCCGGGCCGGCAGCAAGCCGGAGAGGATCGCGTACCCGGTGTCGTCCGTGCCCGCGGGGCGCTCCGCCGCGTACCCGGTGATGCGGCCCCACCGGGCGCGGGTCTCGGACGGCTTCATGTGCTCGGCCGGGGCCCCAGCGCGTCGCCGACGGCCAGGCCGAGCAGTGCGCCGCGTGCCCGTTCGCCGTGCCCGAGACAGCCCCCGGGCACGGGGCCGGGGGGAGGCGGGCGGTCGATGCCGTACGCGGCTCTCCTCCCAGGGGCGCCCCGGGAGGCGCGAAGCCCTTTGCGGAACCGTCCCCGGTGTGATGTCCGGCACAGCCCCACAGTCCTCGGTGTCACCCGGTCGACCTCTGCGCGGATCCTCCCGCACGCGAGCGGTGAGATGGACGAAACCGCAGGTTAGACCAGCCTTTCCTAGCTGGCGGCAAGGGATCCGGAGACGTAGATTGGGTCAAGTCGAGAAGTGGAAACTGTCTAAAACCGGGTCTGCTCAGCCGTGGTCGTCGGCGGCTTCGCAGACACTTTCGCGCACTTCCTGGGGACGGCATGGCGATCATCGAGACCGGGGCGACGCTGCACGAGGCGCACCGCGACAACCACACACACCGCGACGTCAGCGGCGGCTGGCTGCGCCCCGCCGTGTTCGGCGCGATGGACGGCCTGGTCTCCAACCTCGCGCTGATGACCGGCGTGGCCGGCGGCTCGGTCGGACAGCAGACCATCGTCATCGCCGGTCTCGCGGGCCTGGCGGCCGGCGCCTTCTCCATGGCCGCGGGCGAGTACACCTCCGTCGCCTCCCAGCGCGAACTCGTCGAGGCCGAGCTGGCCGTCGAGCGACGCGAGCTGCGCAAGCACCCCGAGGACGAGGAGGCCGAACTCGCCGCCCTCTACGAGGCCCGGGGCGTCGAGCCGGAGCTCGCCGCCGAGGTGGCCCGGCAGCTGTCGCGGGACCCCGAGCAGGCCCTGGAGATCCACGCCCGCGAGGAACTGGGCATCGACCCCGGCGACCTGCCCTCGCCCACCGTGGCCGCGGCCTCCAGTTTCGGCGCCTTCGCGCTCGGCGCGCTGCTCCCCGTCCTGCCGTACCTGCTCGGCGCGAGCGCTCTGTGGCCCGCCGTGCTGGTGGCACTGCTGGGGCTCTTCCTGTGCGGCGCGGTGGTCGCCAAGGTGACCGCGCGGACCTGGTGGTACAGCGGTCTGCGCCAGCTCGCCCTCGGTGGCGCGGCGGCCGGTGTGACGTACGCCCTGGGCACACTGCTCGGAACGGCCGTAGGATGAACCGGCCCGGACGACCGTGCTCGCACGGCCCGGTACCGCTGCCCCGACCGGGTGCCGGTACGGCGCCCGGTACGCGCCCGGCACGGACGAGCAGCCCCGGCGCCCCGGCTCCGCTTCCGCGCGAGGGGCCGCACAAGTAGCTGTTACCCGTTGGTTTCGACCGCGTGACGACGGGGCATGAGCCGAAAGCACTGTGGGCAATGAGGCCCACGGCGCAGCCGCGGGAGTGGGTGAAGACGCCCGCCCCCGCCCTCGGACCGGCGGGCACCGATCTGCCCGCCCCGGTCCCCCCAGCTTCCACCGCCAGGCGCGGAACCCCCGCCGCGACCTGCATGGTGTCCACATGGTGGAACGGGATGTCCCGCTTACCGGGAACCGATCCATCGTGTAACCTGCACGAAATTTTGCAGTCACGCAGAGGGCCAACGTCGTCCCTCGGCACTTTGCACATGCCACATGACGACGACGGGAGAGCCGATGCGTACGCCGCGCCAGCCGTCCCAGCATTCCGCGCAGGGCCAGAACTGGTCCTTCATGGATGCTCGCCCTGCCCCGCAGGGCCTGTACGACCCCCGCGACGAGCACGACGCATGCGGCGTCGGCTTCGTCGCCACTCTCACCGGCGAGGCGTCCCACACCCTGGTCGAGCAGGCACTCACCGTCCTGCGCAACCTGGAACACCGCGGCGCCACCGGCTCCGAGCCGGACTCCGGTGACGGCGCGGGCATCCTCTCCCAGGTCCCGGACGCCTTCTTCCGCGAAGTGGCCGGATTCGAACTGCCCGAGGCCGGCGCCTACGCCGTGGGCACCGCCTTCCTTCCCGCGGACGCCACCGACGAGACCGTCGCCCGCATCGAGGAGATCGCCGCCGCCGAGGGCCTGACCGTCCTCGGCTGGCGCGAGGTGCCCGTCGCGCCCGACCTGCTCGGCGCCACCGCCCGCTCCACGATGCCCGTCTTCCGCCAGATCTTCGTGACGGACCACGCGTCCCGGGGCATCGACCTCGACCGCACGGCCTTCGTGCTGCGCAAGCGCGCCGAGCGCGAGGCCGGCGTCTACTTCCCCTCGCTGTCCGCGCGGACCATCGTCTACAAGGGCATGCTCACCACCGGCCAGCTCGAGCCCTTCTTCCCGGACCTCTCCGACCGCCGCTTCGGCTCCGCGCTCGCACTGGTGCACTCCCGGTTCTCCACGAACACCTTCCCCTCGTGGCCCCTCGCACACCCCTACCGCTTCGTCGCCCACAACGGTGAGATCAACACCGTCAAGGGCAACCGCAACTGGATGCGCGCCCGCGAGTCCCAGCTGGCCTCCGACCGGTTCGGCACCTCCGCCGACCTCGAGCGGATCTTCCCCGTCTGCACCCCCGAGGCCTCCGACTCGGCGTCCTTCGACGAGGTCCTCGAACTGCTGCACCTCGGCGGCCGCTCCCTGCCGCACTCGGTGCTCATGATGATCCCCGAGGCGTGGGAGAACCACGGCTCCATGGACCCCGCACGCCGCGCCTTCTACCAGTACCACTCCACGATGATGGAGCCCTGGGACGGCCCCGCCTGCGTCACCTTCACCGACGGCACCCAGGTCGGCGCCGTACTCGACCGCAACGGCCTGCGCCCCGGACGCTACTGGGTCACCGACGACGGCCTCGTCGTCCTCGGCTCCGAGGTCGGCGTCCTCGACATCGACCCCGCGAAGGTCGTCCGCAAGGGCCGCCTGCAGCCCGGCCGCATGTTCCTCGTCGACACCGCCGAGCACCGCATCATCGAGGACGACGAGATCAAGGCCCAGCTCGCCGCCGAGCACCCCTACACCCAGTGGCTCGAAGCCGGCGAGATCCAGCTGTCCGACCTGCCCGAGCGCGAGCACATCGTGCACACCCACGCCTCGGTCACCCGCCGCCAGCAGACCTTCGGCTACACCGAGGAGGAACTGCGCGTCCTGCTCGCCCCGATGGCCAAGGCCGGCGCCGAGCCCATCGGCTCCATGGGCACCGACTCGCCCATCGCCGCCCTGTCGGACCGCCCCCGGCTCCTCTTCGACTACTTCACCCAGCTGTTCGCCCAGGTCACCAACCCGCCGCTGGACGCGATCCGCGAAGAACTGGTCACCTCCCTGCGCAGCCCGCTCGGCCCCCAGGGCAACCTGCTCGAACCGAGCGCCGCGGCCTGCCGCACCGTCGTCCTGCCCTTCCCCGTCATCGACAACGACGAGCTCGCCAAGCTCATCCACGTCAACGCCGACGGCGACCTGCCCGGCTTCAAGGCCGCCACCCTCTCCGGCCTCTACCGCGTCTCCGGCGGCGGCTACAGCCTCGCCGCCCGCATCGACGAGATCTGCGCCGAGGCCGACGCCGCCATCGGCAACGGCGCCCGCCTGATCGTCCTGTCCGACCGGCACTCCGACGCCGAGCACGCGCCCATCCCGTCGCTGCTGCTCACCGCGGCCGTCCACCACCACCTCATCCGCACCAAGCAGCGCACCCAGGTGGGCCTCCTCGTGGAGGCCGGAGACGTCCGCGAGGTCCACCACGTGGCCCTCCTCATCGGCTTCGGCGCCGCCGCCGTCAACCCCTACCTGGCGATGGAGTCCGTCGAGGACCTCGTCCGGGCCGGCACCTTCCTGCCCGGCATCGAGTCCGAGAAGGCCATCCGCAACCTCATCCACGCCCTCGGCAAGGGCGTCCTGAAGGTCATGTCCAAGATGGGCATCTCCACCGTCGCCTCCTACCGCGGCGCCCAGGTCTTCGAGGCCGTCGGCCTCGACGCGGAATTCGTCGAGAAGTACTTCCACGGCACCGCCACCAAGATCGGCGGCGTCGGCCTCGACGTCGTCGCGAAGGAGGTCGCCGCCCGCCACGCCAAGGCGTACCCCGCCACCGGCATCGCCTCCGCGCACCGCGCGCTCGACATAGGCGGCGAGTACCAGTGGCGCCGCGAGGGCGAACCGCACCTGTTCGACCCCGAGACGGTCTTCCGCCTCCAGCACTCCACGCGCTCCGGCCGCTACGACGTCTTCAAGCAGTACACCGACCGCGTCAACGAGCAGTCCGAGCGGCTGATGACGCTCCGCGGCCTCTTCGGCTTCACCTCCGGCCGGGGGCCGATCCCCCTCGACGAGGTCGAACCGGTCTCCGCGATCGTCAAGCGCTTCTCCACCGGCGCCATGTCGTACGGCTCCATCTCCCAGGAGGCGCACGAGACCCTCGCCATCGCCATGAACCAGCTCGGCGGCAAGTCGAACACCGGTGAGGGCGGCGAGGACCCGGAGCGCCTGTACGACCCGGCCCGCCGCTCCTCCATCAAGCAGGTCGCCTCCGGCCGCTTCGGCGTGACCTCCGAGTACCTGGTCAACGCGGACGACATCCAGATCAAGATGGCCCAGGGCGCCAAACCCGGCGAGGGCGGTCAGCTGCCCGGCCACAAGGTCTACCCGTGGGTCGCCAGGACCCGCCACTCCACGCCCGGCGTCGGCCTCATCTCCCCGCCGCCGCACCACGACATCTACTCCATCGAGGACCTCGCCCAGCTCATCCACGACCTGAAGAACGCCAACCCCCAGGCGCGCATTCACGTCAAGCTGGTCTCCGAGGTCGGCGTCGGCACCGTCGCCGCGGGCGTCTCCAAGGCCCACGCCGACGTCGTGCTCATCTCCGGCCACGACGGAGGCACCGGCGCCTCCCCGCTGACCTCCCTCAAGCACGCCGGCGGCCCCTGGGAGCTCGGCCTCGCCGAAACCCAGCAGACCCTGCTCCTGAACGGCCTGCGCGACCGGATCGTCGTCCAGACCGACGGCCAGCTCAAGACCGGACGCGACGTCGTCATCGCCGCCCTCCTGGGCGCCGAGGAGTTCGGCTTCGCGACCGCCCCGCTGGTCGTCTCCGGCTGCGTCATGATGCGCGTCTGCCACCTGGACACCTGCCCGGTCGGCATCGCCACGCAGAACCCGGTCCTGCGCGACCGGTTCGCCGGCAAGGCCGAGTACGTCGTCAACTTCTTCCGCTTCGTCGCCGAAGAGGTCCGCGAACTCCTCGCCGAACTCGGCTTCCGCTCCATCGAGGAGGCCGTCGGCCACGCCGAGGTCCTCGACGTCACCCGCGCGGTGAACCACTGGAAGGCACAGGGCCTCGACCTGGCCCCCCTCTTCCACGTGCCCGACCTGCCCGAAGGCGCCGTCCGCCACCGGACCGTCACCCAGGACCACGGCCTGGCGAAGGCCCTCGACAACGAGCTGATCAAACTCGCCGCCGACGCCCTCGCCGCCGACGGCGCGAGCGAGGCCCAGCCCGTACGCGCCCAGGTCCCCATCCGCAACATCAACCGCACCGTCGGCACGATGCTCGGCCACGAGGTGACGAAGAAGTTCGGCGGCGCCGGCCTGCCCGACGACACCATCGACATCACCTTCACCGGATCCGCCGGCCAGTCCTTCGGCGCCTTCGTCCCGCGCGGCATCACGCTGCGCCTGGAGGGCGACGCCAACGACTACGTCGGCAAGGGCCTGTCCGGCGGCCGGATCGTCGTCCGCCCCGACCGGGGCGCCGACCACCTCGCCGAGTACTCCACCATCGCCGGCAACACCCTCGCCTACGGCGCCACCGGCGGCGAGATGTTCCTGCGCGGCAAGGTCGGCGAACGCTTCTGCGTCCGCAACTCCGGCGCGCTCGTCGTCTCCGAGGGCGTCGGCGACCACGGCTGCGAGTACATGACCGGCGGCCAGGCGGTCGTCCTCGGCGAGACCGGACGCAACTTCGCGGCCGGCATGTCCGGCGGCACCGCCTACGTCATCGACCTCGACCGGGACAACGTCAACCCCGGACACCTGGACGCCGTCCACGAGCTCGACGACACCGACCGCGCCTGGCTGCACGACGTGGTGCGCCGGCACCAGGAGGAGACGGGCTCCACCGTCGCCGCCAAGCTGCTGGCCGAGTGGGACGGCCCCGACGGGGGCGCCGCCCGCTTCAGCAAGATCATCCCCAGTACGTACCAGGCAGTGCTCGCCGCCAAGGACGCCGCCGAGCGAGCCGGACTCTCCGAGTCCGACACCCACCGGAAGATGATGGAGGCGGCGACCAATGGCTGATCCGAAGGGCTTCTTGAACCACGGTCGCGAGGTCGCCACCTCCCGCCCGGTCACCGAACGCGTCAAGGACTGGAACGAGGTCTACGTCCCCGGCTCCCTGCTGCCGATCATCAGCAAGCAGGCCAGCCGCTGCATGGACTGCGGCATCCCGTTCTGCCACAACGGCTGCCCGCTCGGAAACCTCATCCCCGAGTGGAACGACTACGCCTACCGCGAGGACTGGTCGGCGGCGAGCGAACGCCTGCACGCCACCAACAACTTCCCGGAGTTCACCGGCCGCCTGTGCCCCGCTCCGTGCGAGTCGGCGTGCGTGCTCGGCATCAACCAGCCGCCGGTCACCATCAAGAACGTCGAGGTCTCCATCATCGACAAGGCGTGGGAGACCGGCGACGTCGCCCCGCAGATCCCCGAACGCCTCTCCGGCAAGACCGTCGCCGTCGTCGGCTCGGGACCGGCCGGCCTCGCCGCCGCCCAGCAGCTGACCCGGGCCGGCCACACGGTCGCCGTGTACGAGCGGGCGGACCGCATCGGCGGCCTCCTGCGCTACGGCATCCCCGAGTTCAAGATGGAGAAGCGGCACATCAACCGCCGTATCGAGCAGATGCGCGCGGAGGGCACCAAGTTCCGCACCGGTGTCGAGATCGGCCGGGACATGCCGGCCACCGCGCTGCGCAAGCGGTACGACGCCGTCGTCCTCGCCGTCGGCGCGACGACCGCGCGCGACCTGCCGGTGCCGGGCCGCGAACTGGCCGGCATCCACCAGGCCATGGAGTACCTGCCGCTGGCCAACAAGGTCCAGGAGGGCGACTACGTCGCCCCGCCGATCACCGCCGAGGGCAAGCACGTCGTCGTCATCGGCGGCGGCGACACCGGCGCCGACTGCGTGGGCACCGCCCACCGTCAGGGCGCCGCCTCCGTCACCCAGCTCGAGATCATGCCCCGCCCGAACGAGGAGCGCGACGCCCTCTCCCAGCCGTGGCCGACCTTCCCCATGCTCTACAAGGTCACCTCCGCGCACGAGGAGGGCGGCGAGCGGGTCTACTCCGTCTCCACCACCCACTTCGAGGGCGACGAGGACGGCAACGTGCAGTGGCTGCACCTGACCGAGGTCGAGTTCGTCGACGGCAAGCTCACCCAGAAGCCCGGCACCGAGCGCAGGATCCCGGCCCAGCTGGTCACCCTCGCCATGGGCTTCACCGGCACCGACCGGGACAACGGCCTGGTCGAGCAGTTCGGCCTGGAACTCGACGCGCGGGGCAACATCGCCCGCGACGCCGACTTCCAGACCAGCGTGCCGGGCGTCTTCGTCGCCGGTGACGCCGGACGCGGCCAGTCGCTCATCGTCTGGGCGATCGCCGAGGGCCGCTCCGCCGCCCGCGGCTGCGACCGCCACCTCACCGGGACGAGCGAACTGCACGCCCCGATCCGCCCGACCGACCGCTCCCTGATGGTGTGACCGGCCTGCCCGCACCCCACCACGCGGTCCGGACCGCACCGGCCCGGACCGCGCACGACGGGACCTGACGGTCCCCCACAGAGGTCCCGTACAAAGGCGTACGGAACAACAGGTGGCGCCTGCCCGCCAGTCCCCGACCGGACGAACCGGGCAGGCGCTGCCGCATGCCCCCGCGCGCTCCCCGCACGGTCGGGGAACCCGGAAGGTCTCAGGGAATCCGGAAGGTCTCCCCGTACACCTGCCACGTCAGCGGCGCGGACAGCTCCAGGTTCCCCTCCCGCAGGAACCGGCGCTGGGCGGTGTCGATCCGGGACGTGTCCGCGCCCGCGTCCCGCGCCAGCACCGCGGCGCGGCGCACCTCCAGGAACGCCTCCAGGTACGCTTTCTCACCGCCGCCCCCGCCCGGCGTCCTCGCCTCGCGCACAGCCTGCTCCCGGATGCCGTAGAAGCCCGCGGGAGAGGTGTCGGGGCCGTGCGTGACCATCGCGTCGTAGTACACGAACTGACCGAGCGTACCGAGGCCGTCGAGCTTCGCCATCCGCACCGCCGGCTCGAAGTAGACCCGGTCGCGCTCGGCCTCCTGGGCCGCCCGGAACGCCGGCACCTCCGCCTCGGCCCGCCAGGCGTCCGTGAAGCCCGGATCCAGACCCTCGTGCGAATCCGTGCCGTCCACCTCGCGCAGCGCCGGCAGATACCCCGCCAGACCGTTGCCCGGGTGGTCCTCGGTATAGCCCTCGACCAGGGCGAGCAGGTCGTGGGTGCCGGTGCAGAAACCGACGATGCCGGCCGTGTAGCCGTCCCCGTCACCGGCGTCCTCGATGACGCCGTAGGTCTCCCGCCAGCGCAGCGTCGAGTACTCGGCGCTCGCCAGGATCTGCTGGGCGAGCTCCTTCTTCGCCGGGTCGGCCAGCCCCGGCGGCCGGCTCGCCACCAGCCTGTCGTCCTCGGCCGACTCCGCGCGCTCCTTCGCCAGCTCTCCCGCGTGCGGTGAGGCGGACACGGCCGGGCCCCCGCCCACGGCCGCGCCGTCGGACCCCCCGGGCACCGACAGGTACACGGCCGTCGCCACCACGGGCACAGCCGCGATCAGCAGAGCCGAACGCTTCACCGGGAAACACCTCCACCCTTCAGTTCCGCCACCTTGACCACCGTCAGGACCACGAGCAGCCCGAGCAGCACCAGACACGCTCCCGCCTGCAGCACCATACGGCGCCTGCCCCTGGGCGCGTACGCGAAGGCCACCGCCACCGCACCGCCCGTCAGCAGCCCTCCGAGATGCCCCTCCCAGGACGTGGCCACCGCGGAGATCACCAGCCACAGCAACAGCCCGCCCATGAACCGGTTGACCACCCCCATGTCGGCGCCGATCCGACGGGCCAGCACGTAGTACCCCGCACCCAGCCCGAAGACCGCCCCGGACGCGCCCACCACGGAATCCTGCGGCGCCAGCAGCAGCACCAGCACCGAACCGCCCAGCGCCGACAGCAGATACAGCACGAGACAGTGCACCCGGCCCAGCATCGGCTCGACAACCCGGCCCAGGTTCCACAACGCCACCATGTTCATGATGATGTGCAGGATCCCGAACGTGCCCTCGGCGGGCGGCAGATGCAGGAAGGCACCGGTCAGCAACCGGTACCACTCCCCGGCCACCACGCCCTCCGGACGGAAACCCTCGAACAGCGGCCCCTCGACCCACAGATAGTGACCGCCGTCCGGCCCGACCAGCCCCGCCCCCAGCATCGCGAACCGGTCCACCACCTCCGGCAGCGCCAGCTCCGCCAGGTACACCACCCCACAGACGGCGATCAGCACGTACGTCACCACCGGCACCGCCGAGACACGGCCGCCGGCCACGGTACGGGCCTGCCGCACCGACCGCACGCCCTCCTTCACACAGTCCGGACACTGGTGGCCGACCGCCGCCTCACGCATGCAGTCCGGGCAGATGTACCGGTCGCAGCGCACACAGCGGACACGGCACTCCACCTTCGGGTGGCGGTAACAGGTGGTCACGGTGGACTCGGAATCCACGAGCCGGCTCCTAGCGAAGAACGGGACGGACGAGCCGGTGGGGACGGCGGCGAACAAAATAGCGAACAGTGGGGGAGCGTCGCGGAGGCGGGGTCGAGGTGCCGTACCCTCGGCGCCAGATTCCGGCGACCGAGAGGAAACGCGCATGGCCGCGATCAGCCCGACCAGGATCGAGGAAACCGCGCCCAAGCTGGTCAGCCTGTACAAGACCGCGGGACACGCCGTGTCCGGACACGGACTGGACGGCCTGCGCGCCGCGGTCTACCTCGTACTCGACCACTCAGGATCGATGAGGCCGTACTACAGGGACGGCAGCGTCCAGGCACTCGCCGACCGGGTGCTGGGCCTGTCCGCCCACCTCGACGACGACGGCATCGTCCCGGTGGTGTTCTTCTCCACGGACATCGACGCCGTCACCCACATCACCCTCGCCGACCACGAGGGACGGGTCGAACGCATCGCGGCCGGACTCGGCCACATGGGAAAGACCAGCTACCACCTGGCCATGGACGCCGTCATCGACCACTACCTCGACAGCGGAACGACCGAGCCGGCCCTCGTCGTCTTCCAGACCGACGGCGCCCCCGTCAACCGCCTCGCCGCACAGCGCTACCTGTGCAAGGCGGCGAAACTACCGCTGTTCTGGCAGTTCATCGGCTTCGGCGACCCCGACAGCCGCCAGTTCGACCACCTGCGCACACTGGACGACCTGGCCGTGCCGGACCAGCGGATCGTCGACAACGCCGGCTTCTTCCATGCGGGCACCGACCCCCGCAGGATGCCCGACACCGAACTGTACGACCGGCTGCTGGACGAGTTCCCCACCTGGCTGGCAGCCGCGCGGACGCGCGGGATCGTGCAGCCGTAGCGCGGCGGCCGCAGCCCGCACCCCGGACATGCGGCACAGCGGTGTCCTCCAGCAGCACAGCGGCCGCGGGCTCGGCCCGCACCCCGGGCACGCGGCACAACGACCGCCGACCGCGAACACCCGGCACCCCACCACAGCCCCGTAGGCTGGCTCCCCATGACCACCAGCAACACCGGCACCAGCGACGTCGACCCCGCGGTCCGCGAGGAACTCGCCGCGCTGCGCGACAGCATCGACAACATCGACGCCGCCGTCGTCCACATGCTCGCCGAACGCTTCAAATGCACCCAGCAAGTCGGCCGCCTCAAAGCCCAACACCGGCTGCCCCCCGCCGACCCGGCCCGCGAAACCCGCCAGATCACCCGGCTGCGCGCCCTCGCCGAGAACGCGAAACTCGACCCGGCCTTCGCCGAGAAGTTCCTCAACTTCATCATCGCCGAAGTGATCCGCCACCACGAACGCATCGCCGACGACACCACCAAGACCACCCCCACCGGCGCCCCGGCACCCACCACCGGCTGACCCCGCCCCCACACCGCGACGCGACACCACCACCACGACCTGCCGGGCCGACCCCCACCACACCCCTCCGCGTGCGCCCCCACGCCACCCGGCAGGCCCCCCGTGACGGCACTCACACGCCGCACGCTCCGCAGGCCCCGCACACCCCAAAGCCCCCGCACGCGGGCGCACATCCGGGACCCCGGCCCAGGCCCGGACATAAGCCGTGTACCGATCCGCCTCTGTGCCACACCACCGCCATCAGGCAGCATGGCCCGCATGTC
Source organism: Streptomyces sp. NEAU-W12 (assembly GCF_026242095.1). NCBI lineage: Bacteria > Bacillati > Actinomycetota > Actinomycetes > Kitasatosporales > Streptomycetaceae > Streptomyces > Streptomyces sp. NEAU-W12. The sequence goes on from NZ_JAPJDM010000002.1 coordinate 191,370, forward strand.
CGTACTGACGCGCGACGAAGCGCAGAACCGAGCACAGCTCCTCCACGTCCACCGCTACGCGATCGAACTCGATCTCACCACCGGTGACGACACCTTCGACTCCCACACCGTGATCCACTTCACCGTCCTCGCAGACCAGGACACCACGGACAGCTTCGTCGAAGTCAAGCCCGCCGAGCTGCGCTCCGTCACCCTCGACGGACACCCCCTCGACCCCGCGACCCTCGACGGCAACCGACTGCCGCTCAAGGACCTCACCCCCGGCCCACACGAACTCCACGTCGACGCCGCCATGCACTACTCCCGCACCGGCGAAGGCATGCACCGCTTCACCGACCCCGCCGACGGCGAGACCTACACCTACACCCAGCTCTTCCTCGACGACGTCCAACGCGTCTTCCCGGCCTTCGACCAACCCGACCTCAAGGCCGTCTTCGACCTCACCGTCACCGCCCCCCCCACCTGGACCGTCCTCGCCAACGGCATCACCGAACACCTCGGCAACGGCCGCTGGAAAGCAGCAACCACCCCCCTCATCTCCACCTACCTCGTCGCCGTCGCCGCCGGACCCTGGCACTCCGTACGCACCGAACACCGCGGCCTCCCCTTCGGCCTCCACTGCCGCCGCTCCCTCGCCCCCCACCTCGACGCCGACACCGACGAACTCCTCGACATCACCCGCGCCTGCTTCGACCGCTACCACGAGAAATTCGCCGAACCCTACCCCTTCGACTCCTACGACCAGGCATTCGTCCCCGAATTCAACGCCGGCGCCATGGAAAACCCCGGCCTCGTCACCTTCCGCGACGAATTCGTCTTCCGGTCCGCCGTCACCGACACCCAACGACAGACCCGAGCCATGGTCATCGCCCACGAAATGGCCCACATGTGGTTCGGCGACCTCGTCACCCTCACCTGGTGGGACGACATCTGGCTCAACGAGTCCTTCGCCGAATACATGGGCTACCAGATCACCGCCGAAGCCACCCGCCACACCGACACCTGGACCGACTTCGGAGTCACCCGCAAACCCTGGGGCTACGACGCCGACCAACGCCCCTCCACCCACCCCGTCGCCCCCGAAGACGTCCAGGACACCGCCTCCGCCCTCCTCAACTTCGACGGCATCTCCTACGCCAAGGGCGCCTCCGCCCTGCGCCAGCTCGTCACCTGGCTCGGCCAGGACGCCTTCCTCACCGGCATCAACACCCACATCGACCGCCACAAGTTCGCCAACGCCACCCTCACCGACTTCATCGACTCCCTCGCCACCGCCACCGACCGCGACGTCCACGCATGGGCCAACGCCTGGCTCACCACCACCGGAGTCGACACCCTCACCCCCGAACTCCACACCGAACACGGCCAGTGGCACCTCACCGTCCAACACGAACCCAGCCCTCCCCACCCCTCCGAACCCGCCCCCACCAAGGACCACGACAGCCGCACACACCCCACCACCCCCACACCGGACACCAGCACCCGCCCCCACCGCATCACCCTCGGCCTCTACGACCACGACCTCCACGACCCACGCGGCCTCACCCCCCGCAAACACCTCGACATCGACCTCCCCACCACCGACACCATCGCCCTCGGCGCCGCCGGCCCCCGCCCCGCCCTCCTCGTCCTCAACGACGGCGACCTCACCTACGCCAAAATCCGCTTCGACCACGAATCCACCCACACCCTCCGCACCCGCCTCTCCGGACTCCCCGACCCCCTCACCCGCGCCGTCGTCTGGAACGCCCTCCGCGACGCCGTCCGCGACGGCGAACTCCCCCCCACCGACTACCTCGACATCGCCCGCACCCACCTCCCCCACGAAACCGACCTCGCCCTCGTCCAGGGCGTCCTCACCTTCGCCACCACCCACATCACCGGCCGCTACGTCACCCCCGGCGGGCGGCCCGCCGCCCTCGCCACCCTCACCGACCTGTGCCGCGACCTCATCCGCCGCACCGAGGACGGCGACAACCCCAGCCTGCGCCTCATCGCCGTACGCCACCGCATCGACACCGCCGTCCATCCCCACACCATCGCCGCCTGGCTCACCGAGGGCACCGTCCCCGGCGGCCCCGAACTCGACCCCGAACTGCGCTGGCGCATCCTCACCCGGCTCGCCGTCCTCGACGCCACCGACGAAGCCGCCATCACCGCAGAACTCGCCAACGACCCCAGCGCCGCCGGCCAGGAAGGCGCCGCCCGCTGCCGCGCCGCCCTGCCCCACGAAGACGCCAAAAACCGCGCCTGGGACGCCATGTTCCACACCGACGACCTGTCCACCTACCTCTTCACCGCCACCGCCCAGGGCTTCTGGCAACCCGAACAGGCCGACCTCACCCGCCCCTACGTCGCCCGCTACTACAAGGACGCCGTCGCCCTCGCCGCCCGCCGCGGCCCCGCCATCGCCGAAGCCGCCGGCCACTGGGCCTTCCCCGCCCACGCCGCCGACCCCGAAACCCTCCGCCTCGGCCAGAAATGCCTCCGCAAGGCCGGCCCCACCCCCGCCCTCCGCCGCAAACTCGTCGACCAGCTCGACGACCTGGCCCGCGCACTGCGCATACAGCAGACACAGGCATAGACCGGCAGGCGCACCGCACAACCGGGGGTGCCGCACCACGCGGCACCCGGCCCGCGAACCGGTGTGCTCACCGGAGCACCCGGTCGCGCAATTCAACACCTGCCCATAACCATTCATGACCAGTCCGCCGAACGGTTACATGCGACCTGATCGCTACCCACCGGTAAGCCCTAGGCTCACACCATGCGCCGAGCAAAAATCGTCTGCACACTAGGGCCCGCCACCCACACGTACGACCAGATCAAAGACCTGGTCGACGCCGGAATGGACGTAGCCCGGTTCAACCTCAGCCACGGCACCCACGCCGAACACGAGGAGCGCTACCACCGGGTCCGAAAAGCAGCCGACGAAACCGGCCGCAGCGTCGGCCTCCTCGCCGACCTCCAAGGCCCCAAAATCAGACTCGGCCACTTCACCGAAGGACCCGTACTCCTCGAACGCGGTGACACCTTCACCATCACCGTCGAAGACGGCACCCAAGGCGACCGCCACACCTGCGGCACCACCCACGCAGGCCTCGCCGACGACGTCACCACCGGCGAACGCATCCTCGTCGACGACGGCAGAGTCACCCTCCGGGTCGACGCCGTCGACGGCCCCCGCGTCCACACCACCGTCATCGAAGGCGGCATGGTCTCCGACCACAAAGGCCTCAACCTCCCCGGCGTCGCCGTCTCCGTCCCCGCCCTCTCCAAAAAAGACGAGGACGACCTCCGCTGGGCCCTGCGCACCGGCTTCGACACCATCGCCCTCTCCTTCGTACGCAGCGGACACGACATCAAAGACGTCCACCGCATCATGGAAGAAGAAGGCCGCCGCCTCCCCGTCATCGCCAAAATCGAAAAACCCCAAGCCGTCCAGAACCTCGACGACATCGTCGCCGCCTTCGACGGCATCATGGTCGCCCGCGGAGACCTCGGCGTCGAAATGCCACTCGAACAAGTCCCCATCGTTCAAAAGCGCGCCATCAAACTCGCCAAACGCAACGCCAAACCGGTCATCGTCGCCACCCAAATGCTCGACTCGATGATCGACAACGCCCGCCCCACCCGCGCCGAAGCCTCCGACGTCGCCAACGCCGTCCTCGACGGCACCGACGCCGTCATGCTCTCCGGCGAAACCAGCGTCGGCAAACACGCCCTCAGCACCGTCCTCACCATGGCCCGCATCGTCGAAGCAGCCGAAGAAGACCTCCTCACCAAGGGCCTCCCACCCCTCACCGAAACCAACAAACCCCGCACCCAGGGCGGCGCCGTCGCCCGGGCCGCCGCCGAAATGGGCGACTTCCTCGACGCCACCCACCTCGTCGCCTTCACCCAGTCGGGCGACACCGCCCGCCGCCTCTCCCGCTACCGCTCGCCCATCCCCCTCCTCGCCTTCACCCCCGACCCCGCCACCCGCTCCCGGCTCAGCCTCACCTGGGGCGTGGAGACGTTCCTCGGCCCCCACGCCGAATCCACCGACGCCATGGTCGACCAGGTCGACGAACTCCTCCTGGCCTACGGCCGCTGCAAGAAGGGCGACATCGTCGTCATCACCGCAGGCTCCCCACCCGGCGTCTCCGGCACGACCAACCTCGTCCGCGTCCACCGCATCGGCGAGGACGACAGCCCCAAGTGACCCGACCGGGGCCCCGGTTCAGTACTTGGGGCCCACGTGGAGATCCATCAGCGCGACGGACGCCTTCTTGGCGACCGAGATGTTGAACGGCACACCGTCACGCGTGCACTGCGTCCACTCGACGCCGAGGCGATCCAGGGTGTCGGTGTAGAGGGCCCGGATGTCGTCGGACTTGTTGGAGAAGAAGTACCGGGGATACTCGTAGCGCTTCCGCTCACCACGCACCATGCGCGTGGCCCAGTTCGTCATCCGGCACCCGTCGGAGTGGATGAGCCCCCGAACGAACTCCCAGGGGTGGTTGCCGACAAGTTCCTGTTGCCAAGGCTTGAGGGCAATCAGCCGCTGGTGCTTTTGCCGGGCCCGTGCTGAGGGAAGAGGCACTGGATGTGCTTCGAGTAGAGCTTGATCTCACGGCAGCCCTTACGGCGCACTCGGCAGACCGAGTTGTTGGGGAAGACGGACCGCATGGCGCTCTCGCAGGTCTCCATGAGCCCGGGCCACGATTCGGCGCACACGACGGAGAGGCTTGGCGTCCGCATGGAACGGTTCTGGACGATATGACCGTCGCCGAGATAGAGCCCCAGCAGGTAGACGTAGGCCACCTCGTCCAAATCGCCCTCACAGCGCGGGCAGACCGACTGGTGGGCTCCTGGGCACTCGCCGCGCTTGGCGCGATCCAGATGCTTCCAGTAGCTGATCGTCCCTACCGGGACGCTGAGGTCCCGGGCCACTTCGGTATTCTTTGCGCCGCCGCGCAGGAGTGTCAGGGCCTTCTGTCGCACCTGTGTGTCATGGACGTACATGGAACCACTGTCGAGTGCCGTCTACGGCGACACGCAGGAGATGGCCCAGGTTCACGAGAACGTGGACATCTGTTTTCCCGTGTGATCCTGGGAATCGAAGGAAAAGTGCCCCCGGTCGGACTCGAACCGACACTGTATGGGTTTTGAATCCATTGCCTGCTGCCAATTGGGCTACGGGGGCCTGGGAAACGAAGGCTGGCGGTCACCCGCCGTGCCCCCACCTTACCGCAGCTAGGTACGCTCTTGTCAGCAGTACCGGCCTGCCCCGCACCAAGGAGCCCCACGTGAGCGTCCCCGAGTCGCCCCAGCCAGTAGACGCGTCCGACGACGACAAGTCGCACGTGCCTCCGATGACGACGCGCGTCGTCATCGCCGAGGACGAGGCGCTGATCCGGCTCGATCTCAAGGAGATGCTGGAGGAGGAGGGGTACACCGTCGTCGGTGAGGCCGGTGATGGTGAGCGGGCGGTGGAGCTGGCCCGTGAGCACCGTCCTGATCTGGTGATTCTCGATGTGAAGATGCCGAAGCTGGATGGTATCTCGGCGGCGGAGAAGATCGCTGAGGAGAGTATCGCGCCGGTGTTGATGCTGACGGCGTTCTCGCAGCGTGATCTGGTGGAGCGGGCGCGGGATGCGGGGGCGATGGCGTATCTGGTGAAGCCGTTCTCGAAGAGTGATGTGGTGCCGGCGATCGAGATGGCGGTGTCGCGGTTCACGGAGTTGCGGGAGTTGGAGCGTGAGGTCGCGGATCTGAGTCTGCGGTTGGAGACGCGGAAGTTGGTGGATCGGGCGAAGTCGGTGTTGCAGACGGTGTACGGGTTGTCGGAGCCGGCGGCGTTCCGGTGGATTCAGAAGACGTCGATGGATCGGCGGATGTCGATGCAGCAGGTGGCGCAGGCGGTTATTGACGACGCGGCGGAGAAGAAGGCGTCGAAGGGGTAGGTGTCGGTGGTGTTGTTGAGGCCCGTGTCCCTGGTGGGGGGCGCGGGCCTCGGTGTTGTGTCGGGTGGGGTGGGTCAGTCGACGCCGAGGTAGGCGTTGCGGACGGATTCGTCGTGGAGGAGGTCTTGTCCGGTTCCGGAGAGGACGATGGTGCCGACTTCCATGACGTGGCCGTGGTCGGCGAGGGAGAGTGCGGCTTGGGCGTTCTGTTCGACGAGGAGGATGGTGGTGCCCTGGGCTTTGAGTTCGGTGATGGTGGCCATGATTTTCTGCATCATGATCGGTGAGAGGCCCATGGAGGGTTCGTCGAGCATGAGGAGTTTGGGCTGGGACATGAGGGCTCTGCCCATGGCGAGCATTTGTTGTTCTCCGCCGGAGAGGGTTCCGGCGGCCTGTTTGCGGCGTTCTCCGAGGATGGGGAAGAGGTCGTAGGCGCGTTGGATGTCTTTTTCGATTCCGGTTTTGTCGGTGCGGAGGAAGGCGCCGAGGCGGAGGTTGTCCTCGATGGTCATGCGGGGGAAGATGTGTCGGCCTTCGGGGGAGTGGGCGAGGCCGTGGGAGACGATTTCGTGGGCGGGGATTTTTTTGAGGGATTTTCCGTTGAATTTGATGTGGCCGCCGGTGGGCTTGAGGAGGCCGGAGAGGGTGCGGAGGGTGGTGGTTTTGCCTGCCCCGTTGGTTCCGATGAGGGTGACGACTTCGCCGGCTTCGACCTTGAAGGATATGCCTTTGACGGCTTCGATTTTGCCGTAGGCGACTTTGAGGTCTTCGACTTCGAGGAGTGCGGTCATCGGTCGTTCTCCTTGCCGGGTGCTGCGTCCGTGGTGGTTTCGGCTGCGGCTTCGGCGGCTCCGACTTCGGCTGCTTCTTCGGTGCCGGGGTCGTTGTCGAGGGGTTCTCCGAGGTAGGCGGCGATGACGCGTTCGTCGGCCTGGACGGTGGTGGCGTCGCCTTCGACGAGTTTTTGTCCTTGGACGAGGACGGCGACGCGGTCGCAGAGGTTGAAGATGAAGCGCATGTCGTGCTCGATGACGAGGATGGCGATGCCCATGTCGCGGATGGCGAAGATGAGTTCTTCGGCGGCGCGGGTTTCCTGGGGGTTCATGCCGGCGGTGGGTTCGTCGAGGAGCAGGAGGCCGGGTTCGCTGGCGAGGGCGCGGGCGATTTCGAGTTTGCGTTGTTCGCCGTAGGGGAGGTTGCGGGAGAGGTGGTCGGCTTTGTCGGCGAGGCCGACGAAGTCGAGGAGTTCCATGGCGCGTTCGCGTGATTTTGTTTCGGCTTTGTGGAAGCGGGGGCCACGGAGGAGGGCGGACCAGAGGCCTTCTTTGGTGCGGGTGTGGCGGCCGACGAGGACGTTTTCCAGGACGGTCATGTTGTTGAAGAGGCGGATGTTCTGGAAGGTGCGGGCGATGCCGGCGGCGGTGACTTTGAAGGATTTGGGGGGGAGGATGTCGCCTTTGTAGCGGACTTCGCCTTCGGTGGGGATGTAGAGGCCGGTGAGGCAGTTGAAGAAGGTGGTTTTTCCGGCGCCGTTGGGTCCGATGAGGCCGACGATTTCGCCGCTGTTGACGGTGAGGTCGACGTCGCGGACGGCGGTGAGGCCGCCGAATCGCATGGTGACGCCGCGGGCGTCGAGGACGGTTTCGCCGGGGGTGGTGCCGGTGGGGGTGTTCGTGGTGGTGGTGTCGGTAGTCATGGTGGTCAGGCCCCTGCCTTGCTGAGGACTGTGGGTGGTTCGGCCTCTTCGTGGAATTCGAGCTGTCGGCGCCGGTTGGGGATGAGTCCTTCGGGGCGGAAGCGCATGAGGAGGACGAGTGCGAGTCCGAAGGCGAGGAGTTGGTAGTCGCCGAGGAACTGGAGTTTGGCGGGGATGAGGTAGAGGAGTGCGGCGCCGACGAGGGGTCCGCTGATGGTGCCCATGCCGCCGAGGACGACGGCGGCGAGGAGGAAGGCGCTGTTGGGTGGGACGACGTGGGCGAACTGGTATTGCTCGGGGGTGACGGTGTAGGTGACGTGGGCTTGGACGGTGCCGGCGAGGCCGGCGAGTGTGGCGCCGAGGGCGAAGGCGATGAGTTTGACGCGGAAGCCGTTGATGCCCATGGCGAGGGCGGCGGTTTCGTCTTCGCGGATGGCTACCCAGGCTCGGCCGATGCGGGAGTCGCTGCTGCGTCGGAAGACGATGACGACGATCAGCGTGATGAGGAGCATGAGCAGGAAGTAGTTGGCGAAGCGGCCGATGGTGAAGCCGGCGATGCTGTGTTCCTGGCCGAAGTCGAAGCCGAGGATGTTGAGGTTGGGGATGGAGGAGATGCCGTTGGAGCCGTTGGTGATGTCGGGTCCGGAGGTGCCGTCGGTGTTGAGGACGGCGATGCGGAAGATTTCGCCGAAGCCGAGGGTGACGATGGCGAGGTAGTCGCCGCGGAGGCGGAGGGTGGGGGCTCCGATGAGGACGCCGAAGACCATGGCGACGGCTGCGCCGAGGAGGGCGCTGAGCCAGAAGGGGAGGTGGATGTCGAAGGGGCTGGAGGGGCTTCCGGAGACCATGGCGGCGGTGTAGGCGCCGACGCCGAGGAAGGCGACGTATCCGAGGTCGAGGAGGCCGGCGAGGCCGACGACGATGTTGAGGCCGAGTGCGACGGTGGCGAAGATGAGGATGTAGACGCCGATGGTGGCGTACTGGTCGTCGGACTGGGTGAAGGGGAAGGCGGCGGCTGCGGCGAAGGCGCCGAGGAGGGTGACGTTGCGGTGTTCGGCGGTGATGGCGGAGATGCGGTTGATGAGCCCGGCTTTGGTGAGGGCGGCGAAGCCGAAGCCGGCGGTGATGAGGAAGCCGATGAAGAGTTCGTCGTATTCGGTGCCGATGCCGTAGGTGAAGACGATCAGGGCGAGGGCGAGGGCGGCGACGATGATGAGGATTTCGGCGTAGGCGGGCAGTTCGCGTGCGGGCCGGGTGCGGCCGGTGGCGATGGATGCGCGCAGGACGGTGATGTTGTGCCGGGTGGTGTGGCGGAATTTTTCCCATCCGCTGTCGTCGGGGTCGTGGGGGTCGGGTGCGGGTCGTTCGAAGGGGAGGGCGTGGGCGCCGAGGAGGGTGGTGAGGGTGGTGAGGGCTGCGATCCAGCCGCCGGGTTCGAGGTTGACGATTCCGCCGAGGTTGATGCTGATGGCGGTGACGGTGTACCAGGTGGTGGCGAAGGTGCCGGTGGCGGCGAGTTTGAGGGCGCTGTCGGCTCCTGCGGGGGTGAGCCACTGGAGGCCTTTGGTGCCGTAGGAGGCGAGGCCGAGGAGGGTGGTGAGGAGGCCGCCGACGAGGACGAGGACCTGGAGGCCGCCGGGGTAGCCGTAGTAGGTGAGGTCGCCGGGGAATTCGCTGGTCCAGGTCCAGGCGAGGAAGGTGGAGAGGGTGGTGAGGGCGGCGCCGCCGGTGGCGAGGGCGCGGCCGGTGTGTGGGGGTATGCCGATGAGGCCTGTGGGAGTGTGGGTGGTGGGGGTGTCGGGGGTCTTGGGGGTGGTGGTGTGTGTGGTCATCGGTGTCACGCCCTGTCCGCGACGCGCTCGCCGAGCAGGCCTTGGGGCCTGAAGAGGAGCACGAGGATGAGGAGTACGAACGCCCAGACGTCGGCCCAGGACTGGCTGCCGAACTGGTTCATGCCGGGGATGTCGGAGATGTAGGCGGTGGACAGGGCTTCGGCGATGCCGAGGACGAGGCCGCCGAGCATGGCTCCGTAGATGTTGCCGATGCCGCCGAGGACGGCGGCGGTGAAGGCTTTGAGTCCGAGGATGAAGCCCATGCGGAAGTCGATCTGGCCGTATTTGAGGCCGTAGGCGACGCCGCCGACGGCGGCGAAGACGGCGCCGAGGGCGAAGGCGACCACGATGATGCGGTCGGTGTTGATGCCCATGAGTTTGGCGGTGTCGGGGTCCTGGGCGGTGGCTTGCATGCCGCGTCCGGTGCGGGTGCGCATGACGAAGTAGCCGAGGATGGCCATGCTGAGGGGGGCGGCGCAGAGGACGAAGATGTCGCCGGTCTGGATGGTGACGGGGCCGATGTCGAAGGGGCCGCCGGGGATGCTGGGGAAGGTGTGGGCGGATTTCGCGTCGGGGTACCAGGCCCATACGGCTTGCTGGAGGGCGAGGGAGAGGCCGATGGCGGTGATGAGTGGGGCGAGGCGTGGGGCGCCTCGGAGGGGCCGGTAGGCGAACCGTTCCGCTCCGACGGCGACGGTGGTGGAGACGAGCATCGCGCCGATGATCATGAGGGGGAGGGCGATGAGCATGGAGGTGCCGTCGGGCAGGATGTAGAGGTAGACCGTGAGTGCGCCGAAGGCTCCGGTCATGAAGATCTCGCCGTGGGCGAAGTTGATGAGCTGGACAATGCCGTAGACCATTGTGTAGCCGAGGGCGACCAGCCCGTACATGGATCCCAGTAGCAGGCCGTTGACCAGCTGCTGCGGCAGTTCGTTCACCGCATGTCCTCCGAGACGTTCGGAATGTTCGACGGATGGGGCCGGATGCGAGCCGCGGGGGGCGGCCGGGGGGGGGGGGGGCCCCCCGGGGGGGGGGGGGGGGGCGGGGGGCCGGGGGGGGGGGGGCGGCGGGGGGGGGCCCCCCCCCGCGGCTCGGTTGGTGCGGGCTTGGGTCAGTCGGTGTAGGTGCCGGACTTGACGTCGTTCCAGTCGCCGTTCTCGACGGCGTAGACGGTGAGCTGCTTGTTGGTGGCGTCGCCGAACTCGTCGAAGGCGACGGGGCCGGTGACTCCGTCGAAGGAGACGTCCTGCATGGCGGCGGTGACCTTTTCGCGGGCGTCGTCGGGGAGCTTGCCGTCGTTGTCCTCGACGACCTTCTTGACGGCTTCGATGACGGCCCAGGCCGAGTCGTAGCTGTAGCCGCCGTAGGCCTCGTAGTCCTCCTTGTAGTTCCCGGCCTCGTAGTTGGCCACGAACTCCTTGGCGGAGGGGAGGTCTTCGACGGGGGCGCCGACGGAGGTGGCGAGGTCGCCGGTGCCGGTGGTGCCGGCGAGCTTGATGAACTCGGTGCTGTAGATGCCGTCGCCGCCGACGAGGGGGATCTTGGCGCCTGCGGCCTTGATCTGCTTGCTGAGGGGGCCGGCCTGGGGGTATTCGCCGCCGTAGTAGACGACGTCGGCGCCGGAGTTCTTGACCTTGGTGGCGACCGCGGAGAAGTCCTTGGTGTCGGGGTTGATGTGTTCGGTGCCCACGACGTCGCCGCCGAGTTTCTTGAACTCGTCGGTGAAGGTGCCGGCGAGGCCGGCGCCGTAGGTCTTCTTGTCGTCGATGACGAAGACCTTGCGCTTCTTGGAGTCGTTGTACAGGTACTGGGCGGCGAAGGGGCCCTGGATGGCGTCCGTGGTCGCGGTACGGAAGTAGGACTTGTAGGTGCGTACCGGCTTGGTCTGCCAGTCGGTGCCCTGGGTGAGGGCGGGGCTGGTGTTGGCGGGTGAGACCTGGACGAGCTTGGCGTCGTCGAGGACCTTCTGCATGGATTCGCCGACGGAGGAGTTCAGCGGGCCGACGACGCCGAGGACTTCGTCGTTGGCGACGAACTTGGTGGCGTTCTGCTGGCCGGAGGAGGGCTGTGCCTGGTCGTCGAGGGCTTCGACCTTGAAGGTGATGCCTTCGACGGTCTTCTCCTTGTTGGCGGTCTTGGCGGCGAGGTCCACGGAGTTCTTGATGCCGAGGCCCAGCGCGGACAGGTCGCCGGTCAGCGGCGCGTCGACGCCGATGACGACGGTGGTGCCGCCGTTGCCGGAGTCCGAGCTGCCGCCGCCGTTCTCGTCGCGCGAACCGCAAGCGGTGAGGGTGAGCGCTCCCGCCGCCAAGGCAGCGGTGACGGCGATGAGTGAACGTTGACGCACGATCCAGTCCTTTCCCCTGACGGTCGTTTCCCGGTGGAAACGGCCGAGTCGAGCGCGGGGCCGAAGTGATAATCGGGGTGCGCGGTGACTGGCCGTGACTCTAAGCGGGTGGGGGGAACGGGGAGGAGGGTCTGGACCAGGCTGTGACTCTCTTGTTATGACACGACGTATTGCAGAGCGGTACCGAGTGGGGGGAACGGCGGAATTCAAACCGTTTTGACCTGTCCGGATGCTGAGAAACCGCAGGACCGGGCGGGGTGTGTTCAGGTGTATCAGGGGTTTTGGTGATTACCGGGAATCGTTGCTGCAGGCGACCTGCAGGCGACCTGCAAGGCCAGGGAGAGGCCCTGTGCGTACCGGGGCCTGAGGATGAGGCTGTGGGTCTGCATTGCGTGCGTATTACGCAGAGTTACGTTCAGGAAAGGGAGTCCGGCGTTCCCCGGCAATCCTCCGCATTCCGTGATGCGCAGGGTGACGGCGACCTTGCGGGGGTCCCGCTCTTGTCCGAAAAAGGGTGCGCGGGCTGGAGGTCGCGGAAAGGCCGGCGTGTGGCCGGGATATGCGGGCGACGGTGGCCGGAGGGCCCGATTCCACGATGAGTTCGATGGTGAAGGTGAAATTCCGTTTGTCCGTGTCCGTGTCCGGGCCTGCGGGCCGCGGTTTCACGTGGCCGGTGGTCGTCGCTCCGGACGGCAACGGCGGTGCGGGCGGCGGGGGTGGCCGGGGCCGGGCGACGTGCAGGAGGGTGCCGGCCGTGAGGACGGCCGCCGCGGTGCGGGCGGCGAGTGCGGTCCGTCGGTGACGCCCGTACCGCCGCGTGAGGCACTCGTGGCGAGAGCCGAGGAGTCCGCGGAGGGCGTGGGGGCGTGGGGGCGTGGGGGAGCGGCGGGGTGGACAGGGGGCGGGTTCCGTCGCCGGGTTCCACGGGGCCGACGGCGTTCACCGCCAGGCGCCTTCGTCCGGTCCGCCGGCGCGGTACCGCTCGGCGCAGGCCTCGCGGACGTGACGGCCGATCACGTCGTGCGCGGCCGCGGTGCCCTGGCGCTCGCGGACGGGGCGGGCGGCGTCCACGGCGTCGCGCAGAATGTCGTACTGGCCGTTGGACAGGCCCATCGACTGGTAGTCGCCGTAGGGGGTGCCGTCCAGCACCTCGCGGGCCCAGTGGGTGACGATCCGTACGCACACGTCCTCGGGGGCGGTCGCCGGCGGTGAGGACGCCGGGGACGCCGACGGCAGGGACGGCGCCGGGGCGCCGGCGCGTCCGGACGGGCCGCATCCGGCTGCGAGGAGGACGGTCACGAGGGCAGCGGGTAACGCGGTCGTGAAGGCCGGCGGGAGGAGGCCGGGGAGCGGCGCCGGTGTGCGCAGGGGGCGGCCGGGGCCCCGCGTGGCGGGCCGGGTGGCGCCTCCCCGTTCCATGTCCGCACGGTAGGACGCCCACGCCTCCCGGGCAATGGGTGGGCGACGGGTGGTGCGGTGCGGTCACGCGCCCCGCACCACCTTGGCCGGCCGGTCCGTCGGGTCAGCCCGTCGCGGTGCCGGAGGTCTGCTGCGCGTCCTTCGGACCGAGGTCGCGCAGCAGGCAGGTCAGGCGCGCGGTGCACACCCGCTTGCCGGCCTCGTCGCTGATGACGATCTCGTACGTGGCGGTGGAGCGCCCCCGGTGCACCGGGGTGGCGACCCCGGTGACCAGTCCGGAGCGCGCGCCGCGGTGGTGGGTGCAGTTGAGGTCGACGCCCACGGCGATCCGGCCGGCGCCGCCGTGCAGCATCGACCCCACCGACCCGAGGGTCTCGGCCAGGACGGCGGAGGCGCCGCCGTGCAGCAGCCCGTAGGGCTGGGTGTTGCCCTCCACCGGCATCGTGCCGACGACGCGCTCGGCCGAGGCCTCCAGGATCTGCACGCCCATGCGGGTGCCGAGGTGGCCGGCGGAGAACAGGGCCCGCAGGTCCACGCCGAGCGAGGCGTACTCGTCGATGACCTCCTGCGGGAACGTGACGTGCTGCTGCTCTCCCATGGGGCCGGGCTCCGTTCGTCGTGATCCCTGAGGCGGTACGGCTGCGCCGTCGTACCGCACTGAGCAAACGCTCAGTCGGTCACGGATTGTTCCAGACGGACCACGACGGACTTGCTGGCAGGGGTGTTGCTGGTGTCGGCGGTGGCGTCCAGCGGCACGAGGACGTTGGTCTCCGGGTAGTACGCGGCGGCGCAGCCGCGGGCCGTCGGGTAGTGCACGACGCGGAATCCGGGGGCCCGGCGCTCCACGCCGTCCTTCCACTCGCCGACCAGGTCGACGTACGAGCCGTCCGCGAGCCGCAGCTCGCGCGCGTCCTCGGGGTTGACGAGCACCACGCGGCGGCCGTTCCTGATGCCGCGGTAGCGGTCGTCGAGGCCGTAGATCGTGGTGTTGTACTGGTCGTGCGAGCGCAGGGTCTGCAGCAGCAGCCGCCCCTTCGGCAGTTCGGGGTACTCGACCGGGGCGGCGGTGAAGTTGGCCTTGCCGGTGGCGGTGGGAAAGCGCCGCTCGTCGCGCGGGGCGTGGGGGAGGGCGAAGCCCGAGGGGTCGGCCACGCGCGCGTTGAAGTCCTCGAAGCCGGGGATCACGCGTGCGATGCGGTCGCGGATCGTCGCGTAGTCCTTCTCGAACTCCTCCCACGGCACCCTGCTGCCGGCGCCCAGGACGCGGCGGGCCAGCCGGCAGACGATGGCGGGCTCGGACAGCAGCCGTGCGCTCGCCGGTTCGAGGCGTCCGCGGGAGGCGTGCACCATGCCCATGGAGTCCTCGACCGTCACGAACTGCTCACCGCTGCCCTGCAGGTCGCGCTCGGTGCGGCCCAGGGTCGGCAGGATGAGGGCGCGCGCGCCGGTGACGGCGTGCGAGCGGTTCAGCTTGGTCGACACGTGCACGGTCAGCCGGGCCCGGCGCATCGCGGCCTCGGTGACCCCGGTGTCGGGGGAGGCGGAGACGAAGTTGCCGCCCATGGCGAAGAAGACCTTCGCCTCCCCGTCGCGCAGCGCGCGGATGGCCCGTACGACGTCGTAGCCGTGTGCGCGCGGCGGGGTGAAGCCGAACTCCTTCTCCAGGGCGTCCAGGAACGCCCCGGCGGGGCGTTCGAAGATGCCCATGGTGCGGTCGCCCTGCACGTTGGAATGGCCGCGCACCGGGCAGACGCCCGCGCCGGGGCGGCCGATGTTGCCGCGCAGCAGCAGGAAGTTGACGATTTCGCGGATCATGGGCACGGAGTGCTTGTGCTGGGTGAGGCCCATCGCCCAGCACACGATGACGCGCCGGGATCCGAGGACCATGCGCAGGCACGTCTCGATGTCCTCGCGCGTGAGGCCGGTCGCGGTGAGGGTGGCGTCCCAGTCGGCGGCGCGGGCGGCCTCGGCGAAGTCCTCGTAGCCGTGGGTGTGTTCACGGACGAAGTCCTCGTCGACGGCGTCGGGCGTGTCGATGATCAGCTTGTTGAGGATGCGGAAGAGTGCCTGGTCGCCGCCGAGGCGGATCTGCAGGAACAGGTCGGTCAGGGCGGCGCCGGTGGTGAGGCCCTTGGGGGTCTGCGGGTTCTTGAAGCGTTCCAGGCCGGCCTCGGGCAGCGGGTTGACGCTGATGATCCGTGCGCCGTTGCGCTTGGCCTTCTCCAGGGCGGAGAGCATGCGCGGGTGGTTGGTGCCGGGGTTCTGTCCGGCGACGATGATCAGGTCGGCCTTGTAGAGGTCCTCGAGCAGGACGCTGCCCTTGCCGACGCCGATCGTCTCGGACAGGGCGGAGCCGGAGGACTCGTGGCACATGTTCGAGCAGTCGGGCAGGTTGTTGGTGCCGAGCTCGCGCGCGAACAGCTGGTAGAGGAACGCGGCCTCGTTGCTGGTGCGTCCGGAGGTGTAGAAGACGGCCTCGTCGGGGGAGCCGAGGGCGTTGATCTCCTCCGCGATGATGTCGAAGGCGCGCTCCCAGGTGACGGGCTCGTAGCGGTCACCGCCCTCGGGGAGGTGGACGGGGTGGGTCAGGCGGCCCTGCTGGCCCAGCCAGTAGCCGCTGCGGCCGGCCAGTTCGGCGACGGGGTGCTCGGCGAAGAACTCGGGGGTGACCCGGCGCAGGGTGGCCTCCTCGGCCACGGCCTTCGCGCCGTTCTCGCAGAACTCCGCCGTGTGCCGCTGTTCGGGCTCGGGCCAGGCGCAGCCCGGGCAGTCGAAGCCGTTCTTCTGGTTGACGCCGAGGAGGGTCAGGGCCGTGCGTTTCACCCCCATCTGCTGGTGGGCCGTGCGCAGACTGTGGGCGACCGCCGTGAGGCCGGCGGCCGCGTGTTTCGGTCCGGCGATCTTCGGCGCGTCCTGGACCGGGTCACCCTTGGGCGGCTTGCTGGCCATCGCGCACTCCTCTTCGCGTACACGTGTGAGGTACGCCTCCGATCCTCGCACGGGAGGCGACGACGGAGGCCGGGCGTGAGCGGGGACGGGGCCGAGTGTCGGTGGGGCGTGGCAGGATCGGGGGCGTGGCAGAGACAGCAGCGAAGAAGACCGACCAGACCTCCGGCGAGGCCCGACCGCGACTGATGCTCATGGACGGGCATTCGCTGGCCTACCGCGCGTTCTTCGCGCTGCCCGTGGAGAACTTCACCACCGCGACGGGCCAGCCGACGAACGCGATCTACGGCTTCGCGTCGATGCTGGCGAACACGCTGCGCGACGAGGCACCCACGCACTTCGCGGTGGCCTTCGACGTCTCCCGCAAGACCTGGCGCTCGGCGGAGTTCGCCGAGTACAAGGCGAACCGCTCCAAGACCCCGGACGAGTTCAAGGGGCAGGTCGAGCTGATCGGGGAGCTGCTCGACGCGATGCACGCCCCGCGTTTCGCGGTCGACGGGTTCGAGGCGGACGACGTCATCGCCACGCTCGCCACCCGAGCCGAGGCCGAGGGCTTCGACGTGCTGATCGTCACCGGCGACCGGGACTCCTTCCAGCTGGTCTCCGAGCACACCACGGTGCTCTATCCGACCAAGGGCGTCTCCGAACTGACCCGGTTCACCCCCGAGAAGGTGTTCGAGAAGTACGGGCTGACACCCGCGCAGTACCCCGATTTCGCGGCACTGCGCGGCGACCCGTCCGACAATCTGCCCGGTATTCCCGGTGTCGGTGAGAAGACGGCCGCGAAGTGGATCAACCAGTTCGGTTCCTTCGCGGACCTCGTCGAGCGGGTCGACGAGGTCAAGGGCAAGGCCGGCCAGAATCTGCGCGACCACCTGGAGGCGGTCAAGCTCAACCGCCGCCTCACCGAGCTGGAGCGGCAGGTCGAGCTGGCCAAGGGCGTCACCGACCTGGAGCGGACGGCCTACGACCGCAAGGCCGTCACGATGATCCTGGACACCCTGGAGATCAGGAACCCGTCGCTGCGCGAGCGGCTCTTCGCCGTCGACCCCGGAGCCCAGGAGGCCGAGACCGCCCCGGTCGTCGCGGACGGCGTGGAGCTGGACGGGACCGTCCTGGGCGCGGGCGAGCTGACCGGCTGGCTCGCCGAGCACGCCACCCGCCCCCTCGGCGTCGCCACGGTCGACACCTGGGCGCTGGGAACCGGCTCGGTCGCCGAGATCGCCCTGGCCGCGGCCGCCGGACCGGCCGCCTGGTTCGACCCGGCCGAGCTGGACGAGAGCGACGAGCAGGCGTTCGCCGCCTGGCTCGCGGACGCGGACCGGCCCAAGGTGTTCCACAACGCCAAGGGTGCGATGCGGGTCCTCGCCGAGCACGGCTGGAGCGTCGAGGGCATCTCCATGGACACGGCGCTCGCCGCCTACCTGGTCAAGCCGGGCCGCCGCTCCTTCGCCCTGGACGCCCTGTCCCTGGAGTACCTGCACCGCGAGCTGGCGCCCGCCGCCGCGGCCGACGGCCAGCTGGCCTTCGGCGCGGACGACGCCGCCGAGGCCGAGGCGCTGATGGTGCAGGCCCGCGCGGTCGTCGACCTCGGTGAGGCCTTCGAGGGCCGCCTGCGGGAGGTGGGCGCCGCGGACCTGCTGCGGGACATGGAGCTGCCGACGTCCGTCCTGCTGGCCCGTATGGAGCGGCACGGCATCGCGGCGGACCGCGCCCATCTGGAGTCCATGGAGCAGATGTTCGCGGGCGCTGTGCAGCAGGCCGTGAAGGAGGCGCACGCGGCGGCGGGGCACGAGTTCAACCTGGGGTCGCCCAAGCAGCTCCAGGAGGTCCTCTTCGGCGAACTCGGCCTGCCGAAGACGAAGAAGACCAAGACCGGCTACACGACCGACGCCGACGCCCTGGCCTGGCTGGCCGGCCAGACCGACAACGAGCTTCCGGTGATCATGCTCCGCCACCGTGAGCAGGCGAAGCTGCGCGTGACCGTCGAGGGACTGATCAAGACGGTCGCCGCGGACGGCCGGATCCACACCACGTTCAACCAGACGGTCGCCGCCACCGGCCGCCTGTCGTCGACCGACCCGAACCTGCAGAACATCCCGGTCCGTACCGACGAGGGACGCGCGATCCGCCGGGGCTTCGTCGTCGGCGAGGGCTTCGAGTCCCTCCTCACCGCCGACTACAGCCAGATCGAGCTGCGGGTGATGGCCCATCTCTCCGAGGACGCCGGTCTCATCGAGGCGTTCACCTCCGGTGAGGACCTGCACACCACGGCCGCCGCGCAGGTGTTCACGGTCGAGCAGTCCGCCGTGGACGCGGAGATGCGCCGCAAGATCAAGGCGATGTCGTACGGCCTCGCGTACGGGCTGTCGGCCTTCGGGCTCTCGCAGCAGCTGAACATCGAGGCGGCCGAGGCCCGCGCCCTGATGGACGCGTACTTCGAGCGGTTCGGCGGCGTACGGGACTACCTGCGCCGCGTGGTCGACGAGGCGCGGGCGACGGGCTACACGGCGACCCTCTTCGGCCGCCGGCGCTACCTGCCCGACCTCAACAGCGACAACCGTCAACGCCGCGAGGCGGCCGAGCGCATGGCGCTGAACGCGCCGATCCAGGGCACGGCGGCGGACATCGTCAAGATCGCCATGCTGAACGTGGACCGCGCGCTGCGCGAGGCGGACCTCAAGTCCCGCTTGCTCCTCCAGGTCCACGACGAAATCGTCCTGGAGATCGCCCCCGGGGAGCGTCCGGCGGCGGAGGAACTGATCCGCCGGGAGATGGCCGACGCGGTCCGGCTCCGCGTCCCGCTGGGCGTCTCGGTCGGCGCGGGCCCGGACTGGGAGTCGGCGGCACACTGACGACACCGGGCGCGGCCGGGAGTGACGGGCGGTGGCAGAGGGAAGCGGGAGGGCTGCCGGCAGGCGCCGGCCGTCACCGCCCGGCCCCTCCCGTCCTCTGCCCGCCCCTGTGACCCGCCGGCGTCCTGTGCGGTTCCCGCGCGGGGACGCCGGTCACCAGCCCCTGATCCGGGCCCTGCGGCGACACGGGGCGGCGCGCCCGAGGCCGCCGGGACCCTCGGGATCGATCACCTGCCGTCAACCGCCTGCCTGCCGCCTGCCGCCACCCGCCGAGGCTCTCCGTCCTCGTGCGGCCGCAGTCGCGTCGCGGTACGGGGTCCGCGGGTGTCGGCTTGCTGCCTGCTGCCTGCTGCCTGTTGCCTGTTGCCTGTCGCCGAGGCTCTCTGTCCTCGTGCGGCCGCAGTCGCGTCGCGGTACGGGGTCCGCGGGCGTCCGCTCGCCGCCTCCGCCTGCCGAGCCGGCACGGCGGCATACACGCCGTGCCGCCGTCCCGCCCGCCCCGCCCTCCTCTCCTCGCACTGCTCACTGCTCACTGCTCACTGCTCACTGCTCTCCCCTTCCGGAGGCTGCTTCACTCGCGTGGACCGTACGGGCAGGCCGTCGGGTGGGCCGGGCGCCAGGATGCGGGTCATGGGTATACGCATGCTTCACCGCAGAGCGGCATCCCCGAGGGCCGCCGCCGACGGACCCACCCCCGAGGCGCCGTCGCCGGTTCCGGTCTTCGCGGCCGACGCGAGTACCGCCCGCACCCCCGTCCTCCCCCTCACCCGCGCGCTGCGCCGTACCACCGCGGGCCTCGGCCACCGCATCGCCGACGGCCCCTGGCGCCCCGGCCGTGCCGCGGGCCCCGCACTCCCACGCCCCGGCGAGCCGTTGCCGTGGCGGCTGTGGGCCGAACTCGCCCGCGGCTGTCTGACGCTCGCCCTCACGCTGCTGCCCCGGCCCCGCCCGGTCCGTACCGTCACCGTGTTCGTGGCGGCAGGCGAGACCCTCAGCGCGCGGCCGTACGGCTCGGCCGCTCCCTCTCCGCACCCCCGGGGGCCCCGGTGGCCGGGGCCGGACGCCACGCCCTGACCGCCCCGGCGTACACCGGCAGCGCGAGGACGAGCCCGGCGCCCGCCCCGAAACACACCGTGGGGATCAGCTCCCAGGGCTTCGCGACCTCGCCCCAGTAGGCCCACCAGCGCGAGGCCCGTTGCACGGCCCCCGCCAGCACGCAGCCGCCGAGCAGCGCGGCTGCTGCCCACCGGTCGGCCGCGGACAGCACCGGCACCCCCGCCGGCCCGGGGCGGGGTGTCGCACGGCGCAGTGCCCGTGCCAGGAACACGACGATCACCACCGCGGCCACCGCCGACCCGCCGTACTGCAGGTACCAGTACAGCGGTGAGCCCGCGATCTCCTGCCCCAGGACGGGGAAGACCCGCGTCCCCCACCGGTCGAGGTGCGTGAACTCGTCCCAGACCACGTGCGTCACCGCGCCCAGCACGGCCGAGACGTACCAGCGCGCCGCCAAGGAGGCGCGGACGCGTGCGCGTGGCGTGCCGCAGCGCAGCAGAGCGGCCGTCCGCCCCTGCCGCGACCGCGGCAGCAGCGCGACGAGCGGTTCGCGGACCAGGAGCCAGAGACCCACCAGCGCCCAGGCGATGCACACATCGACGGTGAGAACGCCCGGGAACGAGTGCGTGACCTTACCGAACTCCATCGCCCCGGACCGGACACCGGCCGCGTAGTAGGTCAGGTCCGGAGCGAGACTGCCCGCCACCAGCACCGCAGGTATCAGCGGCCCCCGGCCGGTCCCGTCGGTGCGTACGGCGGGCAGGACCGCCACCGCGTGGCTCAGTGTGAAAGGCAACCCGGCTCCTCGGGAGGGTGGTTGACCCGGTGGTTCGGCCCGGGCGCTCGGCGGGCCCCAGTATGCGTGACGCGCTCGTCCGTGACCGGGGAGAGAACGACTGTGGTCAACCGGTGAATACCGGGCATGAACGGGTGTCCGGGCAAAGGATGTTGCCGTAGGGTCGCGGGAGTTGCCGTGTCCGGTGCAACCGGCGGGGCGGGCCGCATCGTCGGAACGGATCGGTGCACCGGATCATCGCACCGGTTGGTGCCACCGACGGTCGCGGCCGATCGTCACCACAGGCGAGCGTGTCAGACGTCGACGGATGCTCCGGCGTCCACGGGGAGGGGATTCACTCTATGGCGGCGCATTTCGGCAGGAGGCTGCGCAAGGGAGCGGCGACCACCGCCGTGGCGGCGGCCGCGGTGGCGGCTCTGTCCGCGTCCCAGGCTCCGGGTGCGACGATCGACGGCCCGGGCGGCCGGACCTCGTCCGACGCCGCATCGGCGCCCGAGGAGAGCGCCGGCGATCCCGGCGCGACCGGCAACTCGCCGTACTACACGGACCTGCCGCCGCTCAACAGCCCCAACCCCGCGCCGTCCGCGAGCTCCGACACCATCGCCTCGGGCGCTTCCGAAGCGGGCATACCCGCGACCGTCCTCGACGCCTACAAGAAGGCCGAGGCCGCGCTGCGCGAGTCCAAGCCCGCCTGCAACCTGCCCTGGCAACTGCTCGCCGCCATCGGCAAGGTGGAGTCCGGCCAGGCCCGCGGCGGACGCGTCGACGTCGGGGGCACGACGACCTCCCCGATCATCGGCCCGCAGCTCGACGGCAACGGCTTCGCGCTCATCAAGGACACCGACAACGGCGAGTACGACGGCAACAGCGCCTACGACAACGCCGTCGGCCCCATGCAGTTCATCCCGTCCACCTGGGCGTGGGCCGGCCGTGACGGCAACGACGACGGCCGCGAGGACCCCAACAACATCTACGACGCCGCGCTGGCGGCCGGCCACTACCTGTGCCGCTTCGACTGGGACCTGTCCGACCGGGCGGACCTCGGCAAGGCGATCCTCAGCTACAACAACTCGACGGAGTACCTGAACACCGTCCTGTCGTGGCTGGAGTACTACCGCAAGGGCACGCACGAGGTCCCGGACGGCACCGGCACCCTGCCCGACAACCGCAGCGACGCCCACACCACGGGCCCCACCCCGTCGAGGCCGGGCGCCGGCCCGTCCGAGCCGGACACGCCGTCGACGAAGCCCGGCACCGGGCCCGGCAAGCAGGGCGGCGGCAGCGGCAGCACCAGGCCGCCGGCCTCGCCGGGCACACCGAGCACCCCGCCGGCCACGACCCCGCCGCCGGCCACGACCCCGCCACCGACGACAACGCCGCCGCCGACGACGACCCCGCCGCCCACCACGTCCCCCACGCCCACCGACACGGTGGACCACCTGGAGAACGCCGGTACCGGCAGGCTCACCGCGACGGCGGGCGAGACGTTCGCCGAGCGGATCAGCACCCGCGCGGAGACGGACGAGGGCAGGACCGTCGCGAAGGTGCGGATCCGCTTCACCGTCGTCGGCGACACCGACACCGTCTTCACCGGCGGCGAGAGCGTGGCCACCGTCCTCACCGACAGCTCAGGGATCGCCGTCGCGCCCGCACTCCGGGCGGGTGAGAAGACCGGCGACGTCACCGTCCGCGCCACCGTCGTCGGCCGCGTGGTGCCGGGCCTCGACTACCGGGCCACCGTCACCGAGCGCGTCGCCGACACCGTCGTACGCACCGATGACGAGGCGCTGACCTGCACGCCGGGCGGCGAGTTCGCCCACCGCGTCGAGGTACGGGCCACCCGCGACGGCGATGCCGCCGGCAAGGTCGCGGCCACCGCCACCCTGGTCACATCGGCCGACGACCCGACCGCCAACGACCAGGGCCCCTACTTCAAGGACGCCGACGACAAGGCCGTACGCACCCTCGGCGGCCTGAAGACGGACGCGGACGGCCGGTTGAAGCTGCCCCGGCTGTACGCGGACGACACCACCGGCACCTTCCTGCTCCGCATCACCCTGGCGGGTGGCGTCACCCTCACGGCCGAGCTCACCGTGGCCGCGGACGAGACCGCGACCCCCGGCCCGTCGGCGTCCCCCGGCCCCACCACCGGCGCGTAGCCGCGCCCGCGCGGGCACCCGCACGCACACAGGGCGTCCCCTCCGTCACCCCCGGAGGGGACGCCCTGTGTGCGTGCGACGTGTTCCCGCCCCGCCCGCCGTCACCGCGGTGCCGGCCCCGACGCCACCTGACGGCCCGTCGGTCCGGCCGTGGAGGATGAGGTCACCGCCCGAGCCGCGCGTTGGTGTGCCGGGTCGGTTCGGCGGCGGCGGGGTCCTCGGGCCACGGATGCCGGGGATACCGGCCGCGCAGCTCGGCGCGTACACCCTTGTAGCCGTCCTTCCAGAAGGAGGCGAGGTCGGCGGTGACGGCGGCGGGCCGCCCGGCCGGGGACAGCAGGTGCACCAGCAGGGGCACCCCGGCCACCCGCGGCGACTCCTGGAGCCCGAACATCTCCTGGAGCTTCACCGCGAGGACCGGCTGCCCGGGGTCGGAGTAGTCGATCCGGATCGCGGACCCGCTGGGCACGGTGATCCGCTCGGGGGCGAGACCGTCCAGGCGGGCGGCCTCCCCGGACGCCCACGGCAGCAACCGGCCGAGGGCCTGCCCGGCGTCGATCCGGGCCAGGTCGGCCCGGCGCCGGGCGCGGCTCAGCTCCGGCTCCAGCCACTCCTCCACGCGCGCGTGGAGCGCGTCGTCGGACACGTCGGGCCAGGGCTCGCCGGCCTGCCGGTGCACGAACGCCAGCCGCTGCCGCAGCACGGCCGCCCCGGCCGGCCACCGCAGCAGCCCGAACCCCTCCCGCCGCAGCCCGTCCAGCAACGCGGCCCGTACGAGCGCGGGCTCCGGGTCGGTGCGGGGCCGTACGGCCAGCTCGACGGCCCCCAGCCGCTCGACCCGCCGGGCGAGGACGTCCCCGCCGGCCCAGCGCACCTCCTCGCGCGTCTCCAGCAGGGCGCCGGCCGCCCACCGCGCGGTCTCCTCGTCGACGACCGCGCCGAGCTGCACACGCGCGTGGCCCCGCCCCACGGGCCGGTCGGCCGCGGCGACCGCGATCCAGGGCGCGCCGCGCAGCCCGGTACCCGCCCCGGTCTCGGCCCGCGTCCCGGACACCATCAGGTACGAACCGCCGTCCGCGCGGGCGATCCGCTCGGGGAACGCGAGCGCGGCCACCAGCCCGACCCGCGCGTCCTCCCCGTCCAGGCGCGGCGGGCCGGCGCCCGACGGCGAGGAGCCCCGTGAGGAGCCCTCCGGCGGCGCTGGTGCGGAGGTCCGCGCGGAGGCGTCCGGTGCGAGCGCGCGCAGCCGGCGCACCTCGGTCCGCCACCGCTGTGCGTAGGCGTCGTCCCCGCGCCGCGCGGCGCGCAGCGCGGCGGCGAGATCGTCCCCGTAGCTCCGCGGCGCCTCCTCGCCGATCAGCGCGACCACCTCGGCCGCGAGCGCCGGGCCCACGGCCGGTGCCGCGTCCAGCAGGGCCCGCCCGAGCCGGGGGTGCAGGCCCAGCCGGGCGAGCCGGGTGCCCCGCCCCGTGGCCCGCCCGTCGGCGCCGACGGCCCCGATCGCGGTCAGGACGGCCCCCGCCGCCGCCATCGCCCCGGCCGGGGGCGGATCGAGCAGGGCGAGCCCGGAGGCGTCGGGATCGCCCCAGCAGGCCGCCTGGAGTGCGAACGCCGTCAGGTCGGCCACCTTGATCTCGGGGGAGGGGAACCGCGGCAGCCGGGCGTCCTCCGCCTGTGCCCAGCACCGGTACACCGCGCCCGGCGCCTCACGCCCGGCCCGCCCCGCCCGCTGCCGGCCCGCCGCCTGCGAGGCCCGTACCGTCGTCAGCGCGCTCAGCCCGCGCGCGTGGTCGACGCGGGGCTCACGCGCGAGGCCCGCGTCGACGACCACCCGGACCCCCGGCACCGTCAGCGACGACTCCGCCACCGATGTCGCCAGCACCACCCGGCGCCGCCGTCCGGGCACCAGCACCGCGTCCTGCACGGCGGCCGGCGCCCGCCCGTGCACCTGGAGCACCTCGACGTCCGGGAGCGGCCCCAGCTGCCCGGCGACCCGGGCGATCTCGCCCACGCCCGGGAGGAACACCAGGACGTCCCCGTCCCGTTCGGCCAGCGCCCGCCGCACCACCGACGCCACGTGCGTCAGCAGCGCCGGGTCGACCCGCATGCCGTGCGGCGGCCGCGGCGGACGGCCGGGAGGCGCCCACACCACCTCCACCGGGTGCGCCGTGCCACGCGCCTCGACGACGGGCGCGTCGCCCAGCAGCCGTGCCCAGCCCGCCGCGTCGGTCGTCGCCGACGCGGCCACCAGCCGCAGCTCCGGACGCAGCGTCTCGCGCACGTCCCACAGGAACGCCGCCGCCGTGTCCGCGTCCAGATGCCGCTCGTGGCACTCGTCGAGGACCACGACGTCCACGCCGGTCAGCTCCTGGTCGCGTTGCAGCCGTTGCAGCAGCACGCCGGTCGTGACGACCTCCACGCGCGTGTGCCGCCCGGTCACCCGTTCCCCGCGCACCGTGAAGCCCACCGACTCGCCGGGCTTCTCGCCCAGCAGCCAGGCCATCCGCCGGGCCGCCGCGCGCGCCGCGATCCGCCGCGGCTCGGCGACCAGGACCCGCCGCGCGGGACCGTCACCTGCCAGTCCCGCCAGCACCAGCGGCACCAGGGTCGTCTTGCCGGTGCCGGGCGGTGCGACCAGGACGGCGGTGCCGCGTTCCCGAAGGGCGTCGGTCAGCGGGGGGACCGCCTCGCGCACCGGGAGGGCGTCGAGCGCGTCATGACGGATCACGCACTCAGTCCCGTACGCACACGAAGATCGCCGTCCCCGGGATCAGCCGGCCGCGCAGGGGGGACCAGCCGCCCCACTCGGAGCTGTTCCACTCCGGCCACGGAGGCTCCACCAGATCCACCAGGCAAAAGCCCGAGACGGCGACGTCGCGGACCCGGTCGCCCAGCGTCCTGTGGTGCTCGACGTACACCGCGCGGCCCTCCTCGTCCTGCTCCACGTAGGGCGTGCGGTCGAAGTACGACCCGGAGACGCTCAGCCCCTCCGGGCCGGGCTCGTCCGGGAACGCCCAGCGGATGGGATGCGTGACGGAGAAGACGAACCGGCCGCCGGGCCGCAGCACCCGGTGCACCTCGCGCAGCACCAGCCTCGGGTCGGCGACGAAGGGCAGCGCCCCGTACGCCGAGCAGGCCAGGTCGAAGGAGCCGTCCGCGAACGGCAGGGCGCCCGCGTCCGCGCACACCAGGGGGAACGGGCCCCCGATGCGCAGCGCGTGCTGCAACTGCCGGTGCGAGATGTCCAGGGCCACCGGGCGCGCGCCCTGCGCGGCCAGCCAGCGCGAACACTGGGCCGCGCCGGCACCGAGCTCCAGGACGGCGCGGTCCTTCAGCTCCTCCGGCGGGCCGAGCAGCTCGGCCTCCACCTCGTCGAGTCCCTCGGGGCACCACACGAAGCGGTCGTCGCCGAGGAACGTGCCGTGCTCGACCTGGTACTCGTCCGCGTTGCGGTCCCACCAGCCGCGGTTGGCGCGGGCACTCTCGGTGACGCCGGCGTCCCGCCGGGTCGCCTCCGGTTCGGGCGCTTCGGGACCTTCGGGCTCTTGGATGATCGGCTCCATCGTCGTACTCTTCCGTCCAGTCGCCCGGCTGTCGCCACAGGGGCGCGCGGTGTCCTGCCGCGTGGTGTCCGCGCGGTGTCCGCGGGGCGGGTTCCGTGTGGCCTCGAGGTGGTATCCGCCGTGCGGCACTACCCCCGAACGGGGGGAATTGTGCCGGTTTTGCGGCGATCCGCCCCGGGTGAGGGGCTTCGTGCATTGACCCTGCTCGGCTGCCCCCGTATGCTACAAGTTGCGCTGCGAGCCTGCGCACCTCAGACATAGCAGGTTGTGCTCGCGTCTGTTGTATGTCCCCTCGGTTGTCGAGGCGTCACCGGACACCCGGTGTCTGGTAACGGCGCTTCCTAGGCTGTCCGGCTTCTGCAGAGCGAAACGGGCTCGGGCGTAGCAGTACCTACGACTCACTGTCCGTACCGGAGCCCTTTCCCACATGACGAGCAGCACCGAGACCACCGCCACCACCCCGCAGGTTGCGGTCAACGACATCGGTAACGAGGAAGCCTTCCTCGCCGCGATCGACGAGACGATCAAGTACTTCAACGACGGCGACATCGTCGACGGCGTCATCGTGAAGGTCGACCGGGACGAGGTCCTGCTCGACATCGGTTACAAGACCGAAGGTGTCATCCCGAGCCGCGAACTCTCGATCAAGCACGACGTCGACCCCAACGAGGTCGTCGCCGTCGGTGACGAGATCGAAGCCCTTGTTCTCCAGAAGGAGGACAAGGAAGGCCGCCTGATCCTCTCGAAGAAGCGTGCCCAGTACGAGCGCGCCTGGGGCACCATCGAGAAGATCAAGGAAGAGGACGGCATCGTCACCGGTACCGTCATCGAGGTCGTCAAGGGTGGTCTCATCCTCGACATCGGCCTCCGCGGCTTCCTCCCGGCCTCCCTGGTCGAGATGCGCCGCGTCCGCGACCTCCAGCCCTACGTGGGCAAGGAGCTCGAGGCGAAGATCATCGAGCTGGACAAGAACCGCAACAACGTGGTCCTGTCCCGCCGTGCCTGGCTGGAGCAGACCCAGTCCGAGGTCCGCCAGACGTTCCTCACCACCCTCCAGAAGGGTCAGGTGCGTTCCGGCGTCGTCTCCTCGATCGTCAACTTCGGTGCCTTCGTGGACCTGGGTGGCGTCGACGGCCTGGTGCACGTGTCCGAGCTGTCCTGGAAGCACATCGACCACCCCTCCGAGGTCGTCGAGGTCGGTCAGGAAGTCACCGTCGAGGTCCTCGACGTCGACATGGACCGCGAGCGCGTCTCCCTGTCGCTGAAGGCGACCCAGGAAGACCCGTGGCAGCAGTTCGCCCGCACCCACCAGATCGGCCAGGTCGTGCCCGGCAAGGTCACGAAGCTGGTCCCGTTCGGTGCGTTCGTCCGCGTGGACGAGGGCATCGAGGGTCTGGTCCACATCTCCGAGCTGGCCGAGCGCCACGTGGAGATCCCGGAGCAGGTCGTCCAGGTCAACGACGAGATCTTCGTCAAGGTCATCGACATCGACCTCGAGCGCCGTCGCATCAGCCTCTCGCTGAAGCAGGCCAACGAGGCCTTCGGCACCGACCCGTCGGCGGTCGAGTTCGACCCGACCCTGTACGGCATGGCCGCGTCCTACGACGACCAGGGCAACTACATCTACCCCGAGGGCTTCGACCCCGAGACCAACGACTGGCTCGAGGGCTACGAGACCCAGCGGGAGGTGTGGGAGACCCAGTACGCCGAGGCGCAGAACCGCTTCGAGCAGCACCAGGCGCAGGTCATCAAGTCCCGCGAGGCGGACGAGAAGGCCGCCGCCGAGGGCGTCGACACCGCGGGTGCGGCTCCGGCCGCCTCCAGTGGCGGTGGCGGCGGTTCGTACTCCTCCGAGGGCGGCGACAACTCCGGCGCCCTGGCCTCGGACGAGGCGCTGGCCGCGCTGCGCGAGAAGCTGGCCGGCGGCCAGAGCTGATCGCCGACCGCTGAGGTTCAGCCGTTGACCGAGGGCCCGTACCTTTCGAGGTGCGGGCCCTCGGTGCTGTGCCCTGGGGGTGTGGAGCGCTTCGGGGGTGTGGGGGTGCCTACGGGATCGGTGGGGGCTTGTCGCGCGGTTCCCCGCGGCTCCTGGGGCGTTGTCCCCGCCTCCACGATCATGGTTCTCCTCCTCGGGGAATGCCGACGGCCGCGAAATCGTTGTGGATGACGGACACGAGGAGGAGCGGTCACTGTGCTTGATCCGCAGGATTTGTACGCGTGGGAGCCGAAGGGGCTGGCCGTCGTCGACACGGCGCTCGCCCAGGAATCGGCCGGTCTTGTCATGCTCTACCACTTCGACGGATACATCGACGCGGGCGAGACCGGCGACCAGATCGTCGAGCGGCTGCTCGACTCGCTGCCCCACCAGGTCGTCGCCCGGTTCGACCACGACCGGCTCGTCGACTACCGGGCCCGTCGCCCCCTGCTGACCTTCACCCGCGACCGCTGGACCGACTACGAGGTGCCCGCACTCGAGGTGCGGCTGGTCCAGGACGCCACCGGAGCGCCGTTCCTGCTGCTGTCCGGTCCGGAACCGGACGTGGAGTGGGAGAGGTTCGCCGCCGCGGTGCGGCAGATCGTGGAACGGCTCGGCGTCCGCCTGTCGGTGAACTTCCACGGCATTCCCATGGGCGTCCCGCACACCCGCCCCGTGGGCATCACCCCGCACGGCAACCGCACCGACCTCGTCCCCGGCCACAGCAGCCCCTTCGACGAGGCGCAGGTTCCCGGCAGCGTCGAGGCCCTCGTCGAGTACCGGCTCACGCAGGCCGGACAGGACGTGCTCGGCGTCGCCGCGCACGTGCCGCACTACATCGCCCGCTCCCCGTACCCGGACGCGGCGCTGACCGTCCTGGAGACCATCACGGCCGCGACCGGCCTGGTCCTGCCCGCTGTGGCGCACGCCCTGCGCACCGACGCGCACCGCACCCAGACCGAGATCGACCGCCAGGTGCAGGAGGGCGACGAGGAACTCACGGCCCTCATCCAGGGCCTCGAGCACCAGTACGACGCCGCCGCGGGGGTCGAAACCCGGGGCAACATGCTCGCCGAGCCGGTGGAGATCCCGTCGGCGGACGAGATCGGGCTCGAGTTCGAACGGTTCCTGGCGGAGCGCGAAGGCGACGTCTGAGACGGCCGGGTCCCGCCCGGCCTGCCGCCGGCGGCAGGCCCTAAGCTTTCGGGCATGCTGACCGTGGGACTGACCGGTGGGATCGGTGCCGGCAAGAGCGAGGTGTCGCGGCTGCTCGTCGAGCGCGGCGCCGTACTGATCGACGCGGACCGCATCGCGCGCGAGGTCGTCGCACCGGGGACCCCCGGTCTCACGGCGGTCGTGGCGGCCTTCGGCGAGGAGATCCTCACCGGGGACGGCAGCCTGGACCGGCCGCGGCTCGGCGCGATCGTCTTCACCGACGCGGAGAAGCTCGCCCTCCTCAACTCGATCGTCCACCCCCTGGTGGGTGCACGCTCCCGGGAGCTGGAGGAAGCCGCCGCCGAGGAGGCCGTCGTCGTCCACGACGTCCCCCTCCTCACGGAGAACGGCCTCGCGTCCCGCTACGACCTCGTGATCGTGGTCGACGCGAGCCCCGGGACCCAGCTCGACCGGCTCGTCGGCCGACGCGGCATGAGCGAGCAGGACGCCCGCGCCCGCATGGCCGCCCAGGCGACGCGCGAGCAGCGCCGGGAGATCGCGGACATCGTCATCGACAACGACGTCCCCCTGGACGAGCTGGAACGGCGGGTCGAGGACGTATGGGCCGAGCTCGTGCGCCGGGCCGCGGACCGGCGGCCCGCGCAGGAATAGAGGTCTTCGGCCGGAGCGTTGGACCCGTTCGGCAAGGGAAGGATGCGGCTGTGCCCCAGAACAGTGGTTCGACCGGACGTACGCCGGAGACGCATGTCATCGACTTCCGTGCCGCCGAGCAGCTGCTTGCCTCACGGGACCCGCGAGGTGCGGTGAAGCTGCTGGACGGGGTCATCGACGCGTATCCGGAGAACACGGCGGCGAGGCTGCTGCGCGCGCGGGCGTTCTTCGCGGCGGCCCAGCTGCGTCCGGCGGAGCTGGAGTTCTCCATCGTCCTGGAGCGCGAGCCGGACAACGCCTTCGCGCACTTCGCGCTCGCCCGCACCTACCAGCGGCAGCGGAGGCCCGACCCGGCCAGGCGCCACTTCCGGCTGGCCGCCGCCCTGGACCCGAACCCGGAGTACCTGAAGGCCGCGCGCTTCGACGACGGCCGAGGCGACGAGGGCTGACGACGCGGGCCAGGAGACAACGCCCCGGGAGTGAGCACGCGGGTCACCTCGTGCCCCAGGGCGGATCGTACGGCGGCACATCACGGTCCGGCTGGTAGCGGGGCCCCTGGCGCACATGCCGGACGACCACGATCAGGTCGACGGTGACGACCAGCCACAGCAGCGCGCACACCAGGGCCCAGCCGGGATGCCCGGCGACCGCGAACGCCACCGTCCCGAGGACGGTCCAGACCTCACCCCACACGCTCAGCCAGAACCGCATGCGCAGCGCACTGCGCGCGGTCCTCGGCTCACTGCCCGTCCGCATGCCGTCACCACCGTTCCTCCTTCCACGGTACGTCCGGCGGGCCCACGGCACGTCCGGCCGGCGGAACGGCCGCTGTCGCCGGCCGGAGGCCTGCCGTCACTCGGACGGGTGAACCGGGAGCGTGGGGGAACGGGCGTGCGGATCCGGTCCGTTGGACGGACATGAAGCCGAGAACGCGTGAAGGGTACGAGGGGACGGGCCCCGGGGCGATCACCCCGGACGGCTGCGCGGTGGAACTGTACTCACGGCTGCCCGTCGGGGACGAGCCGGACGTCATCGCCGCCGCGGTACCGGCGGGCGCGCGGATCCTGGAGCTGGGCAGCGGCGTGGGGAGGATGACCCACGCACTGCTGGAACGCGGATTCACGGTCACGGCCGTGGACGAGTCCGCCGAGATGCTGGAGCGCGTCCGCGGGGCGCGGACCCTGTGCGGCCCCATAGAGGAACTGAGGCTGGACGAGACGTTCGACGTGGTGCTGCTCGCCTCGTTCCTGGTGCACGCGGGCGACACGGAGGTGCGGCGGGGACTGCTGCGCACCTGTGCGCGGCATCTGGCGGAGGGAGGGTGCGTACTCGTCCAGCGGGAGGGCGAGGACCACCACACGAACGTGCCGCGCGAGCGGGTGGACCCGGCGGGCTTCACCGTACGCATCGTGTCGGTCGAGCCGCTCGGCGACGGGGTCGACGCGGTGCATGCCGAGTACGTGTTCCCGGACGCGGTATGGACACAGACGTTCCGGTCGAGGGCGCTGTCGAAGACGCGGTTCGAGGAGGCGCTGGGAGAGGAGGGCCTGCGCGTGGACCGGTATCTGACGGAGGACGGGATGTGGGTGAGGGCGGTGGCGGCGACGGCCGAAGGCTGAGCACAGCGCGGTGGCTTCCGTCCCGGGCCGCTGCCGCCATGCGTTCACGGCCGCGCGGCCCCGCCGGAACGTCTGCCACGGTTCCTGCGACCGGCGGACCTTCCCTGATCCGCGAAACCGCCGGCGCCCCCGGGCCTGCCGCCGCCGTCGGGCCTGTCCCGGCCCCCGGGCCCGGCCGGTCCGGCGGAGCCTTCCAGGGCCCCGGGGACGTCGGGACCACCCGGGCCGCCGCCCAGACCGCGCAGGCGTTCCAGTTCCCGGCGGTCGCGCTTCGTCGGGCGGCCCGCGCCGCGGTCCCGGACGCCGGCCGGGGCGACGGCGTCACGGGGCGGGGGCGGAGGGGAGGTGTCGACGTAGCACTGGACCGCGACCGGGGCGCCCACCCGCTTGCGGATCAGGCGCTTGACGACGAC
This sequence comes from Streptomyces sp. NEAU-W12, assembly GCF_026242095.1. Taxonomy (NCBI): domain Bacteria; kingdom Bacillati; phylum Actinomycetota; class Actinomycetes; order Kitasatosporales; family Streptomycetaceae; genus Streptomyces; species Streptomyces sp. NEAU-W12. The sequence continues at coordinate 223,821 of NZ_JAPJDM010000002.1, forward strand.
GACCCGTTCCCGCCCGTCGTGCCGCAGGCGCACCTCGTCGCCGACGCGCAGGGAGTGCGCGGGCTTCACCCGCTCACCGTTCACACGTACATGGCCACCGCGGCAGGCGTTGGCACCGAGGGACCGGGTCTTGACCAGACGCACGGACCAGATCCAGCTGTCGGTCCGGACGGTCTCGCCGCTCTGCGGTCCGGCGGCCTCGGCAGCCGCCACGGCGGCGGCGGTCTCGGGCCCGGGGGCTGCGGAGGCCGCCGCCCTCGCCGTGTCCCCGTCGCCGCGCGTTTCGCCGTACTGAGCATCCTCGGAAGCCATGGTCCGACTCTAATCCTCCGGGGCGGCCCGGTGAGAAGGGGTTTCGGCCGCCGCACCGCCGGTGGGCAGGCCGAGCGGACGGAAAAGCCGCCGGCGCCGGCCGACGCGCCCTACCGTGGAGGGATGGACCACCCCAGTGGCCTCCCCGACTTCCACGGCCTCCCCGATCTCCCCGCCTCCTCTGGTGTCCGCGACCCTTCCGGCCTTCCCGGCCTCGACCGGCGCATCACCGGCTGTCGCGCCTGTCCCCGGCTGGTGGACTGGCGTGAGGAGGTCGCCCGTACGAAGCGCGCCGCGTTCGCCGACCGGACGTACTGGGGCCGGCCGGTGCCGGGATTCGGGCCGCCGGACGCCCGGCTGCTGATCGTCGGGCTGGCGCCCGCCGCGCACGGCGGCAACCGCACCGGACGGATGTTCACCGGAGACCGGTCCGGGGACGTGCTGTACCAGGCGCTGTACGACGTCGGGCTCGCCTCGCAGCCGATGTCCACGCACACCGGGGACGGCCTGGAACTGTACGGCGTACGCGTCACCTCTCCCGTGCACTGCGCCCCGCCCGCCAACAAGCCGACCCCCGGCGAACGGGACACCTGCCGGCCCTGGCTCGTGCGGGAACTGCGCCTCCTGCGGCCGACGGTGCGGGCCGCGCTCGTCCTCGGCGCCTTCGGATGGCAGGCCGCCCTGCCCGCGTTCGCCGAGGCGGGCTGGACCGTCCCCCGCCCCCGCCCGGCCTTCACCCACGGCGCCCACGTCACGCTCCCCGCCCCGGACGGCGACGACCTGCGCCTCTTCGCCTGCTTCCACGTCAGTCAGCGCAACACCTTCACCGGCCGGCTCACCCCCGCCATGCTCCGGGAGGTGCTGCGCACGGCGGCCGAAGCGGCGGGAGCGCCCACGCGAAAATGAGAGGAGCCCCCGCGGCACGCGCGCTACGGTGCCCCGATGGGCCGCTATCCGGACATCGAACCGTACGACCAGGGCATGCTCGACGTCGGCGACGGCAACCGCGTGTACTGGGAGACCTGCGGGAACCCGCACGGCAAGCCCGCGCTGGTGCTGCACGGCGGCCCGGGAAGCCGCGCGAGCCCCGGCCTCCGCCGCTACTTCGACCCCGACGCCTACCGCATCGTGCTCCTCGACCAGCGCGGCGCCGGACGCTCGACACCGGGCGCCGCCGACCACACCACCGACATGAGCGTCAACACGACCGCCCACCTCATGGCCGACCTGGAACGCCTGCGTGCCCACCTGGGCATCGAGCGGTGGCTGGTATGGGGTGTGTCCTGGGGCTCGGCGCTGGGACTGCGGTACGCGCAGACGCACCCCGGTGTGGTGTCCGAGCTGGTGCTCACCGGAGTGACCACCGGATCCGCCCCCGAGGTGGCCCTGCTGACCCGGGGACTGGGCAAACTCTTCCCGGAGGCCTTCGAACGCTTCGTCGGCGAACTCCCCGCCGGTGAGCGCGACGGCGACCTCGCCGCCGCCTACAACAGACTGCTCGAGTCCCCCGACCCCGACGTCCGGGAACGGGCCGCGCGGGCCTGGACCGACTGGGAGACGGCGATCATCCCCGCCCCGCCGGGCTCGGTCGCGCGCTTCCAGGACCCCGGGTTCCGCAGGGGCTTCGCCCGCACCGTCACCCACTACTGGGGCAACCACCACTTCCTCGGCGACGGCGACGGCGACGGCGGGTGCGACGACGAAGGCGTCGTCCTGCGCGACGCCCACCTCCTGAAGGGCATCCCCGGCACCCTGGTCCAGGGCAGCCTCGACCTCGGCAACCTCCTCGGCATCGTCTGGCGGCTCCACCACGCCTGGCCGGACAGCGAGTTGACGATCGTGGACGAGGCCGGCCACGACGCCGGTGCCGTCGGCGACGACGCACTGGTGGCGGCGACGGACCGGTACGCGCGCGGCGGTGGACGAACACCGCCGCTCTGTGCTCCATGAGGGGGAATTCCGGCTCCCCGCAGGCGTGATGCCCCCGGGGGACATACGCTTCCGGAAAGCGGAGGAAACCGCAGCGGAATTCCAGCCGAGGAGGGCCGGTGGCTAAACGCATCACCCGACGACGTGGCTATCGAGAAGGCATCTTCGGTGAGATGATCGCCGAATTCCTGGGAACATTCGTCCTAATTCTCCTGGGTGTCGGCTCGGTGGCCGTGGCCGTCGTCGGACTTCCCGGATCGGGTCGGCAGGCGGTGGAATTCGGGGCCGACAACTGGCTCATCATCGCATGGGGCTGGGGCCTCGCCGTGGTGTTCGGCGTGTATGTGGCCGGCGGTATCAGCGGCGCCCACATCAATCCCGCGGTGACCCTGGCCTTCGCCGTGCGACGGGACTTCCCCTGGCGGAAGGTCCTGCCCTACTGGCTGGCGCAGGTCGTGGGCGCCTTCGTGGCCGCCGCGCTCGTCTACGCCTGTTACAGGTGGGCGATCGACGCGGCCGAAACCGAGGCGGGCGTCCCGCGGGACGAATCACTGGCGACCTACTCGATCTTCGCCACATTCCCCGCCGAATACTTCGGGAATTCATGGTGGGGGCCCCTGCTCGACCAGATCGTGGGCACCGGAATTCTGCTTCTTCTGATCTGTGCGCTCATCGACATGCGCAACACGGCTCCGATGGCGAATCTCCACCCGTTCCTCATCGGCCTGGTGGTCACCGTCATCGGTCTGACGTTCGGCACCAACGCCGGATACGCGATCAATCCCGCACGGGACTTCGGCCCCCGGCTGTTCACCTATTTCGAAGGCTGGGGCTCGATCGCCCTGCCCGGGTCGTTCCAATGGTTCAGCGGCTACTGGTGGATCCCCATCGTCGGCCCGCTCATCGGCGGAGTCCTCGGGATGGCCGTGTACGACCTGCTCATCAAGCCGGTGCTCAAGGCCCGGGCGGGGATGGGCGAAGAAGGCCCGGCCACCGAAGAACCCTAGGCACACCAGGAGGCGGCAACGATGCCCGAATTCGTCGGCGCGGTGGACCAGGGGACCACCAGTACGCGCTTCATGATCTTCGATCACGCCGGGAACGAGGTGGCGAGGCACCAGCTCGAGCACAGCCAGATCCTGCCGCGGTCGGGGTGGGTCGAACACGACCCGGTGGAGATCTGGGAACGCACCAACACGGTGATCCAGAACGGCCTCCGTGCCGGAGGACTGACAGCCGCCGATCTGCGGGCCATCGGCATCACCAACCAGCGCGAGACGACCGTGGTCTGGGACCCGCGCACCGGCCGTCCGTACTACAACGCCATCGTCTGGCAGGACACCCGCACCGACAGCATCGCCGCCGCCCTCGAACGCGACGGCCACGGCGACGTCATCCGTCACAAGGCCGGGCTGCCGCCGGCCACCTACTTCTCCGGCGGCAAGATCAAGTGGCTGCTGGAGAACGTGGACGGGCTGCGCGAGGCCGCCGAGGCGGGCCACGCGCTGTTCGGCAACACGGACGCCTGGGTGCTGTGGAACCTCACCGGCGGCCCGGGCGGCGGTGTGCACTCCACCGACGTGACCAACGCCAGCCGGACCATGCTGATGAACCTGGAGACCCTGGACTGGGACGACGAACTGCTGGACATCTTCGGCATCCCCCGCTCGATGCTGCCGACCATCCACCCCTCGTCCGATCCCGAGGCGTACGGCGAGGCCCGTACCTCCCGGCCGCTGGGCGCCGCCGTCCCGATCACCGGAGTACTCGGCGACCAGCACGCGGCGACGGTCGGCCAGGTCTGCTTCTCTCCCGGCGAGGCCAAGAACACCTACGGCACCGGCAACTTCCTGGTGCTCAACACCGGCACGGAACTGGTGCGCTCCAGTCACGGGCTGCTGACGACGGTGGCGTACCAGTTCGCGGGCAGCCCCGCGGTCTACGCGCTGGAGGGCTCCATCGCCGTCACCGGCGCCGCCGTGCAGTGGCTGCGCGACCAGCTGAAGATCATCACGAGTGCCGCGGAGAGCGAGCAGCTGGCGCGTTCGGTGGAGGACAACGGCGGGATGTTCTTCGTACCGGCGTTCTCCGGCCTCTTCGCCCCGTACTGGCGCTCCGACGCCCGCGGCGCCATGGTGGGCATGGCCCGCTACAACACCGGTGCGCACATCGCCCGGGCCACGCTGGAGGCCATCTGCTACCAGAGCCGCGACGTGGTCGAGGCCATGGAACAGGACTCGGGCGTGCACCTGGACGTGCTCAAGGTCGACGGCGGTGTGACCGCGAACGACCTGTGCATGCAGATCCAGGCCGACGTGCTGGGAGTGCCGGTCAGCCGTCCCGTGGTCGCCGAGACCACCGCGCTGGGCGCCGCCTACGCCGCCGGACTCGCGGTCGGCTTCTGGCGCGACACCGACGAACTGCGCTCCCACTGGCAGGAGTCGAAGCGCTGGAACCCGGAATGGAGCGAGGAGCGGCGCCAGGACGGATACCAGGACTGGAAACGGGCCGTGGAACGCACCCTGGACTGGGTCAGGGTCACCTGACGGCCGTCCGCGAACGGACCTTGCGGCCCGCCGGTACCGTCCACCCGCGGTACCGCGGCCCGCCGGTACCGCGGGTGGACGGTACCGCGTCAGTGCCGGGCGAACTGGACACGCGTCGGCTGTACGGCGTTTGGCCGCACGGCGATGCCGTCGACGGTCAGCTGCTCCCCGTAGATGTCGGTGAGTCTCAGGGCACCGCCGCATCCGGTGCCGTCGGGGGAGAGGAAGTAGTTGTACTCGGTACGGGTCAGCGGGCGCCATCCGGAGCCGGTGCCGACCTCCAGCCGGGCCAGCGGGTTGCGGTGGCCGATCGCCTGGATGCCGCACCAGTGGCTGCTGGAACCGGTCTTGTAGCGGATCGAGACGGTGTCGGACGTGCCGGGGCTGAGCAGGCTCCAGGTGACCGGGATCTGCCCGGCGGAGAGACCGGCGAGCTCGGCGAAGGCCTCCCTGCTCAGGTCGAGCTGCCCGGGAGCGCAGGGCGAGGGGCACTCGTTGGTGATCCGGACCGTCACGGAGGCGCCGCCGGCCGCGCGGACCAGGACGTACGCCCCGCACGCCCGGGACGTCCCGTAGTCGGCGGTGTTCATCGCCGCGGTCATGCGGTCGGGGCTCGGACCGTACAGGCAGGCGCCGTCACCGTCCCCGGCGTCGTAGTGGGTGGCGACTCCGCTGTAGGTGGCCCCGGGCCTGATCCGCCCCGCCGGCGGCGCCCCGCCGGGAGCCGGGCGCGGGGTGGCCGCGGGAGTGCTCCCGCGCGACGGCTCGGCCGCCGTGGTCGTCGCGGAGGCCTTCGGGGCCGGGGACGCCGTGGACGGCTTCGCCTCCGGTGTCCGCCCGGTCGCCGTGGGCGGGACGCCCGGCCGGGCGTCGGCGTCGACGCCGGTGGCGGACGTGGCCGTGGCCCGCCCGGTGTCGGACCCGCCGCCGGGAGTGAGGGCGACGGCCAGTGATACGAGGAGCCCGGCGGTGGCCACGGCGACGGCCGGCACCAGGGCGCCGCGCCCCTTGCGGCGGGGACGGCGGCGATGGGAGGGGGATGCCACGGATGATCCTTATGTGGTTCGGGAGGACACGCGCTCTTGACCCGGCAGTGGTCACAGCCGGCGGAAAGGTTGCCGGGCTTCCAGGGAGGAACCCCGACTCGGTCCGCATCGTCACATCCCGGAAACGCGCGTGTTCGCCTCCCTCCCCCCGCTCCGCTTACCGTGGACAACGCGTCCCCCGCCCGGTCACCGTCGCCCGCGAGCCCGCCCCCGCCCCCGACGTGACGACTGGAGCCCCGTGTCCCGCACCGCGCCCGCCGTACCTCCGTGGATCGCCCATGCCCTGCGGGCCCAGCGCGGCCCGGTCCCGTGGAGCGCGGTCACGCGTGGGGCGCTGTCGGCCGGACCGGTGCTGCTCGTCGCGGTGCTTGCCGGGCAGCCCACCGCCGGAGTCGCCGCGGCCATCGGCGCCATGCTCGCCGGGGTCAACGACCGGCCCGGGAGCCGGCGGGCCTCGGTCGGGCGGATCGGGGTGCCCGCGCTGGCGGGGGCGGCCGGGCTGGCCGTGGGGACGTATGCGGGGGACCACACCCCGGCCGTCCTGCTGACGCTGCTGATGGCCGGGCTCGGCCTGGTCGCCGGCGGGATCAGTGCCCTCGGGCCGGTCGGTTCCGCCGTCGGCACGCAGTTGCTCGTCGGTGTCGCGGTCGGCGCCGGGATGCCGTTGCCGGAGAGCGGCTGGCAGCGGGCGCTCGCCTACCTCGCCGGAGCCGGCTGGCTGCTCCTGCTGCGGCTGGTGCTGCCCACGCCGGGTTCTCTGACGGGGGACTCCCGGTTCGGCTTCCGGTTCGACGGGGAGCGGCATGCCGTGGCCGGTGCGTACGAGGCCGTCGCCGCGCTGCTCGACGCCACCGGTTCGGACACCGCCACGGCCCGGCGGGCCGCACTCACCGCCGCCCTCGACCAGGCCCAGGACGCGCTCGCCGGACCCCGGCTGCGGCGGTACGCCAGTTCCACGGCCGAACGGCGACTGCACGCGCAGTACGCCGCCGCGCTGCCACTGGCCGAGGCCGCGACCGCGCTGGCCTGGGCGGGGGAGGCCGTACCGGCCCGTGCGTCCGAAGGACCCCGGCGGCTCGCCGTCGCCGTACGCGGCGGCGCCCCCACCGGGGCGCTGCCCGCGCCCTCCCGGTCCGTCCCCGCGCTGCGCGCCCTCGACGACGCCCTCCTGCGCGCCGCCGTGGCCTTCGACCGGGCCGAGGGCGGTGACCTGCACACGCGCCGCCGGTCCCGCGCCGCCCTCACCCGTACCGTCCTCGGCGCCCGGGGACGGGAGTACGGCATGCGGGTCGCCCTCTGCTTCGGCGTGAGCGTCGCCGTCGCCCAGGCCCTGTACCACTCCCGCTGGTACGGGCAGCACGAGCACTGGTACTGGCTGCCCGCCACCGCCGTCTTCCTCGTCAAGCCGGACCTCGGGCCCCTCGCCTCCCGGGTGCTGAACCGCGCCGCCGGAACCGTGCTCGGGGCGCTCCTCTTCGCCGGGTTCGCCGTCGTGCTGCCCCGGCCGGAAGGGCTCATCGCCCTGGTGGCGGTCAGCGGGGCGCTCATCCCCGTCGCCGCGCGGCACTTCGCCGCGCAGACCACCGTCGTCACCGTGCTCGTGCTCGCCCTGGTGATGGTGGGCGGCGAACCGGAGGCCTCCGTCGCGCGGATCGGCGAGACACTGCTCGCCTGCGCCATCGTGCTCGTCGCCGGCCATCTCCCGATGCCGGGGCAGCGCGGCCACGGCATCCGGGCCCGGCTCACCGAAGCGGACGGCGCCGCCCACACCTACCTGGCCCACGTCCTCGACACGTCCGACGACCGCGCCGCCCGCTGGGTCCTGCGCCGCGAGGCCTACCGCACCCTCGCCGAGGCCCGCAGCGCCATCGCCCTGGCCGCCGCCGAGCTGCCCGCGCTCGCCCGGCACTCCCGCGGCACGGACGAGTTCGCCGCCCTCCTCGAGGAACTCGTCGACACCACCACCGCCTGCGCCGTCCACCTCGACGACACGGGCCGGCTCGACCCCCGTCACACCGAGCGGCTCGCCGAACTCCGGACGGAGCTGGCGGCGTGCCGCGAGCGGGTGGGAGTCCGGCTGCCGGAGGTGCCCGTCGCCAGGTGAGCCGGGCACCCTCGCACGGCACGGGACGAATACGACGCGTAGGGGTTCACGTGCGGAAAGCGACTGGATGTTCGGGAGACCGGAGAGCCGGCCCGCCCCCGACGGTGAACGCGTTTCAACTACGTCTCAGTACGGTCTCCGAGCGAGGCGATCACCCCTCGCCGGCGTTTAACTCTACGAGTACGACGCTGGACGAGAGGCTGCCGGTGAACGGGCGAACGGTGCTTGAACGCTTTCCCGCGGGCGGACCGCGCGGGTCCTGGCCCGCGGAGGAGTTCGCGCGGGCACGACGCATGGAGGGCCTGCCCGCCGAGGTGGTCATGGACCTCGCGACCGACACGTTCCTGGTGATCGTCCGCGGCGGCGACGGCAGCGGCGACGTGGTCGCGTGAGGCGCGGGGGCCCTATGCGGTGACCGGGCGGGACCAGCTCGGGGTCGCGTCCGTCAGGCGGCACACCGCCAGGTAGAGCGGTATCGGCGGAGTGTACGGAAGCGTCCCGTCCGGGCGGTGGATCAGACCGGGGAGGTCCGGGGCGTCCGGTACGACGGCCCCCGTGTCGTACCGCGCGGGGGCGGGCCACTCCAGCGCGTAGTCCGAATCGGACGGAACCAGCCACCACCAGTGCGCCTCATCGGCGTACACACACCCCACCCGTGGCAGCCGGGGCATGACCAGCGGCCCGAAACGGGCCGGCACCGCCACCGCGTCGCAGCCCATCGGGGCCGTCATCCCGTCGGGGACGGGCAGGCGCCGGGGCGGTGCGGGCGCGGCGAGCAGCCCGCGCCGGAGCCGGACCAGCGTGTTCAGGCTCAGGGTCCGAGAGCCCGTCACACCCACCCCCCGTCCCGGCGGTACCGGCGCGGGGCCGTGTGCTGACGAGGAGGCGTGCGCGGGACCGTCGGATCCGCTGTGGGGCGGTGCCGCTGCTCGGGCACCTCGACGTCGTCCCGGCCGTCGGCCGGTCCCGGCTTGGGGCGCTCGCCCCAGCCGAGGTCGTTGTGCGGTCCGTCGGGCGGGCGCGGCGTGTCGGCCTTGCGGGGCAGCTCGGCCCAGACCAGCAGGCCGGGACCGTGCTCGTGGGCGCCCCAGGCGTGACACATGGCGTCGACGAGAAGCAGCCCCCTCCCGTGCTCCTCCTCCGGCTGCTGCCGGGTGTTCGCACGGGGCCGGCCGGGCGCGCAGCCTTCGTCGCGCACGGCTATGCGCACCAGTTCGTCGCCGTCGTGCAGCTCGCAGACTATGTGGCTGCTCGCCGTGTGCACGATGGCGTTGGTGACGAGTTCGGAGACGACCAGAGCCGCTGTGTCGCAGGTGTCCTCGCAGACCGACCAACCGGTCAGCCGGGCCCTCGTCAGGCGTCTGGCCTGCGCGGGAGAACCCGGATGGGCGGCCAGTTCGAAGCGGAACCGGCGCTGGGCGGCAGCCCCTGCGGGGTCGGCGGCTCCCTGGGCGGGGCCGGGACCGAAGGGGCGCGCAGCGGCGTCTGTTCCTAAGGGCACGGACGGAATCACGCTTGCCACTATCGCCCCGTCGTGCACACTTGGCAAGTGTCACTCTGAAAAATCCAGAGTGCTGTGTGACGGTCTGGACGGCCGTGGCACACTGCTCGCAACAGCACTCCACGCGGCGCCAGTTGAGGTCATCGAAGAAGTGTTCGAGCCAAGGGGCTTGAGCGAATCTTCGGACGGCTCTCGGATTGGCGCCGCAGAGCTGTGGGGGCTGTCGGTGCTGCCGGTGTCGGCAACGCCGGGAACGTCAGGAAACCTTTTCGGGGAGGTGGAGCGTGAGCGAACCGCGGTCCGCGCCGACGGTCGGCCAGGTCGTCCTCGGCCGGCGACTGCTGGATCTGCGGGAAAGCGCCGGCCTCAAGCGCGAGGAGGCCGCACGTCTCCTGCGCGTCGCCCCCGCCACGGTCCGGCGCATGGAGATGGCCGAGGTCGCGCTCAAGATCCCGTACCTCCAGCTCCTGCTGAAGGCCTACGGGGTCTCCGACGAGGAGGCCGACGCCTTCGTACAGCTGGCGGAGGACGCCAACCGGCCCGGCTGGTGGCAGCGCTTCCACGAGATCCTGCCCGGCTGGTTCTCGATGTACGTGAGCCTGGAGGGCGCGGCTACGCTCATCCGCAGCTACGAGCCCCACTTCGTCCCCGGACTGCTGCAGACCGAGGACTATGCGCGTGGCGTGCTGCGCTCGGGTGCCATCGGGCAGACCAGGCCCGAGGACATCGAGGGTCACGTCGCCCTGCGCATGCAACGGCAGGATCTGCTCACCCGTGACGACGCACCCCGGCTGTGGGTCGTGATGGACGAGACGGCGCTGCGCCGCCCGGTCGGCGGCCCGGAGGTGATGCGTGCCCAGATCGACAGACTCATCGAGGCCACGAAGCTGCCCAACGTCACGCTGCAGGTCGCCCCGTTCGCCAGCGGGCCGCACCCCGGCACGTACGGGCCGTTCGTGCTGTTCCGGTTCGCCATGCCCGAACTGCCGGACATGGTCTACAGCGAGTACCTGACCGGCGCCGTCTACCTGGACGCGCGCTCCGAGGTGGCGACCCACCTCGAGGTCATGGACCGCATGGCGGCGCAGGCCGCCACAGCACATCGCACGAAGGCGATCCTCAGGGATCTCCGCAAGGAGCTGTGAATGAATCACATCAAACCCCTGTCCCTGTCCTTGTCCCCCCTGCCGGTGCCCCCACCACGGGTCCGCACCGGGATGATCTACAACGGCATGCCCGCGCGGGAGCTGGGCAGCGAGGGCTGGCACAAGCCGTGGAGCGGTGGCAACGGCGGCAACTGCCTGGAGGCGATGAAGCTCGACGACGGCCGGATCGCCGTCCGGCAGTCCACCGACCCGGACGGACCGGCGCTCATCTACACCTCGGCCGAGATGACGGCCTTCATCGAAGGAGCCAAAGCGGGAGAGGCGGATTTCCTGCTGTCCTGACCTTCGTCGACCGCTCTACCGTTGCTTGCCGACGTCCACCCAACGTTGCTTGTTCCCCCCTTCGGCCCCCTCCCCCCCGCTCCGCTCACCCCCCTGCTTGGCACTGAAATTGATCACTAACAGTTGCAGACACTTACGGAGTTCGTCATGAGCGGGCAGCAGCACCCCGTCGAGATCGACACGAGCAAGCCGCACACCGCGCGGATGTACGACTGGTACCTCGGAGGCAAGGACAACTACCCCGTCGACGAGGCCATGGGCCGGCAGATGCTCGCCCTCGACCCGAGGGTGCCCGTGATGGCGCGGGTGAACCGCGCCTTCATGCAGCGCGCCACGCGCTGGCTCGTCGGCCAGGGCGTACGCCAGTTCCTCGACATCGGCACCGGCATCCCCACCGAGCCCAACCTCCACCAGATCGCCCAGGAGGTCGCACCCGACGCGCGCGTCGTCTACTGCGACAACGACCCGATCGTGCTGGCCCACGCCGGCGCGCTGCTGCGCGGCACCGACGAGGGGGTGACCGAGTACCTCCAGGCCGATGTGCGGGATCCGGAGAGCATCCTGGAGGGCGCGCGGAAGATCCTCGACTTCGACCGGCCGGTCGCGGTCTCCCTCATCGCGCTGCTGCACTTCATCCCGGACGAGGACGGCGCACACGAGCTGGTCGGCCGGCTGCTCGCCGACCTTCCCTCCGGCAGCCACCTCGTGATCTCCCATGCGACGTCCGACTTCACCCCCGAGGAGTCGAAGGCGGCCACCGAGAAGCTCAAGGCCGCGGGCGTCAACCTGTCCCTGCGCTCCCGCGAGGAGTTCACCCGCCTCTTCGGCGGCCTCGAGCTGGTCGACCCCGGCGTCCAGGTGCCCCAGCTGTGGCACCCCGAACTGGGCGAGCCCGTCCCCGGCCAGGACGACGGGGTGATCCCGGGGTACGGGGCGGTCGGGCGCAAGGTGTAGGCCCGGGCGGGGCGAGGACCCCGAGAGCGGGGGCGGGCGTTTCCCGCCGGTGCGCGTCACGCCCTCATCGGGCGGTCGTACGGGCCGATGGGGGCCGGGAGCCGGGTGGTGCCGTCGGTCAGGTGACGGTCGACGGCCGCCGCCACCGCCCGGCCCTCGGCGATCGCCCACACGATCAGCGACTGGCCGCGTGCGGCGTCCCCGGCCGCGAACACGCCCGGCACGTTCGTGGCGAAGCCGGCGTCGCGCGCGATCGTGCCGCGCGGCTCCAGCTCCAGACCGAGCCCGGCGACGAGCCCGTCCCCCTGGTCGGGGCCGAAGAAGCCGAGCGCGAGGAGGACGAGGCCGGCGGGCAGCACCCGCTCGGTGCCCGGCCGGGGACGGCGCTCCGCGTCCACCTCGACCAGGTGCAACGCCCGCACCCGCCCGTCCGCGTCGCCGGTGAGGCGCAGCGTGGACGCCGCGAACAGCCGTGCGTCCGAGTCCTCGGCCGCCTCCGGCGCCGTCCGCAGCGCACCGGCCTCCTCGTGCGAGGCGGACGGCCGGTACAGCTTCGGGTACGTCGGCCAGGGCTCGGTGACCTCGTCGCGCTCGTCGCCCGGCCGGTCGTAGATGTCCAGCTGCGTCACGGACGCGGCCCCCTCCCGCACGGCCGTGCCCAGACAGTCGGAGCCCGTGTCACCGCCCCCGACGATGACGACGTCCCGGCCCGCGGCGGACAGCGGGGAGGCCTCCAGGTCCCCTTCGCACACCCGGTTGGCCAGCGGCAGATATTCCATGGCCTGGTGAACGCCGCTCAGTTCCCTTCCGGGCACCGCCAGTTCGCGCCACGCGGTCGCCCCGGTGGCGATCACCACGGCGTCGTAACGCGCCCGCAGCCCGACGGCGTCGACATCGCGCCCGACCGTCGTGGACGTACGGAACTTCGTCCCCTCGGCCCGCATCTGCCCGATGCGCCGCTCCAGATGACGCTTCTCCATCTTGAACTCGGGGATGCCGTACCGCATCAGCCCGCCGATCCGGTCGTCCCGCTCGTACACGGCCACCGTGTGGCCCGCCCGGGTCAGCTGCTGGGCCGCGGCCAGTCCGGTGGGACCCGAGCCGATCACGGCGACCGTCCGGCCGGAGAGCCGGTCCGGCGGGGCCGGTCCGGCGAAACCCTCCTCCCAGGCCCGGTCGGCTATGGCGCACTCGACGTTCTTGATGGTCACGGCGGGCTGGTTGATGGCGAGCACACATCCCGCCTCGCAGGGCGCCGGGCACAGCCTGCCGGTGAACTCGGGGAAGTTGTTGGTCGCGTGCAGCCGCTCCGCCGCGGCCCACCAGTCGTCGCGCGCCACCAGGTCGTTCCAGTCGGGGATCAGGTTGCCCAGCGGGCAGGCGTCGTGGCAGAAGGGGACCCCGCAGTCCATGCAGCGGTCGGCCTGCGCACCGACGATGGGCAGCAGCGCGCCGGGGGCGTGGACCTCGTTCCAGTCCCGGACCCGTTCCCCGACGGGCCTGCGCGGCCAGTCCTGGCGCGGCGTGGTCAGGAACCCCTTGGGATCGGCCATGGCAGCCGTCTTCCTTGCGTGCGCGTTCTTCCCTGCGTGCGCGCGTGCCGTGCCGCTCGCGGCCGGACGGCACGCGCACCCGGGGCCGGGGCGGCCTCCTCCCCGGCGTCTCCTGTCTCCGCGGACCCGCGCTCCGGGCCTGGGGCCGTGGGCCCGGCGCTCTCCGGAGCCCGGCGTCCTCCCGGCCACGATACGACTGCTCATGCCCGCGCGCAGGCCCGCCGACAGTGGTTTCCGCGCCCTCCGTGTCTTCCGTACCGTCAGGTGAGAGCCAGTACGTACGCCACCGCGGCACCCGCCGAGGCGACCGCGCGCACATGGTTCCACCGTGTCCACCCCCGCACGTACGCGCTCCAGCGGGCGGCGGCCTCCGTGGAGCCGGGATCGAGCCCGGCCAGCGTCTTGTTGCGCGGCACGTTGGCGACCGCGGTGACCCCGAACCCGCCGAACAGATACAGGGCGCTGCCGGCCAGCAGCCAGGCCGCGCCCTCGTCCGGCCGCGTCACCAGGGCCACCACGGCGATCGCCGCGCACAGCAGCGCCGAGCCGAGGAAGACCAGCATGAAGGGCGCCCGCACCGCGGCCGTGTTCACCGACTGCATCGCCGCCACACCCCGTGCGGGCGGCAGCGCCGCGAGCCCTCTCATCACGAACGTCGAGAAGGCGCAGAAGACCCCCGCCACCAGCCCGGTTCCGAGCACGCCCAGCACCGTCAGCACGAAGTACGGTCCGTCCACCACGTCGTCAGCTCCCACCCGTCCCCGGCCGGGAATCCTCCCGGCGGCCACCGTCACCACCAGTGAAGCCCGACCCGGGGGGTGGTGCCCATGGCCGGGCGTCGCGGGGCCATACGCGGGCGTCCAGCCGGCCGGCGCATCATGGCGGTGTGCGATTCGAAGCGATCACCTGGGACCGGCTCGGCGACCTCCTCGCCGAGCGTGTGGCGACGCTGAGGACGGCCGACGGCGGCACCCGGCCGCGCGTCGCCTTCGACGGCGCCCCGGCCGCCCGCCCCGGGGACCTCGCCGAACGGGTCGCCGGGGCCCTGCGCGTCCGCGGACGTCCATCCGTCGTCGTGAGCGCAGGGGGCTTCCTGCGCCCCGCCTCGGTCCGGCTGGAGTACGGCCACCAGGACGTGGAGTCGTACTACGACGGCTGGTACGACACCGGTGCCCTCCGGCGCGAGGTGTTCGAGCCTCTCGAACCCGGCGGGAACGGACGGGTCCTGCCCGATCTGTGGGACCCCATCACCGACCGCGCCACCCGCAGCCCCTACGTCCCGCTCCCGCCCGGCGGTGTACTGCTGCTGCACGGCCCGCTCCTCCTGAGGCACCGGTTCCCCTTCGACCTCGGCGTCCACGTCTCGCTCTCCCCGGGCGCCCTGCGCCGCCGCACCCCCGGGGACGGGCACTGGACCCTGCCCGCCTTCGAGCGCTACGAGCGGGAGACCGACCCGGCGGGCACCGCCGACGTCCTGGTACGCGCCGACGACCCCCGCCACCCGGCATGGCACGGCTGAGACGCGCGGGCGAAGGTGCGGGACCCCGGTGACACGACGACAATGAAGGGCGCCGGTACTCGCGGTGCGCCCCGTGCCGCGCCGGCCGCCCGGCACCGGGAGGTACCCCATGACCACAGCCGGAGACATCATGCACCGCGGCGCCCAGTGGATCCCCGCCCACGAGACGCTCGACCGCGCCGCCCAGCTGATGCGCGAGCTGAACGTCGGCGCGCTGCCCATCAGCGACGAGAACGAGCGCCTGTGCGGCATCCTCACCGACCGCGACATCGTCGTCGGCTGCGTCGCCGTGGGCCACGATCCGGCCAGGGTCACCGCGGGGGAGATGGCCAAGGGCACACCGCGCTGGATCCCGGCGGACGCCGACATCGGCGAGGTGCTCCAGGAGATGCAGACACACCGCATCCGCCGGCTCCCCGTCATCGAGGACAAGCGTCTGGTCGGCATGATCAGTGAGGCCGACCTCGCCCGGCACCTGCCGGACGAGCAGATCGCCACCTGGGCGGAGCACGTCTACTCCAGGACCCCGTCCGGCTGAACGCGCGCCGTGGCACGCGCCGTTGCGCCGTGCCGTGTCCTGCGGCCGTGCCCTGTGGTGGGGCGCGACCGTAGCCGTACCGCCGGCCCTGCTCAGGGCACCGGCCTGCCTCCCGCCGCCGTCGCCGCGGCACCCCGGGCCCGGTGACACCCGGCGACGGCCCCGACGGTCCCGGCCCGGGACGCACGCCCCTGGGACCACGGCCCCACGGACGACGGAATACGGACGACGGGCGAGGCCGTCAGGCCGGTGGCGGCGGGCGGCCTCCCACCCGACGCACGGCCAGCGCACCCGCCCTGCATCCCTCGGCCGCCGCATGTTCCGGGTCGGCGCCCGCCATGAGGGCGGTGAGGAACGCGCCCGTGAAGGCGTCGCCGGCGCCCGTGCTGTCCAGGGGCGTGACCGCTACGGCGGGAACACGGGCGCACACCTGGCCGGCCCGGGCCAGAAGCGCGCCCTCGGACCCTTGCTTGGACACGACCAGCGGAACCCGCCGGCTCAGCCGCGCCGCGGCTTCCGCCGCCCCGGGCAACCCCGTGAGCAGGCACGCCTCGTCCCGGCTGGGCAGCAGGATGTCCACACCCTCGACCAGGGACAGGAACCGGTCGGCACCCAGCCGTGCCAGGAAACCGGCCGACGCCGGATCCACGCTCACCGGCACTTCGCGCACGCGTGCCGCCCTCAGGGCCACCGCCACGAACGCCCGGCCCGGTTCGCCGAACAGCAGATAGCCCGACAGGTGCAGCCGTGCCACCCCGTCCAGCAACGCGTCCGACCAGTCAGCGGGTTCGAGCCGCAGCGAGGCGCCGCTGTCGGTGAGGAAGGTCCGCTCGGCCGCCGCGTCCTGGTCGACCAGGCAGATCACGGTCCCGGTCGGCGCCCGCGGATCGACCACCAGCAGGGGACTCACCCCGCAGGCGGTCAGTTCCCGGGTGTGCCACGCCGCCGCGTCCTCGCCCACCCGTCCGAGCAGCCGCACCTCCGCGCCGCCCCGGCACGCCGCCCAGCAGGCCACATTGGCTCCCGCACCGCCGGGCACCGTCCGGATCGCCGCAGCGGTGTCCGTACCCGGGGCGAGCGGCCCCCGGTGCCGGGCGACCACGTCGGTGACGACGTCACCGACGACCAGCAGCGCACCGGACGGAGCACCCGCACCCGTGCCGGATCGGGCGCCGGCCGCCGCCGCACGGCCCGCCCCGACAACGCCGCCCCCGTCACCCAAGACCGCCGCCGTCACGTCGCCTCACGCCCCGGCCCAGGCCGTCGCGATGCGGGCCGCCAGCCGTACGTTGCCCCTCACCGCCGCCAGGTTGGCGGTGAGGGACGCGCCGCCGGTGTGCCGTACCAGGTGGTCGAGCAGAAACGGAGTGACCGCCTGACCGGCGACGCCCTCCTCCTCGCACGCGCGCAACGCCTCGTCGAGCACCCGTGCGTGCAGCCCGGGGTCCAACTGCTCTTCCTCGGGCACGGGGTTGGCGACGACCAGCGCCGACTCGGGCCCGCCCAGGGCGTCCTGCGCCCGCATCACCTCCGCCACCTGCTCCGGCGCGTCCAGCCGCCAGTCCACGGGGTGCCCGGAGTCCGACAGGTAGAAGCCGGGAAAGCGGTCCGTCCCGTACCCGGCGACCGCGACCCCCAGGGTCTCCAGCCGCTGCAGCGTCGCCGGTACGTCCAGGATCGACTTCACGCCCGCGCACACCACGGTGATCCTGGTCCGTGCCAGCAGTCCGAGGTCGGCCGACTCGTCCTGGGTCGCCGTCCACTCGCGGTGCACGCCACCGAGCCCGCCGGTCGCGAACACCCGTACGCCCGCGAGCGCGGCCAGCAGGGCGGTGGCCGACACCGTGGTGGCACCGTTCGCCCCGGACGCCACCGCGAGCGGCAGGTCGCGATGGCCGAGCTTGCGGATGCCGTCCTCATGGGCGACCCGCTCCAACTGATCCTCGTCCAGGCCGACCCGGGGCCGTCCGTCCAGTACGGCGACCGTGGCGGGCACGGCACCCTCCTGCCGCACCACCGCCTCCAGCTCCCGCGCCACCCGGAGATTGCGCGGCCGGGGCAGCCCGTGCGCGATGATCGTGGACTCCAGGGCCACCACCGGCCGGCCGGCGGCGAGCGCCTCCCGTACCTCTTCGGACACCGTAGGGCTCACGCGCCGTCTCCCGTCTGCAGCTCCTCCCTCATCCCTGGCGGGCCGGGCGGCCGGTCAAACACCTTGCGGGCCACCACGGACCTCGTGGAGCCTGGAACCCATGACGCAGAAACCCACGACCGGGAAACCCGTGACCGGGAACACGGCACGTCTCGACCACGTCGTCCTCTGGGTGCGCGACCCGATCGCGGCCGCCGGCTTCTACGAGAAGGCGCTCGGCCTGGAAGCGGTCAGACTCGCCGACTTCTCCGCGGGCGAGGCGCCCTTCCCCTCGGTACGGGTCAACGAGGAGACCATCCTCGACCTCATGCCGCTCGCCATGGCGGAACGCATGACGATGCTGCCCGGCGCCGCGGAAGCCTCCGGCCACCCCGTCAACCACGTCTGTCTGTCCCTGCCCGCGGACGACTTCGACGCCCTCCGCAGCCGCCTCGGGGAACAGTCCGTACCCATGACGGACCTCTCGCACGACTCCTTCGGTGCACGCGGATTCGCCAGGAGCAGTTTCTACTTCCGCGACCCCGACGGAAACGTGTTCGAAGCGCGGCACTACGGCTGACCCGCGCGACCGGGCCCGCCCCTCAGAACAAGGGCGCCGGCAGCACGCCCTCCAGGGCGAGCAACCGGCGCTTGGTCTCCAGCCCGCCCCCGAACCCGCCGAGGCCGCCGTCGCTCTCCACGACCCGGTGACAGGGCACGACCACCGGCAGAGGGTTCGCGCCCATCGCCGCGCCGACCGCCTGGGCGCCTTCCGGCCGGCCGACCCGGCCGGCCAGATCGCCGTACCCCACGACCGTGCCGTACGGCACGCCGGCGGCCAGCTCGCGCAGGACCTCCCGGTGGAAGCCGGAGACCAGCGACCAGTCCAGGGGCAGGTCGAAGGCGCGCCGCTCACCCGCGAAGTACGCCTCGAGCTGGCGTATCGCCTCGGTGAGCAGCGGAGAACCGGGCTCCTCGGCGGGCTCGCAGCCGAGCCGGGACGCCAGCCGCTCCAGCGCGCTGTCGCGGACCTCGTCCGTGGCGTGGAACACGACGCCGACCAGGCCCTCACGGGTCGCGGCCAGCAGCAGAGGGCCGACGCCGGTGCCGACGACGGCCCACACGACTTGCTGCCCGTACTGTCCGTGGCTGTCCATGCACCCCACCGTACGACCCGTCACCGACAACCCCGGGAAGGGACGGGGAGGGATCAGCCGCCCACCGCGTCCCGCACCACGTCCGGCTTGTTGCTGATGATCCCGTCGACACCGAACCCGGCGACCCGCCGGGCCGCGGCCGCCCCGTCCACCGTCCAGGTGAGGACCTCCAGAGGCTTGCCGTGCGGTCCCTCGAAGCCCTGGACGGCGGCGACGTAACCGATGGACAGGAAGGCGTGCGGGGGGTTGATCTGGTCGGCGAAGTCCGCGTACGCGGGCAGGTCCTTCACGGGAGGCGCACCGAGGAAGCCGGTCCTCACCCCGGGCTTCAGCTCGTGCACGGTCCGCACGCTGTCCGCGCTGAAGCTCTGCACGACCAGCCGGTTCTCCAGATGCGCGCGGTCGAGCCACCCCTCGTTGCTCAGGACCTTCAGGGTCTCGCCCTCGATGCCGGGGTACAGCTTGGGGTTCTTGATCTCCAGGAGCAGCTTCTGTCCGTGCCGCTCGACCCTTCGGAGGAACTGCTCCAGCGTCGGCACGCGCGTGCCCGCGAAGGCGGGACCGAACCAGCTGCCCGCGTCGAGCCGGGCGATCTCCGCCGCGGTGAAGTCCTTCACCTTCCAGGGCGACCGGCCGGGGAAGACCTCCTCGACGTCCGTGGTGCGCGCCAGACTGTCGTCGTGCAGGACGACGAGTTCGCCGTCCTTGGTGCGCTGGACGTCGTTCTCCACCCAGTCGACACCGAGCCCGGCCGCCCTGTCGACGGCGGCGAGAGTGTTTTCAGGTGCGTACCCGGAGGCGCCCCGGTGGGCGACGACCAGGGGGGGCGTGCCCCTGCCGGCGCCGTGCGCGGGGGAGAGGGGAAGCAGGAGGGAGGCGGCTCCCAGAAGTGCGGTGGCCGAGGCGACAACGGTGCGCGTGTGCATGCGTACTCCTCGCGTCGAGCGGTCGGGTCGTCGTCGAGCAGGCGGATCACCGCCGGGCGGGCGGGTGACGTCGGGGCGGCCGGATCACCGTCCTGCGTCGAGGTATCACGGACAGCTCAACTGTGACAGCAGAGAGTCGACCGAGGGTGGGCGCAGGATGA
The DNA here is from genome assembly GCF_026242095.1 of Streptomyces sp. NEAU-W12. Lineage (NCBI taxonomy): Bacteria > Bacillati > Actinomycetota > Actinomycetes > Kitasatosporales > Streptomycetaceae > Streptomyces > Streptomyces sp. NEAU-W12. The sequence continues at coordinate 243,646 of NZ_JAPJDM010000002.1, forward strand.
CCACGGATTGAACAGGCTTGCCCAACTGCGCACACTGGTGCCGCACAAGTGGGGCAAGGGCGTGTTTCTTTGCCCGATGGTCGTTCAACCATTCCGGTGAGGTCATACTCTCTGCGTCAACCCTGACCGCCGACGCGGTCCTGGGAGGGGGTTCACACCCGGGAATTCCGGGACGCAAAGGGCGGGAAGGGCAGCCGCGCATGCAGAGCACAGTCGACGGATTCAGTTACGGTCTGGTCACACCGGTGGTGGCCTTCCTCATGGCCTGCCTCGGTGGCGCCCTGGGGCTCAGATGCGCCACCCGGCCGCTCGTCGTCGCCGGATCGTGGCGCCCCGGCTGGCTCGCCCTGGGCTCGGCGGCCATCGGATCCGGCATATGGACGATGCACTTCATCGCGATGATGGGTTTCACGATCGAGGGCACGCCGATCCACTACGACCGTGTGATGACGTTCGCCAGCCTCGCCGTCGCCGTCGTCATGGTGGGGGTCGGGATCTTCATCGTCGGCTACCGGGGTGCCACCGGAACGGCCCTGTTCACCGGCGGCACCATCACCGGCCTCGGCATCGCCTCCATGCACTACCTGGGCATGGCCAGCATGAGCCTCGACGGACAGCTGGCGTACGACACCCCCACCGTCGCCGCGTCCGTCGCCATCGCCATGGCCGCCGCGACCGCCGCCCTGTGGGCGGCCGCGCAGACCAGGGGTTTCCTGTGGAGCGTGGGCGCGAGCCTCGTCATGGGCCTCGCGGTCACCGGCATGCACTACACCGGCATGGCCGCCCTGGAGATCCACGTCCACGGGACGGCCGATCCCACCGCGGGAGAATCCGCAGCCGCCCTGCTCGCGCCCATGATGCTCGGCCCGCTCGCCCTTCTGGTCCTGGCCGGCATCGTGGTGATCTTCGACCCGCTGGTGGTCACGGGGCGGCCCGGCCCCGTGCCCGTCGAACACAAGCCCGGCATCCCCGCCCACCCCCGGCACCACTCCCCCCCGACGCACCCCACGCGCCTGCGCCTGCGCGCCCGCGGCCCGGTCGAGCACCGCACCCGCGCCCCGCAGAACCGCTGACCGGGACCCGCCACGAGTACCGATGTCAGTGGAGGGTCGTACGGTGGGTGGCATGCGGCCCGTTTCCCAGATCGAACGCACGGTGGCGCCCTTCGAGGTCGTCAGCCCCTACCAGCCCAGCGGCGACCAGCCGACGGCCATCGCCGATCTCGCCCGGCGCATCGAAGCCGGCGAGAAGGACGTCGTCCTCCTGGGCGCGACCGGTACCGGCAAGTCCGCCACCACCGCGTGGATGATCGAAAAACTCCAGCGCCCCACCCTGGTCATGGCGCCGAACAAGACCCTGGCCGCCCAGCTGGCCAACGAGTTCCGCGAGCTGCTGCCGAACAACGCGGTCGAGTACTTCGTCTCGTACTACGACTACTACCAGCCCGAGGCGTACGTCCCGCAGTCGGACACCTACATCGAGAAGGACTCCTCGATCAACGAGGAGGTCGAGCGGCTGCGCCACTCCGCGACCAACTCGCTGCTCACCCGCCGTGACGTCGTCGTGGTGGCCTCCGTCTCCTGCATCTACGGTCTCGGCACCCCGCAGGAGTACGTGGACCGCATGGTGCCGCTCCGCGTCGGCGAGGAGTTCGACCGGGACGAGCTGCTGCGCCGCTTCGTGGACATCCAGTACTCGCGCAACGACCTGGCCTTCACCCGGGGCACCTTCCGCGTCCGCGGCGACACCATCGAGATCTTCCCGGTCTACGAGGAGCTCGCCGTCCGCATCGAGATGTTCGGCGACGAGATCGAGGCGCTCTCCACGCTCCACCCGGTCACCGGCGAGATCATCAGCGACGACCGGCAGCTGTACGTCTTCCCGGCCTCCCACTACGTCGCCGGCCCCGAACGCATGGAGCGGGCCGTGGGCGACATCGAGAAGGAGCTCACCGGCCGCCTCGCCGAGCTGGAGAAGCAGGGCAAGCTCCTGGAGGCCCAGCGTCTGCGGATGCGCACCACCTACGACCTCGAGATGCTCCGCCAGATCGGCAGCTGCTCCGGCGTCGAGAACTACTCGATGCACTTCGACGGCCGCCTGCCCGGCTCCCCGCCGAACACCCTGATGGACTACTTCCCCGACGACTTCCTCCTGGTCATCGACGAGTCGCACGTCACCGTGCCCCAGATCGGCGCCATGTACGAGGGCGACGCGTCCCGCAAGCGCACCCTCGTCGACCACGGCTTCCGGCTCCCCTCCGCCCTGGACAACCGCCCGCTGAAGTGGGAGGAGTTCCAGGAGCGCATCGGCCAGGCCGTGTACCTGTCGGCCACCCCCGGCCAGTACGAGCTCTCCCGCTCGGACGGCGTCGTCGAGCAGATCATCCGCCCCACCGGCCTGGTCGACCCCGAGGTCGTGGTCAAGCCCACCGAGGGCCAGATCGACGACCTGGTGCACGAGATCCGCTCGCGGGTCGAGAAGGACGAGCGCGTCCTGGTGACCACGCTCACCAAGAAGATGGCCGAGGACCTCACCGACTACTTCCTCGAACTCGGCATCCAGGTCCGCTACCTCCACAGCGACGTCGACACCCTGCGCCGCGTCGAGCTGCTCCGGGAGCTGCGCAGCGGCGAGTACGACGTCCTCGTCGGCATCAACCTGCTGCGTGAGGGCCTCGACCTGCCCGAGGTCTCCCTGGTGGCGATCCTCGACGCCGACAAGGAGGGCTTCCTGCGCTCGGGCACCTCCCTGATCCAGACCATCGGCCGCGCGGCGCGCAACGTCTCCGGCCAGGTCCACATGTACGCGGACAGGATCACCCCGGCGATGGAGAAGGCCATCGACGAGACCAACCGCCGCCGGGAGAAGCAGGTCGCCTACAACCGGGCGAAGGGCATCGACCCCCAGCCGCTCCGCAAGAAGATCAACGACATCGTCTCCCAGATCGCCCGCGAGGACATCGACACCGAGCAGCTGCTGGGCTCCGGCTACCGCCAGACCAAGAAGGACGGTGGCGGGGCCAAGGCCCCCGTGCCCGCGCTCGGCACCAGGGCGGCCAAGGGCGCGAAGGGCCGGGCCAAGGGCGCCGGTCCGGTGCCCACCGACCGGCCCGCGGCGGAGCTCGCCGAGCAGATCGAGGAGCTCACCGCGCGGATGCGGGCCGCAGCCGCCGACCTGCAGTTCGAGATCGCGGCCCGGCTGCGCGACGAGGTGTCCGAGATGAAGAAGGAGTTGCGGCAGATGCGGGAGGCGGGCCTGTCCTGACGGCGCCGCGTTCCGCTACGGTGCCCGTCCGGTACGGGCTGTGTTGCAGGACCGACACAAAGCGCGGACCGGGGTGCGTCACTGTCAGTGCTCCTGCGTAGGGTTCTGGACATCCGCGGTTTCGCGGCAACAGGGGAAGTCCGAGAGGGGAATCAGCGCGTGACCGTCAACATGACCAAGGGTCAGGCCATCAGTCTGCAGAAGAACGACGGCGGCAGCCTGACTGCGGTCCGTATGGGTCTCGGCTGGCAGGCCGCCCCCCGCCGCGGCCTGTTCGGCTCGCGTACCCGGGAGATCGACCTGGACGCCTCCGCCGTCCTGTTCGCGGACAGGCAGCCGGTCGACGTCGTCTTCTTCCGCCACCTGGTGAGCGACGACGGCTCCGTGCGCCACACCGGCGACAACCTCGTCGGCGGCGTCGGCCAGGGCGGCGACGACGAGGCCATTCTCGTCGACCTGTCCCGTGTCCCGGTCCACATCGACCAGATCGTCTTCACCGTGAACTCCTTCACGGGCCAGACCTTCCAGGAGGTGCAGAACGCGTTCTGCCGTCTCGTCGACGAGACCAACGGCGAGGAGCTCGCCCGCTACACGCTGGCCGGCGGCGGCGCCTACACGGCGCAGTTGATGGCGAAGGTGCACCGCTCGGGCACGGGCTGGACGATGACCGCCCTCGGCAACCCGGCCAACGGCCGCACCTTCCAGGACCTGATGCCCGCGATCCTGCCGGTGCTCTGAGCGCCACAGGCGGCGCCCGGACCACCGCCTGTGACGCTGCGGGCAGCACGTCACGAGCGGCACGTCACGAACGACGGAAGACGAGCGGCAGAACACGAGCGACACACGCGAAGCACGCGACACGGGGGGACGAGGACGATGACGGCTGAGCTGGTGCGGGGGCAGAACCACCCGCTCTCCCAGTCCCGTCTCGAGATCCGGGTCTCGGCCGGCACGCCGGTCGTGACCGTGGCCGCGCTCGGCGACGAGGACGGCAGGATCCACGGGGCGGAGTGGGTGGCCCACCCGGGCTCGCCCACCCGGCCCGGCCTGGAGGTGTCGCGGCAGGCCGCGGCCGACCACCGGCTCGCGGTGGACCTGGACGCCCTGGCCGACGCGGTCCACCGCGTCGGCGTGCTGCTCGCCCTGCCCGCCCCCGCCGGCCAGGGCCCCACCCGCTTCGGCACCGTCGCCGCACCCTTCGTCGCGGTCACCGGGCTGGACGGCACCGAAGTGGCCAGCTACACCATCACCGGCCTGGAAGCCGAGACGGCCGTCGTCGCCCTGGAACTCTACCGGCGCCAGGGCGCCTGGAAGGTGCGCGCGGTCGGTCAGGGATACGCCGGCGGCCTGGCCGAGCTCCTCACCGACCAGGCCCTGCCCCAGGCGAGGCGACTCGCGGGCAGCATCGAGGAAGCGGTCGCCCGGGGTCTGGCCCGCTCCGTGCAGGCGCCCCCGCCCCGCCCTTCCGAAGGCGACCGTTCCCGCCGGGCGGCCACTCCGGCCCCCCACTCCGACCAGGGCGGCGGCACCGCACCCCGGGGTGCCCCCGGCCCCGTGCCGCCCGCGTACGGCGGGCAGCCGGCCGGGCCACCGGGCCGGGGCGGAGCGCGGCCGGCCCACCCCGGAGGAGCCGTGGATCCGTCCACGGCGACCGTCGGCGGCCCCATCGACTACAGCCATCCCCGCCGGCCGAGTGCCGCGCCTCCTCCTCCCCCGCCGACCGCGCCCCCGGCCCCTCCGGGACAGCCCGCGCAGCCCGTCGCGGGCGACGCGACCGGCTGGTCCATGGAGGAGCGCCTCTACAACCAGGTCTGGGGCATGTTCGAGGACCTGGCCCGCACCACCGCCGCCTACCGCAGTGCCGTCGACTTCGCCGAGTCCCGCATGGACAAGGAGCTGGAGCAGGTCCTGTCCGACCCGCGCAACCGGATCGGCGGCCAGGGCGACGCGGCACGCGAGGCGGCCGGCGCCCGGCAGGCCGAGCTCGCCGACCGGGCGAGGGAGGCCCTCGACCGCGACCTCGCCCAGCTCGTCGCCGAGGCCGAGGTCGTCGAACCCGCCCTGCCCGCGGCCTACGCACACTGGGACAGCCCCGTCTGGCACGCCTACCGGGTACCGATGGAGATTCCCATGGCGCTGCGCCTGGGCGACCTCCGGCTGCCCGAGGCCGACCGGATCCGCATCCCGATGCTGCTCCGGCTGCCGCTGGAGCGCGGCCTGTGGATCGACAGCGGCCGGACCGACGCCCCGGACGAGTCGTTCACCGACGCCCACGCCATGCGGCGTCTCGCCATGGAGACGGCGGTGGCACACGCGGCACGCCTGCTCGCCGTCCACCCGGCGGGCGAGTTCACCGTGCACGTCGTCGACCCGGCCGGGTCGGGCGCGCAGCCGCTGGTTCCGCTGACGCGCAGCGGTGTGCTGGCGGCCCCGCCCGCCCAGGGCGCCGCGGGCGTCGCGGAGGTCCTGGGCCGGCTCACCCAGCGCGTCGACCTGGTGCAGATGGCGCTGCGCGGCTCGGCGGCCGACTCGCTGCCGCCCGGCTTCGACACCTCCCAGCAGCTGCTGATCGTCAACGACTTCCCGCACGGTTTCGACGACCGTGCCGTGAACCAGCTGCGCTACCTCGCCGACGAGGGCCCGGCCTCCGGCGTCCACCTGATGATGGTCGCCGACCGGGAGGAGGCCGCCGGATACGGCCCGCTGCTCGATCCCCTGTGGCGCTCCCTGCTGCGGCTGACCCCGGTGGCCGGCAGTCATCTGGCCGACCCGTGGGTCGGACACGCCTGGACGTACGAGCCCCCGCTCGTGCCGCCGGGCAGCCAGGTTCTCCAGCAGGTGCTCACCCGGGTCGCCGAGGCCCGACGGGCATGGCGCCCCTGACCGGGCACCCGTGACCGTGTGTCCGTAATCGCCGCGGTGGCGTCCCATCTCTTGGACCCTGCCCTTGCGGTACCACGCCCCACCTGGGACTTTGGTTTTTCCTTTACCCCGCTCTTTACCAAACCTTGGCGATGACGGTAAGGTTTTGCACACGGAGGGGAGTACTCCCTGTCTGTGCGGTGACCCCGTCAATACGGATCAGGCCTGATCCCGGGGCGCCGGCCCATGGCCTGCCCGGTGCAGCCAAGCACCGGAGGGCCCGGGTGGAAGAGACCTCCGGCAGCGATGACGCTGACATTTTCCGTGAGACGTATCTGCCGGAGGCGCAGTGGAAGTTACCTCGACCCTTTGGGTCCTGACCGTCGTGGGCCTTCTCGCCCTCATCTCGATCGACTTCTTGATCGGGCGCAAGCCGCACGACGTTTCCATCAAGGAAGCGGGCATCTGGACCGTTGTCTGGATCGCCCTGGCCGTCCTCTTCGGGCTCGGCCTGCTGGTCTTCGGCGGGGGACAGCCCGCAGGTGAGTTCTTCGCCGGCTACATCACCGAAAAGTCGCTGAGCGTCGACAACCTGTTCGTCTTCGTCCTGATCATGGCGAAGTTCGCGGTGCCGTCGCAGTACCAGCAGAGGGTGCTGCTCATCGGTGTGCTCATCGCCCTGGTGCTGCGGGCGATCTTCATCGCCGCGGGCGCCGCGATCATCGCCAGCTTCTCGTGGGTCTTCTACATCTTCGGTGCCTTCCTGATCTACACGGCCTGGAAGCTCGTCCAGGAGGCCCGCTCCGACGAGGAGGACGAGGAGTTCGAGGAGAACAAGCTCCTCAAGGCCGCCGAGCGCAGGTTCGGCGTGGCCGACCGGTACCACGGCACCAAGCTGTGGATCGAGCAGAACGGCAAGCGGGTCATGACCCCGATGCTGGTCGTGATGCTCGCCATCGGCACCACGGACGTGCTCTTCGCGCTCGACTCGATCCCCGCGATCTTCGGTCTGACCCAGGACCCGTACATCGTGTTCACCGCGAACGCGTTCGCCCTCATGGGTCTGCGGCAGCTGTACTTCCTCATCGGCGGTCTGCTGCGGAAGCTGGTCCACCTGTCCTACGGCCTGTCGATCATTCTCGGCTTCATCGGTGTGAAGCTGGTGCTGCACGCACTGCACGAGTCCGGGGTGCATGTTCCCGAGATCAGCATCCCGGTGTCGCTGGGCGTGATCTGTGGTGTCCTGATCGTCACCACGATCACCAGCCTCAGGGCCTCCAGGAAGCAGGCGCTGAAGGACCGGGCCGAGGAGGGCCGGGCCGAGGGCACCGACAAGGACAGCATCGACGTCTGACCCGGCCTCCGACCCGTCCGGGAACGGGCAGGAGATGTCCGGGAGCGGAGCGCGGCAGGCAGCCACGCACCGCTCCCGGCATCTGCCTGTCTCGTACCGGACCGGGAGAGAACGACCCGCCGGGGGCGCGGTCGCGCTCACTGCCGCCCGCCGCCGACCGTCCCCGGCCGGCAGAGGAGATCATGCGCGACCACCGCGACCACCGCGACCACCGCGACCTCGGAGCGACGGGGACGATGCGAGCGATCGGGTTCGCCGGGCCCGGCGGGACCGGTCGCACGGTCGGGCACCCGTAGGGAGCGGGGACCTCGAAGTGACCCATACGCTGACGCCCTCCTCAGGGTGCCGAGCGATGGAACTCCACGGTCCCTCCAGGTCCGAGGGCTCCGCATGACCGCGTGGATCGGACCACCCGCGGGCCGGTGGACGAGCGCGGTCCCCGTCCTCGCGGTGGTTCTCCTGGCTCTGACCCGGGGAAGCGAACTGTCCGGCGCGGTCATCGCCGTGGCGGCCGTGGTGCCGGCGACAGCCGTGCTGGCCTCGGTGCACCATGCGGAGGTGGTGGTCCACCGGGTCGGTGAGCCCTTCGGGTCACTGGTCCTCGCGGTCGCCGTCACGATCACCGAGGTCGCACTGACCGTCACCCTGATGTTCGACGGAGGGCCCGACACCGCGTCCCTGGCCAGGGACACCGTCTTCGCGGCCGTGATGATCACCTGCAACGGCATCCTCGGTGTGAGTCTGCTGGTCGGTTCGCTGCGGCACGGCACGGCCACCTTCAATCCGGAAGGCGCCGGCGCCGCGCTCGCCACGCTGGCGACCCTCACCCTGGTGCTGCCGACGTTCACCACCAGCAAGCCGGGCCCGGAATCCTCCGGGGTACAGCTCGCCTTCGCCGCGGTCACCTCGCTGATCCTCTACGGCCTGTTCGTCGCGACACGGACCGTCCGGCACCGCGACTACTTCCTGCCCGTGGTCAAGCCCGGCAAGCCCAGGCCGGTCGTGGCCCCGGAGAGCGAGCACACGGCCGCACCGTCCAGCCGCACCGCCCTGATCAGCCTCGGGCTGCTCGGCCCGGCCCTGGTGGGGGTGGTCGGCCTGGCCAAAGGCGTCTCACCCGCCATCGGATCCGGTGTCAAGTCGGCCGGGCTGCCCCACGCCGTCGTCGGTGTGATCATCGCGCTGCTGGTCCTGCTGGTCCTGCTGGTCCTGCTGGTCCTGCTGGTCCTGCTGGTCCTGCTGGCCTTGCTGCCCGAGACCATCGCCGCCGTGCGCGCCGCGCGGCGCGCACGGATGCAGACCAGTGTGAATCTCGCGCTCGGCTCGGCGATGGCCGGCATCGGCCTGACCATCCCGCGGTCGCCACAGCTTCCCTCTGGCTCTCCGGTCCGCTCGTCCTGGGCCTCGGCAACACCCGTACGGTGCTGCTCGCCCCGACCGTGGTCGTCGGTGCCCTGACCGTGCGCCCCGGCCGGGCCACGCCGCTCCAGGGCGGGGTGCACCTGGTGATCCTCGCGGCCTGCCTCGAACTGGCGATCAACCCGTAGCGCCGGAGGCGGTTCCCCCGGCACAGCGGGACCGGGACGACCGTCGGCGGGGCGTGATAGACCTCGTCCCGACCTTTTCCGATCTTTTCCGAACGGACCGGAGGACCTGTGCACCGCAGCCTGGCCGATGCCCCGATCATGATTCTCAACGGCCCCAATCTGAACCTGCTCGGTCAGCGTCAGCCGAAGATCTACGGCTCCGAGACACTCGCCGACGTGGAGGCCCTGTGCGTCGAGGCGGCAGGCGCGCACGGAGGCACGGTGGACCTGCGACAGTCCAATCACGAGGGCGAGCTGGTGGACTGGATCCACGAGGCGCGGCTGGAGCACAGCGGCATCGTGATCAATCCCGGCGCCTACTCGCACACCTCCGTAGCCATCCTGGACGCCCTCAACGCCTGTGACGGACTGCCCGTGGTGGAGGTCCACATCTCCAACATCCACCGGCGCGAGTCCTTCCGGCACCACTCCTACGTCTCGCTGCGGGCCGACGGGGTCATCGCGGGCTGCGGGGTCCAGGGGTACGTGTTCGCGGTGGAGCGGATCGCGGCGCTGGCCGGCACCGGACGGGCACCGGCGTGAGCCCCGCCCCGAAGGGCGGGGCTCACCCGGACCGGCCGGCCCCTGTGCCGTGTCGCCCGGCGGCCGCTCACCAGCCCCGTGCGCGCCACCGGGGCAGCTGCGGGCGCTCGGCGCCCAGCGTGGTGTCGTCGCCGTGCCCGGGGTAGACCCAGGTCTCGTCGGGGAGCACGTCGAAGATCTTCGTCTCGACGTCATGGAGCAGCCGGGCGAACGCCTCCGGGTCCTTGTGGGTGTTGCCCACGCCGCCCGGGAAGAGACAGTCCCCGGTGAAGAGGTGGGGATGCCCGTGCGGATCGTCGTACACGAGGGCGATCGAGCCGGGTGTGTGGCCGACGAGGTGGCGCGCGGTGAGTTCCACGTGGCCGACCCGGACCGTGTCGCCGTCGTCGACCAGGACGTCCGTCGGCACCGGGATGCCCTCGGCGTCGTCCCGGCCCGCGTGGGTGCGGGCACCGGTGGCCGCCACCACCCGCTCGAGCGCCTGCCAGTGATCGCCGTGCCGGTGCGTGGTGACGACGGAGGCGATGCCGTCGTCACCGATCGTGCCCAGCAGGGTGTCCGCGTCGTTGGCCGCGTCGATCAGCAGCTGCTCGTCGGTGGCCCGGCAGCGCAGCAGATAGGCGTTGTTGTCCATGGGGCCGACGGCGACCTTGGTGATCATCAGGTCCTTGAGTTCGTGCACGTCGGCCGCCCCGCCGACCGTCACACGCCCGCTGTACGTCATGGTGGTCAGCCTATAGCGGGGGGAGGGCGGGCAGGGTGCCGGACGTCACCGTCAGCCCCGAGCCGTCACGGCGCCCGGCGAGCCAGCCGAGCAGGGCCGCGGCCGGCCCCCCGACCTCGACCGGGTCGCCGGCCGCCCCGCCCCCGGTGGTCCAGGTCCGGCCGTCGGCGGTGGTCAGACGGGTCGTGGGCACGTCCTGGTGGCCGTCGAACCGCGCCGCCAGGAAACCGATCTCCCGCTCGGTGAACTCCGCCGGGAGGTCCTCGAGCTCGTAGCCGACATCGAGGTCCACGTGGTGCAGTTCCACCTCGGCCCAGCGTCGGAACGGCACCCGGGCCGCCCGGTCCGTGACACTGCCGCGCAGTTCCACGGTGCGCGACCAGTCCGCCGGTGCCGCGCCCACCCGCTGGACGCGGGCCGCCGTCTCCCGCAGGTCCGCGAGCTGCACGTCGAGGGGGCGCGTGGCGTCCCGCTCGATGTCGGCCTCCCGCGCGGCGCCGGAGACGTACATGGGACGCCCCTCCAGAACGTTCACCAAGGCGTCCGCGTTGCGCGCGAGGTGGGCCAGCACGTGGCCGCGGGTCCAGCCCGGAAGCCGTGACGTCTTCGTCACAGCGGCGTTGTCCAGTGTGCCGACCGCGAGGAGCAGCCGCTCGGTTGCGTCGTGTACGGACGCCAGGTCATGGACGTGATCAATCATGGTACCGACCCTAGCCCCGCCACACCTTCGGGTGAAGGCGGCGGGAGAAGAGCGTGAATCGAATGCACGTGCTATAAGCTCGGACGCGGCGTCGGGCATGCTGGAGAGCCGGGAACTGTTGTCAACCCGTGAATCCGACCGGCGTTGTCAGTGGCTCGCCCTAGTGTGAGAAAGCACGGGGGTCCCGCCCCTGTCACTTCTCTCAAGAAAGGTGCGGACCGGCGTGGCCGACCGTCTCATCGTCCGTGGAGCCCGCGAGCACAACCTCAAGAACGTCTCGCTCGACCTCCCGCGCGACTCGCTCATCGTCTTCACGGGCCTGTCGGGGTCGGGCAAGTCCTCGCTGGCCTTCGACACGATCTTCGCCGAGGGGCAGCGGCGCTACGTGGAGTCGCTCTCCTCGTACGCCCGGCAGTTCCTCGGCCAGATGGACAAGCCCGACGTCGACTTCATCGAGGGCCTGTCCCCGGCCGTCTCCATCGACCAGAAGTCGACCTCGCGCAACCCGCGCTCCACGGTCGGCACCATCACCGAGGTCTACGACTACCTGCGGCTGCTCTTCGCCCGCATCGGCAAGCCGCACTGCCCCCAGTGCTCCCGGCCCATCTCGCGCCAGTCGCCGCAGGCCATCGTCGACCGGGTGCTGGAGCTGCCGGAGGGCAGCCGCTTCCAGGTGCTGTCGCCGCTGGTGCGGGAGCGCAAGGGGGAGTTCGCCGACCTCTTCGCCGAGCTCCAGACCAAGGGCTACTCCCGTGCGCGGGTGGACGGCGGGACCGTCCAGCTGTCCGACCCGCCCGCGCTGAAGAAGCAGGAGAAGCACACCATCGAGGTGGTCGTGGACCGCCTCACGGTGAAGGACACCGCCAAGCGCCGCCTCACCGACTCCGTCGAGACCGCGCTCGGCCTGTCCGGCGGCATGGTCGTGCTCGACTTCGTCGACCTCCCGGAGGACGACCCCGAGCGCGAGCGCATGTTCTCCGAGCACCTGTACTGCCCCTACGACGACCTCTCCTTCGAGGAGCTGGAGCCCCGCTCCTTCTCCTTCAACTCGCCCTTCGGCGCCTGCCCCGAATGCGGAGGCATCGGCACGCGCATGGAGGTCGACGCGGAGCTGATCGTCCCCGACCCGGACAAGAGCCTCGACGAGGGCGCCATCCACCCCTGGTCGCACGGGCACACCAAGGACTACTTCGCCCGGCTGATCGGCGCCCTCGCCGACGCGCTCGGTTTCCGCACCGACATCCCCTTCGCCGGTCTGCCGCAGCGCGCCAAGAAGGCCCTGCTGAACGGCCACAAGACCCAGGTCGAGGTCAGCTACCGCAACCGGTACGGGCGCGAGCGCCGGTACACGACGGCCTTCGAGGGGGCCGTTCCCTTCGTCAAGCGCCGGCACAGCGAGGCCGAGAGCGACGCCAGCCGCGAGCGCTTCGAGGGGTACATGCGCGAGGTCGCCTGCGCCTCCTGCGCGGGCACCCGTCTCAAGCCCATCGTTCTCGCCGTCACGGTGATGGGGAAGTCGATCGCCGACATCTCGGCCATGTCCATCAGTGAGTGCGCGGACTTCCTGGGCGAGCTCAAGCTCTCCGCCCGCGACAAGAAGATCGCCGAGCGGGTGTTGAAGGAGGTCAACGAGCGGCTGCGGTTCCTGGTCGACGTGGGCCTCGACTACCTCTCGCTGAACCGCGCGGCGGGCACCCTCTCCGGCGGTGAGGCCCAGCGCATCCGCCTGGCCACCCAGATCGGCTCCGGCCTCGTCGGCGTCCTCTACGTCCTCGACGAGCCGTCCATCGGCCTGCACCAGCGCGACAACCACCGGCTGATCGAGACGCTGATCAGGCTCCGCGACATGGGCAACACGCTCATCGTCGTCGAGCACGACGAGGACACCATCAAGGTCGCCGACTGGATCGTCGACATCGGTCCCGGCGCCGGTGAGCACGGCGGCAAGGTCGTGCACAGCGGGGTCCTGAAGGAACTGCTCGAGAACACCGAGTCGCAGACCGGGCAGTACCTGTCCGGCCGGAAGGCGATCCCGCTGCCGGACGTCCGCCGCCCGCTCGACCCGGCACGCCGGCTCACGGTGCACGGAGCCCGCGAGAACAACCTGCGGGACATCGAGGTCTCCTTCCCCCTCGGCGTGTTCACGGCGGTCACCGGCGTCTCGGGCTCCGGCAAGTCCACGCTGGTCAACGACATCCTGTACACCCACCTGGCCCGCGAGCTGAACGGCGCCCGCAACGTCCCCGGCCGGCACACGCGCGTGGACGGCGACGACCTCGTCGACAAGGTCGTGCACGTCGACCAGTCGCCCATCGGCCGCACCCCGCGATCCAACCCGGCGACGTACACCGGCGTCTTCGACCACGTCCGCAAGCTGTTCGCCGAGACGACGGAGGCGAAGGTCCGCGGCTACATGCCCGGCCGGTTCTCCTTCAACGTCAAGGGGGGCCGCTGCGAGAACTGCTCGGGCGACGGCACCATCAAGATCGAGATGAACTTCCTCCCGGACGTCTACGTCCCGTGCGAGGTCTGCCACGGCGCCCGCTACAACCGGGAGACCCTGGAGGTCCACTACAAGGGCAAGTCCATCGCCGACGTCCTGAACATGCCGATCGAGGAGGCCATGCACTTCTTCGAGGCGGTCCCGGCGATCTCCCGCCACATGAAGACGCTCCACGACGTCGGTCTCGGGTACGTACGACTCGGCCAGGCGGCCACGACCCTGTCCGGCGGCGAGGCCCAGCGGGTGAAGCTCGCGAGCGAGCTGCAGCGGCGCTCCACCGGCCGCACGGTCTACGTCCTGGACGAGCCGACCACCGGACTGCACTTCGAGGACATCAGCAAGTTGCTGACCGTCCTGTCCGGCCTGGTCGACAAGGGCAACACGGTCATCGTCATCGAGCACAACCTCGATGTGATCAAGACCGCGGACTGGGTCGTCGACATGGGGCCCGAGGGCGGTTCCGGCGGTGGCCTGGTCGTCGCGGAGGGCACGCCCGAGCAGGTGGCCGGGGTTCCGGCCAGCCACACCGGCAAGTTCCTGCGGGAGATTCTCGAGCCGGAAAAGATCAGTGATGCCGCACGCCCTGTGAAGGCACCGGCGAAGAAGGCTGTCGGCCGACGGAAGGCGGCAGTCAAGCGGTAGGGGCAGGCGGCTGGGACCGGGCGCACCCCCGCGAGAGCGGGGGTGCGCCCGGGGCCGGGGACCCCCCGAGGAACGGACCTCCCCGCCCCGGCGGGGAGGTCCAGCTCGCCTGCCGTGGGGTCAACGAGGGGTGTGGGGTGAAGCCACGGTCTCCTCCACGCGCCTGCTCGTTGGCCCTCGACCGGCGGCGGAACCGGCGGGGCGGCCGTCAAACGGCTACTTCACGCGCGTACGGAGGCTCCGCGCCCGCGCGCGAGCAGGTGACCGCCGCCGCACGCGCCGCGAAACCGAGCAGCTCCCGCCAGCCGTCCGCGCCCAGCTCGGCCGCCCCCTGCTCGCTGAGTGCGTCCCGGGCCGCCAGACCGTGCAGCAGGGCCGCGTTGACGGTGTCACCCGCTCCGATCGTGTCCACCACCTCGACCCGCTCACCCGGCACGGTGTACTCGCCGCCCTCCCGCGTGAACACGGTCAGCCCGTCACCGCCCCGGGTGACCACGACCGCCGCCGGACCGGCCGCCAGCCACCGCGCGGGGGTGCCGCCGAGCCAGCGGGCGTCCTCCTCGGACAGTTTCAGCAGCGACACCGAGGGCAGCCAGCTCAGGAACCGGCTCCGGTAGGCGTCGGGGTCCGGGATCAGCCCCGGCCGGATGTTGGGATCCAGCGCCGTGAACACGCCCCGCGCGTGGGCGGTGCGCATCAGCTCCTCGTACGCGGTCGCCCCCGGCTCCAGCACCAGGGAGCAGGTGCCGAACGACACCGCGCGGGTGCCGGCCGGCAACGCGTCCGGTGCCGCGAAGAGCCGGTCCGCCGTCCCCTCCACGTAGAAGGAGTAGACCGCCGAGCCGTCCGCCGAGACCGTGGCGACGGCGAGCGTCGTGGGCTCGTCACCGCGCTGCACCGACGACACCGCCACGCCGGTCTCGCGCAGCCGGTCCAGCAGCGCCTCGCCGAAGGCGTCGCGGGACACCCGGGAGCAGAAGGCGACGGGGGAGCCGAGACGGCCCAGTGCCACCGCCGTGTTGTAGGGGCCGCCACCGAGCGCCGGCGTCAACGCCGTGAGCGCGCCCGCGCCCTGCGGTACCAGGTCGATCAGTGCCTCACCGGCTACGACGATCACGAGGGGTCCCTTTCTCGGGTTCCGTGGAGGGCTGCCGGGTCCTGGCAGCCGCAGGAGGTGCGGTGCACGAAGGCGCAGGAGAGCCGCTCGGTCCGCGCGGGCCGGTCCGGCGCGGCCAGGCGGTCCAGGAGCACCTGGACGGCACGGGCGCCGATCTCCTTGCCGGGCTGGGCGATCGCGGTGAGCCGGGGGGAGAACAGGTCCGCCCAGGCGAAGTCGTCGAAGCAGCACAGCGCGATGTCCCCGGGCACGGAGAGACCGTGGGCGCGCAGGGCGCGCAGCGCGCCGATCGTCATGGCGTTGTTCCCGGTGACCACCGCGGTCGGGGGAGAGCCGAGGGAGAGCAGGTCGCCGGTGGCCCGTTCGGCGCCCGCCGACTCGGAGTCGCCGTGCACCAGGAGCCGCTCGTCGAACGGCAGCCCCGCCCCCGCCAGGCCGTGCCGGTAGCCGGTGATCCGTTCGGCGGTGGTGCTGAACCCGGGCCGCCCGGCGACCAGGGCGATCCGGCGGTGACCGAGCCCGGCCAGGTGCGCGACCAGCAGGGCCGTCGGTTCGGTGTTCTCGGCGCAGACCTGGTCGAAGCGCGGGCCGTCCTCCCCGAAATCCCCGACCACCCGGTCCAGGAACACGGCCGGCACCTGATGGCGCCCGAGGTAGGCGAGCAGCTCGCGCGGCTGCGCGGACGGTGCGACGACCACGCCCTCCACCCGGCGCTCGTGCAGCAGCTGCACCACCTTGCGCTCGTGCTCGGGGTCGTCGTGCGGATCGGCGATGAGCAGGCTGTAGCCGTACTCCAGGGCGGCCGCCTCGACACCCTGGAGGATCTCGGTGAAGTACGGGTTGCTGATCGCCGACACCGCGAGCCCGATCGAACGGGTACGGGAGGTCACCAGCGAGCGGGCCAGCGTGTTCGGGGTGTAGCCGAGTTCCTCGACGGCGTCCAGGACCGCCTGGCGGGTGTGCGGGAGCACCGGACGTGTGCCGTTCAGGACGTGCGAGACGGTCGCGACCGAGACCCCGGCGCACCGCGCCACGTCCGTCATGGTCGCCATCGCCCACTCCCTTCGCACACCCGGCCGGCGCGGATGCCCCGTCGTGGCTCCGTGACGGGGAAGCTATCCCATCCGACGGCAGACGTAAACGCTTGCGCAAACGTTTACGTCGCTCGGGCACGTGCGGTCCCCGCCGGTCCCGTCCCGCCCGCCCCACCCGCTCCCCACGCGGCAGGCGGAAGGGGCGCCCCCGGTATGGTCGCCCCGTACCGCCGCCCGACCAGTGGAGTTCCCATGTCCGGCCGATCCGCCGCGAGCCGTCGTACCGTCCTGAGGGGGATGGCTCTCAGCCCTGTGGCCGGACTCGGCCTCACCGCCTGCGGGGGAGGCGAGGAGAGGCCCTCACCGCCGACCGGGCCCGTCGAACTCGGAACGGAGAGCGAGGTCGCCCCGGGGAGCAGCAAGCTGTTCTGGGACCACAACATCGTGGTCAGCCGGAACGAGGACGGCTCCTTCACGGCGTACAGCACCCTCTGCACGCACGCGAGCTGCCCCATCAACCGGCTGAAGGGGACGAAGCTGATCTGCCCCTGTCACGGCAGCGAGTTCGACGCCACCACCGGCAGGGTGCTGCGCGAGCCGGCGGTGGCACCACTGACACCGCTCTCCGTCGAGGCCCGCGACGGCACGATCGTCGCGAAGCCGCGGACATGAGCCGCCGGGCCGAGCCGTGAGGCCGGGCCCGGCCCGGAGCCGGAGGTCAGTCCCAGTCCCAGCCGATCCCCACGTACCCCGTTCGCACGCGTGGTTCGACCAGGTGCACCGAACGGTGCCGGGCGCTGACCGCCAGCTCCTGACGGCTGCCGCGCGGTGCCGCCGCGGAGTGCTGGGTGAACCGGTGGCAGCGCGCCGGGAGCCCCCCGGCGTCGAAGCGCACCTGGAGCGCGTACTGGCCGCCGGGGGAGTCCGTCCCGTGCACGTACTCGCGCGAGACACCGGCCGTGCCGTCCTCCACGGCGTACCGGAAGAGGAACGTGTCACCGGCCCGCAGCCGTGTGTCGAAGAGCAGCTCGGCCGCGAGCAGGCCGGTGTCCTGCTGACGGCGGACGCGGCCGGTACGGCAGTTCTCCAGGGCGTGCACGGTCATCCGGGCCGGTGCGGCACCGGGGTCGCCGTGGTGGACGGCCACGAAGCGGTCGATGCCGTCCCGGTGGGCGCGCACGATGTGGTGGGACTCACGCTCCGCCAGCTCCCGGTGCTCCCCGATCCGCACCCGCTCATGGTGGCCCAGGGTCTGCAGCCCGCTGTCCCGGGTGGCGCCGAGCTCGGCCAGCAGCCTCGTCAGGACGCCCGAGGCCTCGACCAGCGAGCGGTAGGAACGGCCCTGGGGGTGACCGCCCAGCGCCTGCTCGTCGGACTCGGCGAGCAGACGGATCAGCGACTCCTCCGGCAGCTCCAGGATCTCCTCCAGCGCCCGTACGGCCCGCAGCGACTCGGCGCGCTGCGGGCGGCGGGCGCCCTGTTGCCAGTAACTGAGGCTGGTGACACCCACTTTCACGCCATGGCGCGACAGATGGTGCTGCACCCGCTGCAGCGGCAGGCCGCGGGCGGCTATCGCGGCCCGCAGGGCGACATGGAAGGGGCCGCCGCGCAGGGCCGAGTCCAGTTCCGCGGTGGTGGTGTCCGTGTGCGGTGTGGCGTGCGGCATGCAGGGGCCTTTCTCTGATGTCCACAACGGCTGGTCAGGCCGTTCGCTCTGCACACCCCGGGGCCCTCCCCCGTCGGCGCGGAGGGGTCCTCACATCCGTAAGCCGCCGTTCAGGGTCCCCGAGTTCCCCCGCATTGAAGCGTGTTGACCAATTCCCGACAACACCTGATGCCCAACATGTGGGCGCCGCGCGGTGCCCACGTGCGGTGCGCACACGTCAGGGGCCGTGCCGGCTTGAAGGCCGGCACGGCCCCTGACACCCCGCTGATAAGGGTTCCCGCGGCTTCTCCGCGCCTTCCCTACGACCGGCCTGCCGCGCCGCGGCCGTCCTTCGGACGCGGACCCAGGCGCTTGGCGCGCACGATGTCGGGGTCGCGTGGGTCGAGGGAGTCGGGGAGGGCGGCCGTCTCGTCCGCGTACCGGCGGGCGCGGGCGGCCGGCCGTCGTGTTTTCCCGATCCGTGTCTGTCGCATTGTCCGACCAGCCCTCCGACTCGTGACCGCGTCCGCATTCTGCTGGCATCCCGCCCGAGGGGCCGGACCCCCCACCTTCCCGTTTCCCGCCGGTCATAACCCTTCCGGGGCGGTGCCCGGCCCGTGGCCGCACGGCCCCGCCGCCGTGTCGGTGCCCGCCAGTAGGGTGTGAGACATGGCCGACCCCTCCAGCTACCGCCCCAAACCGGGCGAGATCCCCGACTCGCCGGGGGTCTACCGTTTTCGCGACGAGCACCGCCGGGTGATCTACGTCGGAAAGGCGAAGAGCCTGCGCCAGCGCCTGGCGAGCTACTTCCAGGATCTCGCCGGGCTCCATCCGCGCACCCGCACCATGGTCACCACGGCCGCCTCCGTGGAGTGGACGGTGGTGTCCACGGAGGTCGAGGCGCTCCAGCTGGAGTATTCCTGGATCAAGGAGTACGACCCCCGGTTCAACGTCAAGTACCGCGACGACAAGAGCTACCCCTACCTCGCGGTGACGATGAACGAGGAGTTCCCGCGCGTGCAGGTGATGCGCGGTCACAAGAAGAAGGGCGTCCGGTACTTCGGCCCGTACGGGCACGCGTGGGCGATCCGCGACACCGTGGACCTGCTGCTGCGGGTGTTCCCGGTGCGTACCTGCTCGGCCGGTGTCTTCAAGAACGCCGCCCGTACCGGCCGTCCCTGCCTGCTCGGCTACATCGGCAAGTGCTCGGCGCCCTGCGTGGACCGCGTCTCCGCCGAGGAACACCGTGAACTCGCCGAGGAGTTCTGCGACTTCATGGCCGGCCGCACCGGCACCTATGTGCGCCGCCTGGAGCAGCGGATGACCGAGGCGGCCGAGGAGATGGAGTACGAGCGGGCAGCCCGCCTGCGCGACGACATCGGGGCCCTGAGGAAGGCCATGGAGAAGAGCGCGGTGGTGCTCGCCGACGCCACCGACGCCGACCTGGTCGCGGTCGCCGAGGACGAGCTGGAGGCGGCCGTCCAGATCTTCCACGTGCGCGGCGGACGCGTGCGCGGCCAGCGCGGCTGGGTCACCGACAAGGTGGAGGAGATCACCACCGGTGCCCTGGTGGAGCACGCCCTGCAGCAGCTGTACGGCGAGGAGACCGGCGACGCCGTCCCGAGGGAGGTCCTGGTCCCCGCGCTGCCCGACCCGGTGGAGCCCGTCCAGCAGTGGCTCACCGGGCGGCGGGGCTCGGGCGTCTCCCTGCGGGTCCCGCAGCGCGGGGACAAGCGGGCCCTGATGGAGACCGTGGAGCGCAACGCCCAGCAGGCCCTCGTCCTGCACAAGACCAAGCGCGCCTCCGACCTGACCACGCGCTCGCGCGCGCTGGAGGAGGTCGCCGACGCCCTGGGCCTGGACAGCGCCCCGCTGCGGATCGAGTGCTACGACATCTCGCACCTCCAGGGCGACGACGTCGTGGCCTCCATGGTCGTCTTCGAGGACGGACTGGCCCGCAAGAGCGAGTACCGCCGCTTCCAGATCAAGAGCTTCGCCGGCCAGGACGACGTCCGGTCCATGCACGAGGTGATCACCCGCCGCTTCCGGCGCTATCTCGCCGACAAGGAGCGCACCGGCGAGTGGAGCGAGGGCACGGAACCCGACGGCGGGCAGTCCGTGGACGGCACGACCGTCGGAACCGCCGCGAACGCCGGGGCCGCCGGTGGCTCCGCCGTACCGTCCGCGGACACGCTCACCGAGGACGACGGCCGCCCCAAGCGCTTCGCGTACCCGCCCCAGCTGGTCGTCGTCGACGGCGGCGCCCCCCAGGTCGCGGCGGCCCGCCGGGCCCTGGAAGAGCTGGGCATCGACGACATCGCGGTGTGCGGCCTCGCCAAGCGGCTGGAGGAGGTGTGGCTGCCGGACGACGACGACCCCGTGGTGCTGCCCCGCACCAGCGAGGGCCTCTACCTGCTCCAGCGTGTCCGGGACGAGGCCCACCGCTTCGCCATCGGCTATCAGCGCGTCAAGCGGGCCAAACGCTTCCGGTCCGGTCCGCTGGACGACGTGCCCGGCCTCGGAGAGGCCCGCAAGCAGGCGCTGATCAAACACTTCGGTTCGGTGAGGAAGCTGCGCGCGGCGACCCTCGAACAGATTTGCGACGTGCCCGGTGTGGGCCGCAAGACGGCCGAGGCGATCACCGCCGCCCTCGCCGGGGCGGCCCCCGCCGGTCCCGCCGTCAACACGGCGACGGGCGAGATCATGGATGACATGGTGGGCACGGATGACATGGACGGCATGGACGAGACGGAGGAACCCGGGAAGTCCGGGGGTCCTCCCGGGGCGCCCGTGACCACGGGCGCCCCGGACGATCGACGGGGGCTGGAGACATGACCGAGCACGAGACAGGCCAGGACACCGGTCGGGACACGGACCGGGACACGGGCGCGATCCGGGGCGGGGTCCAGGACACCGCCCCCGGGACACGGCAGGGCGACGGCGACGGCGACGGAACAGGTGACGGAGCACAGGTGAGTACGGGCAAGGAAACGGCCGGGGCCCCCGAAGCGGCGATCCCCGAGCTGGTGATCATCTCCGGCATGTCCGGGGCCGGCCGCTCCACGGCCGCGAAGTGTCTGGAGGACCTGGGCTGGTTCGTCGTCGACAACCTCCCGCCCGCGCTGATCCCCACCATGGTGGAACTCGGCGCCCGCTCCCAGGGGAACGTGGCCCGGATCGCGGTCGTCGTCGACGTCCGCGGCCGGCGCTTCTTCGACAACCTCCGTGAATCCCTCGCCGACCTCGACCACCGGGGCGTCACCCGGCGGACCGTCTTCCTGGAGTCCTCCGAGGAAGCCCTGGTGCGCCGCTTCGAGTCGGTACGCCGCCCGCACCCCCTCCAGGGCGACGGCCGCATCGTCGACGGCATCACCGCCGAGCGCGAACTGCTGCGCGAACTGCGCGGCGACGCCGACCTGGTGATCGACACCTCCAGCCTCAACGTGCACGAACTGCGCGCCAAGATGGACGCCCAGTTCGCCGGCGACGAGGAGCCCGAGCTGCGGGCCACCGTGATGTCCTTCGGCTTCAAGTACGGCCTCCCGGTCGACGCCGACCTGGTCGTGGACATGCGGTTCCTGCCCAACCCGCACTGGGTCCCGGAACTGCGCGCCTTCACCGGCCGCAACGAGGAGGTGGCGGCGTACGTCTTCAACCAGCCCGGCGCCAAGGAGTTCCTCGACCGGTACGCCGAGCTGCTGCGGCTGATCGCCGCGGGCTACCGCCGCGAGGGCAAGCGCTATGTGACCATCGCCGTCGGCTGCACCGGCGGCAAGCACCGCTCGGTCGCCATGTCGGAGAAGCTCGCCGCCCGACTCGCCGCGGAGGGTGTGGAGACGGTGGTCGTCCACCGGGACATGGGACGGGAATGACCGCACGTACTCCGCGGCTGCACCGGCTGCGCCGGGTGGTGCCCGAAGGGCGCGCCGCCGGACGGCAGACCGGGGCCCGCGGTGCCAGGCCGCGACGCCGCGGCGCCCAGCCCAAGGTGGTCGCCCTCGGCGGCGGAATGGGGCTGTCCGCCTCGCTCGCCGCGCTGCGCCGGATCACCGGCGACCTCACCGCCGTCGTCACCGTGGCCGACGACGGCGGCTCCAGCGGGCGGCTGCGCGACGAACTGGGTGTGCTGCCGCCCGGCGACCTGCGCAAGGCGCTGGCCGCGCTGTGCGGCGACGACGACTGGGGCCAGACCTGGGCCCGGGTCATCCAGCACCGCTTCCAGTCCAGGGGCGAGCTGCACGAGCACGCGGTCGGCAATCTGCTGATCGTCGCCCTGTGGGAGCAGCTCGGCGACCACGTCCAGGCCCTGGACCTGGTGGGCCGGCTGCTCGGCGCGCACGGGCGGGTACTGCCCATGTCGGCCGTACCACTGGAACTCCAGGCGCTGGTGAAGGGCCACGACCCCGAGCGCCCCGAGGCCGTGGACACCGTCCGCGGCCAGGCGACCGTCGCCCTCACCCCCGGCGAGGTGCAGTCCGTGCACCTCGTGCCGAACGATCCGCCCGCCGTCCCCGAGGCGGTCGAGGCGGTCCTCGACGCCGACTGGGTGGTGCTCGGCCCCGGCTCCTGGTTCTCCTCGGTCATCCCGCACCTCCTGGTGCCGGAGCTGCTGGACGCGCTCATCCGGACCAAGGCGCGCCGGGTACTCTCCCTGAACCTCGCCCCGCAGCCCGGAGAAACCGAGGGCTTCTCCCCGCAGCGTCATGTGGAGGTTTTGGGACGACACGCCCCTAAACTCGCCCTGGACGTGGTGCTGGCCGACGAGGCCGCCGTGCCCGACCGCGACTTGCTGACCGACGCCGCCGAGCGGCTCGGCGCCGCGGTCGAGCTGGCGCCGGTGGCCCGGCCCGACGGAAGCCCCCGGCACGACCCGGAGCTGTTGGCCGCCGCGTACGACCGTATTTTTCGGATGCATGGAAGGATCGGCCCATGGCGATGACGGCAGCGGTGAAGGACGAGGTTTCCCGGCTCCCCGTCACCCGGACCTGCTGCAGAAAGGCGGAGGTCTCCGCCGTTCTGCGGTTCGCCGGCGGCCTTCACCTGGTGAGCGGGCGCATCGTGATCGAGGCGGAGCTGGACACGGCGATGGCCGCCCGCCGCCTCAAGCGGGACATCCTGGAGATCTTCGGCCACAGCTCCGAACTGATCGTGATGGCACCGGGCGGACTGCGCCGCGGCTCGCGCTACGTCGTCCGGGTGGTCGCGGGCGGCGATCAGCTGGCCCGCCAGACCGGCCTGGTGGACGGCCGGGGCCGGCCGATCCGGGGGCTGCCCCCCCAGGTGGTCTCGGGGGCCACCTGCGACGCCGAGGCGGCCTGGCGCGGGGCGTTCCTCGCGCACGGCTCCCTCACCGAGCCGGGCCGCTCCTGCTCCCTGGAGGTGACCTGCCCCGGCCCGGAGGCCGCGCTCGCCCTCGTCGGCGCCGCCCGCCGCCTGCACATCCCCTCCAAGGCCCGCGAGGTGCGCGGCGTGGACCGGGTCGTCGTCCGTGACGGCGACGCCATCGGCGCGCTGCTCACCCGGCTGGGAGCGCACGACTCGGTGCTGGCCTGGGAGGAGCGCCGGATGCGCCGCGAGGTGCGGGCCACGGCGAACCGGCTGGCCAACTTCGACGACGCCAACCTGCGCCGCTCGGCCCGCGCGGCCGTCGCCGCCGGCGCCCGGGTGCAGCGTGCCCTGGAGATCCTCGCCGACGACGTCCCCGAGCACCTCGCCGCGGCCGGGCGGCTGCGCATGGAGCACAAGCAGGCCTCGCTGGAGGAACTGGGCGCGCTCGCCGACCCGCCGTTGACCAAGGACGCCGTGGCCGGCCGGATCCGCCGGCTGCTCGCGATGGCCGACAAGCGCGCCGGCGACCTCGGCATCCCGGGCACGGAGGCCAACATCGGCGAGGAGCTCGTCGACAACCTCGTCGGCTAGGACCCGTGACGGAAGTGGCGTCCTCGCCCGGAGGGCGGCCGCGCGGTGTCATGAGGGGGACCCCTGCTCGAGCGGAGCCGAGAGCTTGGGGAGCGTGCTCCCGGTGTGCCGCCCGGGAGCCCTCGTACCGGGCGTGCCCGGGCTTTCGGGCGGCGCGGCGGGAGCGTGTGCCGGGCGTCGTGCGGCACGCGCCCCTTCCGCCACAGGCTCCAGGACCTGTCCGTCGGGCCGAGTCGGAGGTGGCGGCGGGACCCGTCCGGCCGGGGTACCTCTGCTCGAAGATTTCGGGGGCGCGTGCCGGGCCCCGCGTCTCCGGTACGGTCGCCGGACACGTCCTGGCGTCCTCGACGCCGGATCCCCCCCGCCGTGCGGTACCTTCGGCGGGACCGCCGCCGCCCGTGTCCGTCCTCGGCGTGCCGTCCGGGAGCCCCTTGGGCCGGCTGCGTGCACGCGTGCGCAGGGGTGGTCCGCGAGGGCTGCGGGGCGGGGCCGGTGCCGTGCCGCCGGGCGACGGACAGGGCCTTGTCGTGGCGGGTGGCGTGCCCCGGCCGGACACGCCGGGTGTTCTCCGCCGTCCCGTCGGCCCGTACGCCCCCGTATGCCCTCGGCGGGCCGAGGGCGCCGCCGGGAAAGGCCGACGGGCGGGGGCCGTCGGCGGTCCAACTCGGCAGCGGGCCACGGGGCGTAGGGCCTGCGGCCCGGACCGGGCCGCCCTTCGTGACAGAGCCGCACGGGGTCCCCCGGCCTGGGCGGTCCGTACCCTACTGGCGGGTAAGGGGCGGCCTGCCGGGAATGGTCCGACTCGATGTCACGGGCACGGGGCCGGAGAGGTAGGGTCGGGGGTGGTCGGGGACATCCCAATACAGCTCGCCGGCGACTTGAGCCGGCGCACCAACGAGGAGATCGGTTCGTGACGATCCGCGTAGGCATCAACGGGTTTGGCCGCATCGGCCGGAACTACTTCCGCGCATTGCTCGAGCAGGGCGCAGACATCGAGATCGTGGCGGTCAATGACCTGGGTGACACCGCGACCACTGCCCACCTGCTGAAGTACGACACCATTCTGGGCCGCCTCAAGCAGGAGGTGACCCACACCTCCGACACGATCACCGTCGGCGACAAGACGGTCAAGGTGCTCTCGGAGCGCGACCCCGCGGACATCCCGTGGGGTGAGCTGGGCGTCGACATCGTGATCGAGTCGACCGGCATCTTCACGAAGAAGGCCGACGCCGAGAAGCACATCACCGGTGGCGCCAAGAAGGTCATCATCTCGGCTCCGGCCAAGGATGAGGACGTCACCATCGTGCTGGGCGTCAACCAGGACCAGTACGACCCGGCGAACCACCACGTCATCTCCAACGCCTCCTGCACCACCAACTGCGTGGCGCCGATGGCGAAGGTGCTCGACGAGAACTTCGGCATCGTCAAGGGCCTGATGACGACGGTGCACGCGTACACGAACGACCAGCGCATCCTTGACTTCCCGCACAAGGACCTGCGCCGCGCCCGTGCCGCCGCCGAGAACATCATCCCGACGACGACCGGTGCGGCGAAGGCCACCGCCCTGGTGCTCCCGCAGCTCGAGGGCAAGCTGGACGGCATCGCGATGCGCGTCCCGGTGCCGACCGGCTCGGTCACCGACCTGGTCGTCGAGCTCGGCCGCGAGGTCACCAAGGAAGAGGTCAACGCCGCCTTCCAGAAGGCCGCCGAGGGCGAGCTCAAGGGTCTCCTCGAGTACACGGAGGACCCGATCGTCTCCTCCGACATCGTCAACGCCCCGGCGTCCTGCACGTTCGACTCGTCCCTGACCATGGTCCAGGACGGCAAGAGCGTGAAGATCATCGGTTGGTACGACAACGAGTGGGGCTACTCCAACCGCCTCGTGGACCTCACGGTCTTCATCGGCAACCAGCTCTGATCGTGGAGCAGACCGCCTGATATGAGTGCAGGGCTCGGCCGGCGCGCCAACGCGCTGTCCGAGCCCTGACGCGCGTATCGGAGCGGTCGACCGCTTCCGATCACGAGTGATCACGAGCGAACACAAGCTCTTCTCCAGGAGTCCCTTCATGAAGACGATCGACGAACTCCTCTCCGAAGGGGTCGCGGGCAAGCGGGTCTTCGTCCGCGCCGACCTCAACGTGCCGCTGGACGGCACCACCATCACCGACGACGGCCGCATCCGCGCGGTGCTGCCCACCGTCAGGGCGCTCGCCGGGGCGGGCGGCCGTGTCGTCGTCGCCTCGCACCTGGGCCGCCCCAAGGGCGCCCCGGACCCCGCCTTCTCGCTCGCCCCGGCCGCCGCCCGCATGGGCGAACTCCTCGGTGCCGACGTGGCGTTCGCGACGGACACCGTCGGCGAGTCCGCCACCGCCACCGTCGCCGGCCTCGCCGACGGGCAGGTCGCGGTCCTCGAGAACCTGCGCTTCAACGCCGGCGAGACCGCCAAGGACGACGCCGAGCGCGGCGCCTTCGCCGACCGCCTGGCCGGTCTGGCCGACCTCTACGTGGGTGACGGCTTCGGCGCGGTGCACCGGAGGCACGCGTCCGTGTACGACCTCCCGGCACGCCTCCCGCACGCCGCGGGTCATCTCATCGCCACCGAGGTCGGCGTCCTGAAGAAGCTCACGGACGACGTCCAGCGGCCCTACGTCGTCGCCCTCGGCGGCGCCAAGGTCTCCGACAAGCTCGCCGTCATCGACGAACTGCTCGGCAAGGCCGACCGCATCCTCATCGGCGGCGGCATGGCGTACACCTTCCTCAAGGCCAAGGGCTACGAGATCGGCACGTCGCTGGTCCAGGAGGACCAGCTGTCCGCCGTCACCGAGTACCTGGAGCGCGCCGAGAAGAACGGCGTCGAACTGCTGCTGCCGGTCGACACCCTGGTCGCCGAGGCGTTCCCGGACCTGAAGACCAAGGCGCCGGCCAACCCCGCCGCCGTCGCCGCGGACGCCATGCCGGCCGGCCGGATGGGCCTGGACATCGGTCCCGAGACCTGCACGCTCTACGCCTCGAAGCTCGCCGACGCGGCCACCGTCTTCTGGAACGGCCCCATGGGCGTCTTCGAGCACCCCGACTACGCCGAGGGCACCAAAGCGGTCGCCCAGGCCCTCCTCGACTCCCCGGGCTACACCGTGGTCGGCGGCGGCGACTCCGCCGCGGCCGTCCGCACCCTGGGCTTCGACGAAAAGGCATTCGGCCACATCTCGACCGGAGGCGGCGCCTCCCTCGAATACCTCGAGGGCAAGACGCTCCCCGGCCTCGCCGCACTGGAGGACTGACCCTCAATGACCGCTGCTGAAAAAGGCCGCACCCCGCTGATGGCGGGCAACTGGAAGATGAACCTCAACCACCTCGAGGCCATCGCCCACGTCCAGAAGCTCGCCTTCGCGCTCGCCGACAAGGACTACGAGGCCGTCGAGGCCGCCGTCCTGCCGCCCTTCACCGACCTGCGCTCCGTGCAGACCCTCGTCGACGGCGACAAGCTGAAGATCAAGTACGGCGCCCAGGACATCTCGGCGCACGACGGCGGCGCCTACACCGGCGAGATCTCCGGTCCGATGCTGGCCAAGCTGAAGTGCACGTACGTGACGGTCGGGCACTCCGAGCGCCGGCAGTACCACGGTGAGACCGACGAACTCGTGAACGCCAAGGTCAAGGCCGCGTACAAGCACGGCATCACGCCGATCCTGTGTGTCGGCGAGGAGCTGTCCGTCCGCGAGGCCGGCACCCACGTCGCCCACACCCTCGCCCAGGTCGAGGGCGGCCTGAAGGACCTGCCCGCCGAGCAGGCCGAGTCCGTCGTGATCGCCTACGAGCCCGTGTGGGCCATCGGCACCGGCAAGGTCTGCGGCGCCCAGGACGCCCAGGAGGTCTGCGGCGCCATCCGCGGCAAGCTCGCCGAGCTGTACTCGCAGGACGTCGCCGACCAGGTCCGCATCCAGTACGGCGGCTCGGTCAAGTCGGGCAACGTCGCCGAGATCATGGCCCAGACCGACATCGACGGCGCGCTGGTCGGCGGTGCCTCGCTGGACGCGGACGAGTTCGTCAAGATCATCCGCTTTCGCGACCAGTGAGTAGGCTCTAGCCGCGATCCGTCGTACCCTTGCGGGGTCCAGTCCGTGCTGGACCCCGCGTCGTCCGTCCGAATCCGAGGAAGTTGGTCCAGCCGTGGTTTTGGGGTTCTCGATCGCCCTGATCGTCTTCAGCCTGCTGCTGATGCTGCTGGTGCTGATGCACAAGGGAAAGGGCGGCGGCCTCTCCGACATGTTCGGTGGCGGCATGCAGTCCTCCGTCGGCGGTTCCTCGGTCGCCGAGCGCAACCTCGACCGGATCACCGTCGTGGTCGGTCTGCTCTGGGCCGTGTGCATCATCGCGCTCGGCGTCATGATGAAGACGAGCTGACCCCGGCGAAAGACCCTGGCGGACGATCCGCCCGCATCGGGTACGCATTCCCCGCGTAAGGCCCCATGTCCGGTACGCGCGGCACAGCGCGGCCTATCATGGGGCTTGCGTCTGGACAGGGGAGCGGTAACTCCAATCACTGGACGCGCGTTGGGCCTTACGTAGACTGAGGCGCTCGCAGCGAAGCGGAACGCCGACTCGCTTCGCCGCGCCATCACGCAGGGAGTTACAACCGTGGCAAGTGGCAACGCGATCCGGGGGAGCCGGGTCGGGGCGGGGCCGATGGGCGAGGCCGAGCGCGGTGAGTCAGCGCCGCGGCTGCGCATCTCCTTCTGGTGCTCCAACGGGCACGAGACCCAGCCGAGCTTCGCGAGCGACGCGCAGGTCCCCGACACGTGGGACTGCCCCCGCTGCGGCTTCCCGGCGGGCCAGGACCGGGAGAACCCTCCGGACCCGCCGCGTACCGAGCCCTACAAGACGCACCTCGCCTATGTGCGGGAGCGGCGCAGCGACGCGGACGGCGAGGCGATCCTCGCCGAGGCGCTCGCCAAACTGCGGGGCGAGATCTAGCAGTTCGGTCCGGCACCAGTGCTGCTTCGCTCCGACACCGGTGCCGCGGTGTACCCGCGCCGCGGTGTACCGACGCCGTACCCGTGCCGTGCTCGCGCCCGGCTGCTCACAGCCGGCTCCTGCCCGCGGCCCGCTCCTTCTCCCCGCCCGCGGCCCCGCCCGACGTCCTGCCCCTCGCCGTGCTGATACCCGGGGGCCGGACAGCCGTATCTGTTGTTGCGTCTCACGACGGCGTCAGGACAGGTCATGTCCACCTCTGATCAATTAGGTTGGAAACCGGCAGCGGGGCGGATACGCAGCACAGGCAGCAAGGAAGAAGGCTGAAGTCCGAGATGAACGCAGACGGCCGTACCAGGCTCGACCAGACTCCCGAGTGGACCGCACTGGCCAAGCACCGTGAGGAGCTCGGGGACCTGCGGTTGCGCGAGGTGTTCGCCGCCCACCCCGACCGGGGCACCGCGTACACCCTCCGGGTCGGTGACCTGTACATCGATTACTCCAAGCACCTCGTCACCGACGAGACCCTGCGGCTGCTGCGCGAACTGGCCGCGGCCACCGACGTGTTCGGGTTGCGCGACGCCATGTTCCGCGGTGAGCGGATCAACACCACCGAGGACCGGGCGGTCCTGCACACCGCCCTCAGGGCGCCGCGCGACGCGGTGGTCGAGGTCGACGGGGAGAACGTCGTCCCGGGCGTGCACGCCGTTCTCGACAAGATGGGCGACTTCGCCGACCGGGTGCGTTCCGGCGAGTGGACCGGCCACACCGGCAAGCGCATCCGCGCCGTGGTCAACATCGGCATCGGCGGCTCCGACCTGGGCCCCGCGATGGCGTACGAGGCGCTGCGCGCCTTCACCGACCGCGACCTCACGGTCCGCTTCGTTTCCAACGTGGACGGATCCGACCTGCACGAGGCCACCCGCGACCTGGACCCGGCCGAGACGCTGTTCGTCATCGCGTCCAAGACCTTCACCACCATCGAGACGGTCACCAACGCCACCTCCGCGCGGACCTGGCTGCTCGACGCGCTCGGCGACCAGGCCGCTGTCGCCAGGCACTTCGTCGCCCTGTCGACGAACGCGGAGAAGGTCGCCGACTTCGGCATCGACACCGCGAACATGTTCGAGTTCTGGGACTGGGTCGGGGGACGCTACTCGTACGACTCGGCGATCGGCCTGTCGCTGATGATCGCCATCGGGCCGGACCGCTTCCGGGAGATGCTCGACGGGTTCCGCCTCGTCGACGACCACTTCCGCACCGCCCCCGCCGAGTCCAACGCGCCGCTGCTGCTGGGGCTGCTGGGCGTCTGGTACAACAACTTCCTGGGCGCCCAGTCGCACGCGGTGCTGCCGTACTCGCACTACCTGGCGAAGTTCACCGCCTATCTCCAGCAGCTCGACATGGAGTCCAACGGCAAGTACGTCGGCCGGGACGGGCGCGAGGTCCGGTGGCAGACCGGCCCCGTCGTCTGGGGCACGCCGGGGACCAACGGGCAGCACGCCTACTACCAGCTGATCCACCAGGGGACGAAGCTGATCCCGGCGGACTTCATCGGCTTCGCCGAGCCGGTCGCCGAGCTGAGTGACGAACTCAAGGCGCAGCACGACCTGTTGATGGCCAACTTCTTCGCCCAGACGCAGGCCCTGGCCTTCGGCAAGACGCCGGACGAGGTGCGTGGCGAGGGAGTGCCCGAGGAACTGGTGCCGCACAAGACGTTCAAGGGCGACCACCCCACGACCACGGTCCTCGCGCGCGAGCTGACCCCGTCCGTCCTCGGCCAGCTCGTCGCCCTCTACGAGCACAAGGTGTTCGTGCAGGGCGCGGTCTGGAACATCGACTCCTTCGACCAGTGGGGCGTGGAGCTCGGCAAGGTGCTCGCCAAGCGCGTCGAACCCGCGCTCACCGAGGGCGCCGACGTGCCCGGCCTGGACGCCTCCAGCCGGGCCCTGGTCGCCACCTACCGGGAGCTGCGCGGCCGGAGCCGGTAGCGGAGCGGGAAGCGGACGGCGTGCCGCCGTCCGCTTCCCGTGGAATCCCCCGTCGATCATGACGACGACCGTCACAGCAGACGCTCGGGGGCGCTCAAGTCGAGACGTGCACCCGGGAGTTGGACAGGCGGAACGCTCAGGTGCACGACGTTCCCGAAGCCCCGTCAGCTGGCGCGGGCGCTGTTCCGCCCCGCGCGGATACCCGACTCGCTCGAGCCGTCCATCGAACGGCTCGAGCGGTGCTACGGCATCCGGCTGACGGACCCCCGGCGCCCCGGGGCCCGTTCCCCGGACTCGTCCCGCAGATCCCGGCTCCGGCGCCGGAACCGGCATCACACCCGGTCTCCGTTTCCCCCCACGCCCCGGCGTACGGTCCCGGACAGCCGCACACGCCGGTGCGGGGGAACCCCTACTCCTCCCCGCGGTCCCCGTACGCCCCGGGCACGCCCGGCCATCCGTACGCACCGTCCGCCCCGCAGAACCCGTACGCGTGCTGACCCACCGGAGAACGGCGGCGTCCCTCCGGGTGGTGCAGCCGATCGGGGCACCGGAACCCACAGGTCGGGGACGGAGGTCCCGTCGCTCCAGGGGATCAACCCGTCTCAGCAGGGCGCCCTGTGGGCTGCCGCCTCTGCGGAGACCGCCCGAGGCCTTGTACCGGAACGCGCAACGCTTGACCCCCTGCTCCATGACGCGGGACGCGATCCGGAGAACCCCTCCGCGCACCCACCTGCCGCAGCTCCCGGGACCGTCAGGCCGTCACGTGACCGCGCTCAGGGTGTCCGCGAGGCGGCGCCGGGCCGCGCGGGCCGCCGGGAGGGACGCCAGGGCGGCGGCGCCCAGGACGGCGGCGGCGGCGAGCAGCACCAGGAGCGCGGAGGAGGGCCCCCGGGCGATTCCGGCGCCGATGCCGCTCGACCTTCCCTGGGCGTCGATCAGCCAGTGCGCCAGTGGCAGCCCCAGCCCCATGGCGACGAGCACGGCGGCCAGTGCCGTGCAGGAGGCGGCCGTGACCGTGATCCCGGTGATCTGCCGGGGCGAGAGGCCGATCGCCTTGAGCGCGAGCAGATCCCGTTCGCCCTCGCGCACCGTGCCGCCGATCGCGGTGAGCAGCTCGATCAGCCCGATCAGGGCGAGTACGGCGATCAGCCCGACGACGACCGCGCGCAACGCGGACAGCCCTTCGGCGGGGTTGGTCACCTCACGCACGTCCAGTCTGCCGTCTCCCGCCCCGGCCAGCCGCTCGGCGACGGCCGCGGGGTCGGCGCCCGGGTCCAGCCGGACCTGGTAGAGGGCGGGCCTCAGTCCGGGGTCGTTGCCGCGGAGGGTGTCGAGCGAGGTGGAGATGACCCGTCCGGCGTTCTCGGGCTCGATGCTGCGGCCGACGATGTGCAGGATCTGCGGCCGGTCGCCGACGGTCACCCGCACCCAGTCGCCGACCCGGACATGCAGCAGGTCCAGCAGCCCCTGCCCGGCCACCGCCTCGTCGGGTCCGTGCGCGGCTCGGCCCTCGGCCAGGGCGAACGGGTAGGGCTCCCGGCGGGTGCCGAAGCCGCGCAGCGCGATCGTCGCGGTCTGGCCGGGGACCAGGGCGGCCACCTCCACGCCCGGGTGGGCGGCGGCGACCTGCGGATCGCGTTCCAGCAGGGCGCGGACCTCCCGGTCACCGAACGAGGCGTCCGCGCGGACGCTGAGCGCGGCGGGCAGCCCCACCCGCTCCGGGCTGCTGTGGAAGCGGTCGATGGTGGTCCAGGCGCTCAGCGCCGTCACGATCAGCAGCAGTGGCAACGCCAGCCTGGCCACCGTGCCCAGGGAGCGCGGACGGCGGCCGAACGCCTTGTGCCCGCCCAGGACCAGTGCGGGCGGCACCCGGGCCCCCAGCGCCCGTCGCGCCACCCCCGTCAGCCGGCCCGCCTTTGGTGCCGCCGGTCTGGGCACCGGCACCGGCGGCACCCGGCCCGCCCGCCACGCCGCGAGCCCGGTGGTGGCACCGATGAACAGCACCGCCCCCACGGGCACGGCGAACAGTGCCACGGTGTGTCCCGGCAGCCCCTGCCACACGCCGACCGCGTCCCCGAGCCGGCCCGGTATCCCGCTGCCCAGCGCCTCGGTCAGCGCGGCGGCCGCCACCGCGCCCAGCAGGGCGTAGCCCAGGTGCTGGAGCAGGAAGACGCGGACGACCTGCCCCGGGGTGAAGCCGATCGCCTTGAGGACGGAGATGTCCCGCAGGTGCCCCCGGATCCGGGTGCCGATCGCCCCGTGCACCGCGAACCCGGCGGCGACCAGCGCGCCGGTCCCGAACAGGCCGAGGACCTGGCCGAGCAGCCGGTTGTCGCCCTGCGCCGCGGCCCGCGCCTGCTGCCAGGTGGAGACCTCGCCGATGGCGCCGGCGCCCAGCACCGTCACCGCACGCTGCACCGCGTACCCGGTGTCGGCGGGGTCGGTCAGCCGCAGCCCGGTCACCCGGCCGTCGGGGTCGGGCACGGCCGACGGCAGGGCCCACACCAGGCCGGGCTGTTCCCCCGGCCGGTAGCGCGGCTCGGCGCTGTCGGCGACGCCCACCACGGTCAGGGTCCGCGCGGTGCCGGGCAGGGTGAGGGTGTCGCCGGGCGCGGTGAGCAGGGCACGGGCGAGGCTGCTCTCCAGGACCACACCGTCGGGGACGGCGGGGTCCAGCCAGTGCCCGGAGGTGATCAGCGGGCGGCCGGTCCCGGGCCGTCCGACCGTGCCGCGCAGTTCGGCGGAGGCCCGGCTGCCGCGGGCGGTGAGGGTCACGGAGGCCGTGGGGTGGGGGCCGGAGACGGACTCCACACCGTCCAGGTCCGCCAGCTTCGAGGCATCGGCCGAGACGGTGGTGTGCAGGGTGACGTGGGCGCCGCGGGCCTGGGTGAAGGTCCGCTGCCAGGGGTTGGTGGCGTATCCGAACAGGGCCGTGGCCAGCAGCAGGGACGCGACGACCCCCGCGGTGGCGAGGACCAGGAACAGCGCCTCGCCGCGGTGCGCGCGCAGATCGGAGTGCGCCCAGCGCAGGGTCGCTCGCACCGGCGTCAGCTCCTTCGCCCGCGCCGGACGCCCGGACCGTCGTACACCCGCATGCCCGTCCTTCGTCAGTCCTGGTCGGTCCCGTGCTCCGGTCGGTTCCTGGTCGGTCCCGTGCTCCGGTCGGTTCCTGGTCGGCTCCCGGTCAGTCCCTGAGTTCCAGCACCCCGGACGTGCCGCGGCCGCGCGACGGCGTCCCGTCGAGTTCCGCGTCGTCGGCGATCCGTCCGTCGAAGAAGCTGATCACCCGGTCGGCGGCGCTCGCCAGCCGGGCGTCGTGCGTGACCAGGACGATCGTCTGTCCGCGCTGGTGGAAGCGGGACAGCAGCCGCATCACCTCGCGGGTGCCCTTGCTGTCCAGACTGCCGGCGGGTTCGTCGGCCAGCAGCAGCGGCGGATGGTTGACCAGGGCACGGGCCAGCGCGACCCGCTGCTGCTCACCGCCGGACAGCTCGCCGGGCATGCTCCGCTCCTTGCCCGTCAGGCCCAGCTCGGCCAGCAGCTCCTCCCGGCCGGCGCGGGCCTTCTTCGGCGGGGTCCCGGCGAGCAGGGCCGGCAGCTCCACGTTGTCGGCGACCGACAGGTTCGAGACGAGGTTGAAGAACTGGAAGACGATCCCGATGCGCTTCCTGCGCTCCACCGCCCAGCGGGCCTCGCCGTAGGCGTCGGTGCGCTCGCCGTCCAGCCAGATGCTGCCGGCGTCCGGACGCTGGAGCCCGCCGAGCAGATGGAGCAGGGTCGACTTGCCGGCCCCGGACGGGCCGGTGACCGCCACGAACTCGCCGCGCCTGACCCGCAGCCCGACCCCGCGCACCGCGTGCGCCGGGGCTCCCTCGCCGTGGTGCGTCTTGACCAGGCCTTCGGCGCGCAGCACGAGGGCGGGGCTCTCGCTCACTCCAGCTCCTCCAGCTCTTCCTGGCACCGCTCCAGCCAGTCGAGGTCGGCCTGCAGGTGCAGCATCGCGCCCTCGATCAGCAGATGGGCGACGCGGTTGTCCCGGTCTTCGGCGGCGGCCAGCTTCGACAACTGCCGCATGGTGTTGAGGTACTGGCGCCGCTGCCGGTTGATCAGGGCGATCCGGTCGGCGAGGCCGGTCTGCGGGGCGAGGGCCAGCTTCATGAAGAACTCGTCCCGCACCCGCGGCTCGTCCGCGGTCTCCTCGTACCAGGCGCGCAGCGCCTCCCGCCCGGCGTCGGTGAGGTGGTAGACCTTCTTGTTGGGCCGGCTGGACTGCTCGACGTCCTCGCCCTCGATCAGCCCCGACTTCTCGAGGCGGCCCAGGGTGACGTAGATCTGGCCGACGTTCGGCTGAGGGTACGCGGAGCCCAGCAGTTGCTCAAGGTCCTGCTTCAGCTCGTAGCCGTGGGCGGGGCCGCGGGCGAGCAGGGCCAGCAGGGACTGCCGCACTCGTGCTCTCCTCCCCGCGTCCTTCGTGCCCGCGCCCGATGCCGTGTCCCGCGCACACGGGATGTGCCGCACGCCCTAGTATCACCGATACCTAACAGGTATACATGGCCACTGACCCCGGCAAGGGTGCCGGGTGGTGCCGGACAGTACCGGTCACGGGTGCACAGGGAGGAACCCATGCGGTGGATCCGTGCCGCGGGCAGGGGCCTTCTCGTCCTCGCCGTGCTCCTGGCCGTGGGGGTGGCCTCCGGGGCGCGTGCCGGCCAGGTCGCCCCCGGCGGCGGGCGCGGCCCGCTCACCCTGGCCACCGCGGGGGACCTCACCGGCTATCTCGGCCCGCTGCTCGACGGCTGGAACCGCACCCATCCCGGCGAGGAGGTCACCCTCGTCGAACTGCCCGACTCGGCCGACGAGACCCGCGCGCAGATGATCACCGACCTGCGCGACGCCGGCCGCGGCCGCTTCGACGTGCTCAACATCGACGTCAGCTGGACCTCGGAGTTCGCCGCCGGAGGCTGGATCCGCCCGCTGCCGCGCGACCGCTTCCCGCTGGACGCCTTCCTGCCGGGGGTCGTGGACACCGCGACCTACGACGGCCGGCTGTACGCAGTCCCGTACGTGACCAACGCCGGGCTGCTCCTGTACCGCGCGGACGTGCTCGACGCCGAGGGGGTGGCACCGCCGCGTACCTGGGACGACCTGGAGCGGGCCGCGAGGACCCTCGCCCCGGCGCACGGACTCGACGGCTACGCGGGCCAGTTCCTGCCCTACGAGGGCCTGACCGTCAACGCGGCCGAGGCCGTCTACTCGGCGGGCGGCACCATCCTGGGCGACGAGGGCGAGCGCGTCACCGTCGACTCCCGGGCGGCCCGCGAGGGCATCGGGTTCCTCGCCCGCGGGGTCCGCGACGGCTGGATCCCCCAGGAGGCGCTGGCCTACAAGGAGGAGGAGTCCAAGCAGGCCTTCCAGGACGGCAGGCTGCTCTTCCTGCGCAACTGGCCCTACGCCTACGTCGCCGCGTCGGCCGAGGGCTCCGCGGTCGCCGGCAAGGTCGGCGCCGTGCCCCTGCCGGGGCCGGACGGGCCGGGGACCAGTGTCCTCGGCGGTTCCAACCTCGCCGTGGCCGCCCACGCGCGGTACCCCGACTCCGCCGCGCGGCTGATCGCCCACCTCACCAGCGACCCCGTCCAGCGCCAGGTGCTCACCCGCGGCGCGCTGCCGCCCGTCCGGGCCGCGCTGTACGACGACCCGGAGCTGGTCCGGCGGTTCCCGTACCTGCCGACGCTGCGCGAGAGCGTGCTCGCCGCCGCCCCGCGCCCCAAGAGCCCGCGTTACGACCAGGTGAGCCTGGTCGTGCAGGCGGTGGTGCGCGACGCGATGACCGGACGGCAGACCCCCGGGTCCGCGGTGCGACGGCTGGCACGCGAACTCGCCGCCGTCTCCGCGAGCTAGACGCGCCGCCCGCCCCGGCGCCGCTCACCCGGACATCCATCTCTAGTTACCTGTTAGGTAACGCGGATGTCTCGACTGTGCCCGTCATGTCCCATGAAGAGATGGTTTTCCTACGGCAACCGCCCGGTAGCTTGTGCCACTTCATTGACACCTCCGTGACACACCTACCTAACATGCATCCATAACGGCGACAGTGCCGTCGGCCCGGGAACCCCGGGTCTCCGCACGCACAGACAGGTCGACGTGGTGAGTTCCGAGCACATCGACACCCACCGCTGGTGGCGCGACGCAGTGATCTACCAGGTGTACGTCCGCAGCTTCCTGGACAGCACCGGCGACGGCATCGGCGACCTCGCCGGGGTCCGGGCGGGTCTGCCGTACCTGAGGAAACTGGGTGTGGACGGGATCTGGCTGAGCCCCGTCTACCCCTCGCCGCAGCACGACCACGGCTACGACGTCGCCGACCACCGTGACATCGACCCGGTCTTCGGCGACCTCGCGGAGTTCGACCTGCTCGTAGGGGCCGCCCGGCGGCTCGACGTCAAGGTGCTGCTGGACATCGTCCCCAACCACTGCTCCAGTGAGCACCCCTGGTTCCGCGAGGCGCTCTCCGCGCCGCCCGGCAGCCCGCAGCGCGCCCGTTTCCACTTCGCCGACGGCCGCGGACCGGACGGCGCCGAACCGCCCAACAACTGGCATG
Organism: Streptomyces sp. NEAU-W12; assembly: GCF_026242095.1. NCBI lineage: Bacteria > Bacillati > Actinomycetota > Actinomycetes > Kitasatosporales > Streptomycetaceae > Streptomyces > Streptomyces sp. NEAU-W12. The sequence continues at coordinate 281,096 of NZ_JAPJDM010000002.1, forward strand.
CCATGTTCGGCGGGCCCGCCTGGACGCGCGTCACCGAGCCGGACGGCCGGCCCGGCCAGTGGTACCTGCACATGTTCACGCCCGAACAGCCGGACTGGAACTGGCGCACCCCCGAGGTCGCCGCCGACTTCGACCGCACCCTGCGGTTCTGGCTGGACCGCGGCGCCGACGGCTTCCGCGTAGACGTCGCCGCCGGACTCTTCAAACACCCGGACCTGCCCGACTCCCCGGACCCCGGGGCCGACGCCCGCGCCCGCGACTCGGTCAACCCGCTGGCCTGGAACCAGCCCGAGGTGCACGAGGTGTGGCGGCACTGGCGCGCGGTGTGCGAGGAGTACACGCGGCGCGACGGCCGTGAACGGCTCCTGGTCGGCGAGGTCTCCGTCCCGAGCGCCCGCGAACACGCCACGTACGTCCGACCCGACGAGCTGCACCAGGCCTTCTTCTTCGACCTGCTCGGCGCGCCCTGGGACGCCGACGCCTTCCGCAAGGTCGTCTCCGAGGCCGTGCAGGACATCGCCGGCACCGGCTCGACCGTCACCTGGGTCCTCAACAACCACGACCAGGTCCGCACCGTCACCCGCTACGGCGAACCCGCCCCCCAGGGCAGCGGCCTCGGCACCGCCCGCGCCCGCGCCGCCGCACTGCTGATGCTGGCGCTGCCCGGCGCCGCGTACATCTACCAGGGCGAGGAGCTGGGCCTGCCCGAGGTCGTCGACCTCCCCGACGACGTGCTCACCGACCCGATCTTCCGCCGCACCGGCAGCCGCGCCCGGATCCGCGACGGGTGCCGGGTGCCGCTGCCCTGGTCGGGGCAGGCCTCCCCGTTCGGCTTCACCTCCGGCGCCGAGGGGGCCGCCCCCTGGCTGCCGCAGCCCGACTGGTTCGCCGAGCACGCCACCGACCGGGCCCTCGCCGACACCCGTTCCTCCTGGCACCTCTACCGCGACGGCCTGCAGCTGCGTTCCGCGCTGCCCCAGTTGGGCGAGGGCACGCTGCGCTGGCTGGAGACCGGGCCGGACGTCCTGGCCTTCGTCCGCGCCGACGACCTGGTGTGCGCCGTGAACTTCGGCACCACCCCCGTGTCCGCCCCGGTCCTCGGCACCCCGCTGCTCGCCAGCGGCCCGTGCCCGCCCGGGGTCCTGCCCGGCTCCACGGCCGCCTGGTGGATCAACGGCTCCTGAACCCCACCGCTCCCCGTATCCCGGACCCCACCCGCTCCCCGTACCCGGAACGTATCCCGAAGGGACATCGACGATGATGCGACGACGTACCACCCTGCTCACCGGCTGCACCGCCCTCGTGCTCGCCCTCGGCACCACCGCCTGCGGCTCGGGCGAGCCCGTCGCGGCCGGCGGCGGCGACAAGGCGCTCGGCGGTCAGACCGTCTCGGTCGCCGGCGTCTGGTCCGGCAGCGAGCAGAAGAACTTCCAGAAGGTGCTGGACGCCTTCACCGAGAAGACCGGCGCCACGACCCAGTTCGTGTCCACCGGCGACAACGTCTCCACCGTCGTCGGCAGCAAGATCGAGGGCGGAAACGCCCCCGACGTCGTGATGGTCCCGCAGGTCGGCGTGTTGAAGCAGTTCGCCGAGCAGGGCTGGCTCAAGCCGCTGGACAAGAAGGTCCGGGACACCGTCGACGCCAACTTCGCCGAAGTCTGGCGCACCTACGGCAGCGTCGACGGCACCCTGTACGGCCTCTACTTCAAGGCCGCCCACAAGTCGACCGTCTGGTACAGCCCCGAGGCCTTCGAACAGGCCGGGGTCACCCCGCCGAAGACCTACGACGCCCTGCTGGAGGACGGGCAGACGATCTCCGACTCCGGCCTCGCCGCCTTCTCGGTCGCCGGACAGGACGGCTGGACACTGACCGACTGGTTCGAGAACGTCTACCTCTCCCAGGCCGGCCCCGAGAAGTACGACGCCCTCGCCGCACACGAGACCAAGTGGACCGACCCGACGGTGGTCGAGGCGCTCACCACACTCGGCGACCTCTTCAAGGACGAGCAGCTCATCGCCGGCGGTCGCAAGGAAGCGCTGAACACCGACTTCCCCGGCTCGGTGGAGAAGGTCTTCGGCCCCGAGCCCGACGCCGCCATGGTCTACGAGGGCGACTTCGTGGCCGGCGTCGCCAAGGACCAGTTCGGCAAGGACATCGGCACCGACGCGAACTTCTTCCCGTTCCCGCCGGTCGGCGACGGCGAGGCACCGGTGGTCAGCGGCGGCGACGCGGCCGTGGTGCTCAAGGACGGCAAGAACGCCGAGGCGGGCATGGCGCTGCTCGAGTACCTGGCCACCCCCGAGGCCGCCGCCGTGTGGGCCGAGGCCGGCGGCTTCCTCTCCCCGAACACGAAGCTCGACCTCGCCTCCTACGGCGACGACGTCACCCGCGCCACCGCCGAGTCCCTCGTCGAGGCCGGCGACTCGGTCCGCTTCGACATGTCGGACCAGGCCCCGGCGGCCTTCGGCGGCACCAAGGGCACCGGCGAGTGGAAGATCCTCCAGGACTTCCTGCGCGACCCGTCCGACCCGGAGAAGACCGCGGCCGAGCTGGAGAAGGCGGCGGCCAAGGCGTACGGGAACTGACGGCCATGACCGCCACCCTGGTGAAAGAGGCGAGCCCTCCGGCGTCCCCGCCCCCCGCAGACGCCCGCCGCCGGCGTCTGCGGGGGCGCGCCGTCGCCGTGCTGTTCGTGCTGCCCGCGCTGCTCCTGCTGGGCGCGCTGGTCGTGTACCCGGTGCTGTTCTCCGTCGGCCGCAGCCTCTTCGACGCCTCCGGAACCCGGTTCGTGGGCGCCGGGAACTACACCGAGATGTTCCGCGACCCCGCCACCCTCAAGGCCGTCCGCAACACCGCGATCTGGGTGGTGATCGCCCCCACCCTGCTCACCGGCCTCGGCCTGATCCTGGCCGTGCTGGTGGAGAAGGTCCGCTGGGCCACCGCCTTCAAACTGCTGCTGTTCATGCCGATGGCGGTGTCCTTCCTGGCGGCCGGCATCATCTTCCGGCTCGCCTACGACGACGACCCCGACAAGGGCGTGCTGAACGCCGCCGCCGTCTCCCTCCACGACGCCTTCAAGGGCAGCTCCTCCTACCCGACCGCCCGCGCCCGCGAGGACACCGGCGGCGGGGACGGGAACGGGGGAGGGGGCGCCGGGGCGGGCCTGGCACAGCAGGCCGACGGCGCGTACGCGACCGGCGCGGACGTCTCCCCGGGCACCGTCACGGCCCTCGGCCTGGTCGGCGTCGCCCCCAAGGACCTCCCCGACGGCGCCGCCCCCGCGCACCCGGCGGCCACCGGCCGGGAGGCCGGCGCCGACGAGGTCCGCGGCGTGGTCTACCTCGACTTCACCCCCGGCGGCGGAGGAGAACCGGGAGTCGTCGACCGGGAGGAGAGCGGACTGCCCGGGATGAAGGTCGAGGCGGTCCGTGACGGACGCACCGTCGCGAGCACGACGACCGCCGCCGACGGCTCGTTCTCCTTCACCGGCCTGGCCGGCGGCCCCTACGCCGTCGAGCTGCCCGCCGCCAACTTCGCGCCCCCCTACGACGGCATCTCCTGGCTCGGCCCCACCCTGGTCACCCCGGCGATCATCGGGGCCTACCTGTGGATCTGGACCGGCTTCGCGATGGTGATGATCGGCGCGGGCCTCTCCACCCTGCCGCGGGACGCGCTGGAGGCCGCGCGGATGGACGGCGCGAACGAGTGGCAGATCTTCCGCCGGATCACCGTCCCGCTGCTCGCGCCCGTCCTCACCGTCGTCTTCGTGACCCTGGTGATCAACGTGATGAAGGTCTTCGACCTCGTCTACATCATCGCGCCCGGACCCGTGCAGGAGGACGCGACCGTACTCGCCACCCAGATGTGGCTGGTGTCGTTCGGCGGCGGCAACAACCAGGGGCTGGGCAGCGCCCTCGGTGTACTGCTCCTGCTGCTGGTCGTCCCCGCCATGGTCTTCAACGTCCGCCGCTTCCGAAGGAGTCAGCGATGAACGCGATCCGGCGCGGCCTGGGCAACGCCGTGGTGCAGGCGTTCCTGGTCGTGATCGGCCTGGTGTGGATGACCCCGCTGGCCGGCCTGTTCCTGTCCTCGATGCGCTCCGCGGAGGACACGGCCAAGGGCGGCTGGTGGACCGTGTTCACCAGCCCCGGGCAGCTGTCCTTCGACAACTACGCGGCCCTGCTGAAGAACTCGGGCATGACCCAGGCGTTCTGGAACACCGTGCTGATCTCGGTGCCGACCACGGTCCTGGTCGTGGTCGTCGCGGCGCTCGCCGGATACGCCTTCGCCTGGCTGGACTTCCCCGGCCGTGAGGCGGTCTTCCTCCTCGTGGTGGCGCTGCTGGTCGTGCCCGTGCAGATCGGGCTGCTGCCGGTCGCCAAACTCTTCGGCCAGCTGGGACTGTTCGGGACCATCCCCGGAGTCGTGCTGTTCCACGTGGCGTACGGGCTGCCGTTCGCGGTGTTCCTGCTGCGGAACTACTTCGCCGAGATGCCCAAGGAGATGCTGGAGGCCGCCCGGATGGACGGCGGCAGCGAGTGGCGTGTCTTCACCCGGCTCGTCCTGCCCGTGGGCCGCCCGGCGATCGCCAGCCTCGCCGTCTTCCAGTTCCTGTGGGTCTGGAACGACATGCTGGTCGCCCTGCTCTTCGCCGACAGCTCCGCGCAGCCGCTGACGGTGGAACTCCAGTCGCAGATCCGCCAGTTCGGCAGCAACATCGACGTGCTCGCACCGGGGGCGTTTCTGTCGCTGGTGGTGCCGGTGGTGGTGTTCTTCGCCTTCCAGCGGCACTTCGTGCAGGGGGTGATGGCGGGGTCGGTGAAGTGAGGGGCGGGTGCGGGGGCGGCGAGGGGTCCTTCGCCCCCGCCGCCCCTTCCTTCCCCCCGAGTCCTACGAGCAGGGGGCGCCCCCGGACGGGCTGATCAGGCCGACGCCGACGGATAGAGCGACCGGGGCAGGTGCGAGGCCGCCGCCGTGTCCAGGAGCCACAGGGTGCGGGCCCGGCCGTATGCGCCGGCCGCCGGGGCCTGGATCTCGCCCGCGCCCGACAGGGCGATCGCCGCGGCCTTCGCCTTGTCCTCACCGGCCGCCAGCAGCCACACCTCGCGGGCCGTACGGATCGCCGGCAGGGTGAGCGTCACCCTGGTCGGCGGCGGCTTGGGCGCGCCGTGGACGCCGACCACCGCGCGCTCCGTCTCCCGGACCGCGGGCAGCTCCGGGAAGAGGGACGCCACGTGCGTGTCCGGGCCGACGCCCAGCATCAGCACGTCGAACTCCGGCACCCCTCCGTGGTTCGTCGGTCCCGCGGCACGGGCCAGCTCCTCGGCGTACGCGGCCGCCGCCGCGTCCACGTCGGTGCCGTGCGGTCCGTCGGACGCGGGCATGGCGTGCACACGCTCCGGGTCCAGTGGCACCGCGTCGAGCAGCGCCTCGCGCGCCTGGGTGACATTGCGCTCCGGGTCGCCGTCCGGCAGGAACCGCTCGTCACCCCACCACAGGTCGATCCGGCCCCAGTCGACCGCGTCCCGGGCGGGCGCCGCCGCGAGCGCGGCCAGCAGGCCGTTGCCGTTGCGGCCGCCGGTCAGGACCACGGACGCCGAGCCCCGCGAGGCCTGCGCGTCCACGACCCGGGTGATCAGCCGGGCCGCCGCGGCCTGCGCCATCAGCTCCTTGTCGCGGTGCACGACGAGCTGCGGTGCCGTACTCATGTCGCCGCCGCCCCCTTCACCGGCGCCTGCGCCGCCGCGGCGGCCCGGGGACCTTCCGCAGCCGCTTCGCCGGGAGCGGGGCTCCCCGCTCCTTCCGCTCCTGCTTCTTCCGCTCCTGCTCCTTTGGCCGGCGGTTCACCCGCCGACCGCTTCCCGGAGTCACCGGACGCGTCGTCCAGCGCCCGCGACACCGCCTCCGGCCGCTGGCCCGACGGCGCCGGAGGCACCGTCGGATCCGCCGACGGCCGGTGCGCCGGGCTCCTCAGCCGCTCGACCCCGTACCGCAGCGCCGACGCGTACGTGTCGTCCGGGTCGAGCCGGCGCAGCTCCTCCGCGATCAGCTCCGACGTGGCCCGGCGCTTGAGCGCCACCGCACGCCCCGGCTGACCCTGGATCGACAGCGTCGCCAGCGAACCGTCGGCCCGGTCCAGCACGATCGGACCGCAGTCGGTCGTCAGACGGACCGCCGTGAGCCCGGGGCCGGCGGACAGCGAACGCTTCACGGGGACGTCCAGCCGGTCCGCGAGCCACATGGCCAGCAGCTCACAGCTCGGGTTGGACTCCTCCCCCTCCACCTCGACGCCCTGCACCTCGCAGGTCACCTGGTCCAGGGCCGCCGCCAGCATCGAACGCCAGGGCGTGATCCGGGTCCAGGACAGGTCGGTGTCGCCCGGGGTGTAGGAGTCGGCACGGGCGGCGAGCTCCCGCACCGGCTGCTCGCAGGCGTAGGTGTCGGTCACGCGCCGCTGGCCCAGTGCGCCCAGTGGATCGCCGGCCGGGTCCAGTGGTGCGTCGACCGGCCACCAGACCACCACCGGGGCGTCGGGCAGCAGCAGCGGCAGCACGACGGACTGGGCGTGGTCGGCGACCTCGCCGTACAGCCGCAGCACGACCGTCTCGCCGGCGCCCGCGTCGGCGCCGACCAGCACCTCGGCGTCCAGCCGGGACTGCGTACGGCCGCGGTGCGGGCGGGAGACGCGCTTGATGACGACCAGGGTGCGCGAGGGGTGTTCGCGCGAGGCGTCCCCGGCGGACCTCAGCGCGTCGTAGGCGTTCTCCTCGTCGGTGACGATGACCAGGGTGAGCACCATGCCGACGGCCGGGGTGCCGATGGCCCGGCGGGCCTGCACCAGCGATTTGTTGATCTTGCTGGCCGTGGTGTCCGTGAGGGCTGTCTTCATGGCCGGCGCCAGCTCCGTCCGTCTCGCTCGAGCATGTGGTCCGCCTCGACCGGTCCCCAGGTACCGGCCGGATACTGGGCCGGCCTGCCGTGGTTGTCCCAGTACTCCTCGATCGGGTCGAGGATCTTCCAGGACAGCTCGACCTCCTCGGTGCGCGGGAAGAGGTTGGAGTCGCCGAGCAGCACGTCGAGGATGAGGCGCTCGTAGGCCTCCGGGCTGGACTCCGTGAACGACTCGCCGTAGGCGAAGTCCATCGACACGTCCCGGATCTCCATCGAGGTGCCGGGCACCTTCGAGCCGAACCGCACCGTGACACCCTCGTCCGGCTGGACGCGGATGACGATGGCGTTCGACCCGAGCTCCTCGGTGGCCGTGGTGTCGAAGGGGGAGTGCGGTGCCCGCTGGAAGACGACCGCGATCTCGGTGACCCGGCGGCCCAGCCGCTTGCCGGTGCGCAGGTAGAAGGGGACGCCCGCCCAGCGGCGGTTGTCGACGCCCAGCTTGATCGCCGCGTACGTGTCGGTGGTGGAGCCCGCGTCGATGCCGTCCTCCTCCAGGTACCCGACCGCCTTCGCGCCGCCCTGCCAGCCCGCCGCGTACTGCCCGCGCACGGTGTCCCGGCCCAGGTCCCTCGGCAGCCGCACGGCGCCGAGCACCTTGGTCTTCTCCGCGGCCAGCGCGTCCGCGTCGAAGGAGGCCGGCTCCTCCATCGCGGTCAGCGCCATCAGCTGGAGCAGGTGGTTCTGGATGACGTCGCGGGCGGCGCCGATGCCGTCGTAGTAGCCGGCCCGGCCGCCGATACCGATGTCCTCGGCCATGGTGATCTGCACGTGGTCGACGAAGGACCGGTTCCAGATCGGCTCGAACATCGTGTTCGCGAAACGCAGGGCCAGGATGTTCTGGACGGTCTCCTTGCCCAGGTAGTGGTCGATCCGGAAGACCTGGTCCGGGGCGAACACCTCGTGCACGATCGCGTTGAGCTCCTCGGCCGACCTCAGGTCGTGGCCGAACGGCTTCTCGATCACCGCGCGCCGCCAGGAACCGCTCGACTGGTCGGCCAGCCCGTGCTTCTTCAGCTGCTGGATGACCACCGGGAAGGAACGCGGCGGCACCGACAGGTAGAAGGCGAAGTTGCCGCCCGTGCCCTGCGCCTTGTCCAGCTCCTCGATCGTGCCGCGCAGCCGTTCGAAGGACTCGTCGTCGTCGAAGGTGCCCTGGACGAACCGCATGCCCTGGATGAGCTGCTGCCAGACCTCCTCGCGGAAGGGGGTGCGGGCGTGTTCCTTGACCGCGTCGTGCACCTCCTGCGCGAAGTCCTCGTGCGCCCACTCCCGGCGGGCGAAACCGACCAGCGAGAAGCCCGGCGGCAGCAGACCCCGGTTGGCGAGGTCGTACACCGCCGGCATCAGCTTCTTGCGCGACAGGTCGCCCGTGACCCCGAAGATGACCAGGCCCGACGGCCCCGCGATACGCGGGAGCCGCCGGTCCGCCGGATCACGCAGCGGATTGCTGCTCGACAAGGTGTCAGCCCTCCGAAGGGGCGAGGCGCGCGAGCTCCGCCTCGGTCGACTTCAGCAGGTCGGTCCAGGACGCCTCGAACTTCTGGACGCCCTCCTCCTCCAGCAGCCGCACGACGTCGTCGTACGCGATGCCGAGCTTCTCCACGGCGTCGAGGTCCGCGCGGGCCTGCGCGTAGGTGCCGGCGATGGTGTTGCCGGTGATCCGGCCCGACTCCTCGGTGGCCTCCAGGGTCGCCTCCGGCATGGTGTTCACCGTGTTCGGCGCCACCAGCTCGTCGACGTACATCGTGGACTTGTACGCCTTGTCCTTCACCCCGGTGGAGGCCCACAGCGGACGCTGTTTGTTGGCGCCCTCGCGCTCCAGCGCGCTCCAGCGGTCGGTGGCGAAGACCTCCTCGTACGCCTGGTAGGCCAGGCGCGCGTTGGCGACGGCGGCCTTGCCGCGCAGCGTCTTGGCGGCGTCGGTGCCGAGCGCGTCGATGCGCTTGTCGATCTCGGTGTCCACCCGGGACACGAAGAACGACGCCACCGAGTGGATCTTCGACAGGTCCAGGCCGCGCTCCTTGGCCTTCTCCAGGCCGGTCAGGAACGCGTCCATGACCTTGCGGTAGCGCTCCAGGGAGAAGATCAGCGTGACGTTGACACTGATGCCCAGGCCGATGGTCTCGGCGATCGCCGGGATGCCGGCCTCGGTCGCCGGGATCTTGATCAGGGTGTTGGGCCGGTCCACCAGCCAGGCCAGCTGCTTGGCCTCGGCCACGGTGGAGCGCGTGTTGTGCGCAAGACGCGGGTCGACCTCGATGGAGACCCGGCCGTCCTGGCCGTCGGTGGCGTCGAAGACCGGGCGCAGGATGTCGGCGGCGTCGCGGACGTCCGCCGTCGTGATCATCCGGATGGCCTCTTCGACCGTCACCCCGCGGGCGGCGAGGTCGGCGAGCTGCTGCTCGTAGCCGTCGCCCTCGGAGATCGCCTTCTGGAAGATCGACGGGTTGGTGGTGACGCCCACGACGTGCTGCTGGTCGATCAGCTCGGCGAGGTTGCCGGACGTGATCCGCTTGCGCGACAGGTCGTCCAGCCAGATCGCGACGCCTTCGTCGGAAAGGCGCTTGAGTGCGTCTGTCATGGAAATTCCATCTCCTACGTCTCGTGTCGTGTGTAAGCGTCAGCGCTGGGCGGCGGCCAGCGATTCCCGGGCGACGTCGGCCACGTTCTCGGGGGTGAAGCCGTACTCCTGGAACAGCACCTTGCCGTCGGCGGACGCGCCGAAGTGCTCCAGGGACACGATGCGCCCGGCGTCCCCCACGTACTTGTGCCAGGTGAGGCCGATGCCGGCCTCGACGGCGACGCGGGCCCTCACGGCCGGCGGCAGGACGCTGTCCCGGTACCCCTGGTCCTGCTCCTCGAACCACTCCACCGACGGCATGGACACCACGCGCGTCGGCACGCCGGCGGCCTGCAGCCGCTCGCGCGCCCCGACGGCGACATGCACCTCGGAACCGGTGGCGATCAGAACGACCTGCGGAGCGCCGCCCTCGGCCTCGAACAGCACGTAGCCACCGCGCGCGGCGTCCTCGTTCGGCTCGTAGGTCGGCACGCCCTGGCGGGTGAGGGCCAGACCGTGCGGGGCGCCCTTGCCGAACTCCTTCGTCCAGCGCCGCAGGATCTCCCGCCAGGCGATCGCGGTCTCGTTGGCGTCCGCGGGGCGGACCACGTTCAGACCGGGGATGGCGCGCAGCGAGGCCAGGTGCTCGACGGGCTGGTGGGTCGGGCCGTCCTCGCCCAGACCGATGGAGTCGTGCGTCCACACGTACGTCACCGGCAGGTGCATCAGGGCGGACAGCCGCACCGCGTTGCGCATGTAGTCGGAGAACACCAGGAAGGTGCCACCGTAGATCCGGGTGTTGCCGTGCAGCGCGATGCCGTTCATCTCCGCGGCCATGGAGTGCTCGCGGATGCCGAAGTGGACCGTGCGGCCGTACGGGTTCGCCTCGGGCAGCGGGTTGTCCGCCGGGAGGAACGACGACGTCTTGTCGATCGTCGTGTTGTTGGAGCCCGCCAGGTCGGCCGAGCCGCCCCACAGCTCCGGGACGACCGCGCCGAGCGCCTGGAGCACCTTGCCGGACGCGGCGCGGGTGGCGACCGCCTTGCCCGGCTCGAAGACCGGAAGCTTGTCCTCCCAGCCCTTGGGCAGCTCACCGGCCGCGATCCGGTCGAACTCGGCCGCGCGCTCCGCGTTGGCGCTCCGCCACTCCTGGAACGACTTCTCCCACTCGGCCCGCGCCTGCTTGCCGCGCTCCAGCGCCCCGCGGGTGTGGCCGATGACCTCGTCGGTCACCTCGAAGGTCTGCTCCGGGTCGAAGCCCAGCACCCGCTTGGTGGCGGCCACCTCGTCGTCCCCGAGCGCCGAACCGTGCGCGGCCTCGGTGTTCTGCGCGTTGGGCGCCGGCCAGGCGATGATCGAGCGCATCGCGATGAACGACGGCCGGTCGGTGACCTTCTTCGCCTCGGCGATCGCGTCGTAGAGCGCGCTCGGGTCCAGGTCGCCGTCCGGCTTCGGGGCGACACGCTGCACGTGCCAGCCGTAGGCCTCGTACCGCTTGACGGTGTCCTCGGAGACGGCCGTCTCGGTGTCGCCCTCGATCGAGATGTGGTTGTCGTCCCACAGCAGGACCAGGTTGCCGAGCTTCTGGTGGCCGGCCATCGAGGACGCCTCGGCGGAGATGCCCTCCTGCAGACAGCCGTCACCGGCGACGCAGTACACGAAGTGGTCGAACGGGGAGGTGCCGGCGGCGGCCTCCGGGTCGAACAGGCCGCGCTCGTAGCGGGCGGCCATCGCCATGCCGACCGCGTTGGCGACACCCTGGCCCAGCGGCCCGGTCGTCGTCTCCACGCCGGTGGTGTGCCCGTACTCGGGGTGACCCGGTGTCTTCGAACCCCAGGTGCGGAACGCCTTGAGGTCGTCCAGCTCCAGACCGAAACCGGCCAGGTACAGCTGGGTGTAGAGGGTCAGGGACGAATGGCCGGCGGACAGGACGAAACGGTCCCGCCCGACCCAGTCGGCGTCCGCCGGGTCGTGCCGCATCACCTTCTGGAAGAGGGTGTACGCGGCGGGTGCCAGGCTCATCGCCGTACCGGGGTGGCCGTTGCCGACCCTCTGTACGGCATCGGCGGCCAGGACGCGGGCGGTGTCCACGGCCCGCTGGTCCAGTTCGGTCCACTCGAGATCTGTGGTGGTCGGCTTGGTGCTCACCCTGGGTCAGGGCTCCTCTCCACATGTCTTCGGATGCCGGACGAGTCCATACCGGCGAAGTCGAGCCTACCCCCGGAGGAGGTGCTTCCCCCGAGCCCTTCCAGGCGGCCCCGGGCTCCCGGCGATCCGCCTTCTGACGGGGGAGTATGCACATCCGGCAGATGAATACGGGGCCGCTCATCCGGTTGCTCAATCGAGCCGGGATCCGTGCCGTGAGCAGCCGCGTCCAACACGAGCGGACCCCCGCGAATGTCCGGGTCTGGGCAACGTCTAAGGTGGCGTGGTACGCGCGAGCCTTGACCGCCACTTCATCCGGGAGGGCTCGCTGGGATGTCTCTGTCAGGGGTGCGAGTGACGGCCGTTGAATCCCGTCCTGCGGGGGTTATCGGGACGAGCCAGAGCCCGAGTCACCGGCCGATCGGGGCCCGTGTCAAGGCGTTCGTGGCGTTGACCAAGCCGCGGATCATCGAACTGCTGCTCATCACCACCGTTCCGGTGATGTTCCTCGCGCAGCGGGGTGTGCCCGATCTGCAGCTGGTACTGCTCACCTGCCTCGGCGGCTACCTGTCGGCGGGCGGCGCCAACGCGCTCAACATGTACATCGACCGCGACATCGACGCGCTGATGGACCGCACCTCGCAGCGCCCCCTGGTCACGGGCATGGTCGGCCCGCGCGAGTGCCTGGCCTTCGGCATCACCCTGGCCGTCGTCTCGACCCTGCTGTTCGGTCTCGCCGTCAACTGGCTGTCCGCCTGGCTCTCCCTCGGCGCGCTCCTCTTCTACGTCGTCGTCTACACGATGATCCTCAAACGGCGTACGTCGCAGAACATCGTGTGGGGCGGCATCGCCGGCTGCATGCCGGTGCTGATCGGCTGGTCCGCGGTCACCGACTCGCTGTCCTGGGCGCCGCTCGTCCTCTTCCTCGTCATCTTCTTCTGGACGCCGCCGCACTACTGGCCGCTGTCCATGAAGGTGAAGGACGACTACGCGCGCGTGGGCGTGCCGATGCTTCCGGTCATCGCCTCCAACAAGGTGGTCGCCAAGCAGATCGTGGCCTACAGCTGGGTCATGGTCGCGGTGTCGCTGCTGCTCACCCCGCTCGGCTACACCGGCTGGTTCTACACCGCGGTCGCGCTGGCCGCGGGCGGCTGGTGGCTCTGGGAGGCGCACGCGCTCCTCAACCGGGCCAGGTCCGAGGTGACCGGCGGCAAGCTCAAGGAGATGCGCCTGTTCCACTGGTCCATCACCTATGTGTCGCTGCTCTTCGTGGCCGTCGCGGTGGACCCCTTCCTGCGGTAGACCGTCTGCCCTCCGTCCGACGGGCGGGGGGGGGGGGCCCCGCCCCCCCCCCCCCCCGGGGGGGGGGGGGCCCCCCCGGGGGGGGGGGCGGGGGGCCCCCCGGGGGGGGGGGGGGGGGGGGGCCCCCCCCCCCGCCCCCCCGCCCGTCGCCGTTCGGCCTACCCGTCGGTAGCATCCTGGTCATGGCAGACACGCAGCAGTCGGACCCGAAGGCCGAGCAGACCTCCGAGCAGCGGGCCGCACAGAAGGCCGAGCGCAAGGCCGACCGGAAGGCGGCCAAGCTCGCCCGGCGGATCAGTGGCTTCGCCACGGCCCACGGCGGAGCCGAAGGCCAGATCGCGTACCTCGGACAGTGCGGCGCCCGGATCGTACTGGTCGGCGAGGACGGCGACTGGGGCGACCTGGTCGCCCACTCCTACCCGATCGCGCGGAAGGCGGCCGAGCGGGCGGGCCTCACCCTCCACGAGGACTTCGACGGCGGGTTCGCGGCCAAGGTCAGGACCGGCCCGTACGAATGGACCCGCATGGCGGGTCTCCAGATCGGCGGCCCGGCCAACGGCTGAAGCCCGCCCCGCCCCGCCGCGGGGCCCGGCCGCGGCGGGGCCGTGGCCGGGCAACACCTCCTCACCGGTTCGCCGTCAGGCCCTGCGACACCAGCGCGGTGCCCACCCGGGGAGCCCGGATGATCGCCCCGCCGTCCCCCGCGGACCAGTACTGCCACGGCGTGCTGCGCACCGAACCGTGCCTTGGCACCTTCGGGGCCCAGCTCCCCCGCGGTGGCGGCCCGCCCGCCCCGGGCTCCCCCTCTTCGGCCCTCGGGCCGGTTTCGCCGTACGCCGCCGGTGCCCGCCCCTGCTGGGCCTGGAGCCGCACTGTCCTCCCGGCCAAGCGGTGCCCAGGGGCCGCCCGGACCGCACGCCGTGGGCGCACGCCCGTTCCGCGGGGCCCTCGCGCGGGTCCTCGGCGGCCGGGTCGCCGAAGGCGCGTGGGTACTAGGCGACGCGCAGCGGGGGGCCGCGACGATCGCCCCGGAGAACGCGGGCGGGGTGTACGGGCTGGAGTGAGACGTGGAGACGGGACGCGGGGTGTACGGGCCGGACCGGTGCGTGAAGACTGGGGGGATGCCGACCGACGCCCTGCTCGACCGCTTCCTCGCCGGCCTCGCACCGCTCGCCCCCGTCGCCGTCTGGGCACACGGCTCGCTGGCCGGGGGCGACTACCAGGAGGGCCGCAGCGACCTGGATCTGATCACCGTCCTGGACCGCCCGGTCACGGCGCGGACGGTGTGGAGGGTGGCGCTGCTGCACGCCCGCCTGCGGAGCGAGCCGCTCGCCGGCCGGCTGCACTGTACTTACCTGACGCGCGACACCGCGAAAGACGCCGGACGGCGCCACCTGACCCGGGCACACGAGCAGCTTTTCCGTCGAACGGTCACCCCGGTCACCCGGACCGAGCTGCACAGCTTCGGACGGGTCCTGCACGGCGTGCCGCCCGCGGACGCGCTGCCGCCGGTACCGGACGGCGAACTCGCCGCGTTCGTGGTGCGAGACCAGCGCGACTTCTGGCGCAGGGAGGTGGACCGGGCCGCGAACTGGACGCAGGACGTATGGGTCGACCTGGGACTGCTGACCTTCGCCCGCGCCACGGTCACCCTGCGCGAGGGCCGCCTGATCTCCAAGCGGGAGGCCCTGGAGGTACTGCCCGGCCTGGGTGCCCCCGGTGAAGTCGTCGAGGACATCCGAAGGCGGCGCTACGACGGTCCCGCGCCGGCCGCCCCCGCGCCGACCACCGAGAAGTGGATCCAGCGCCGGGCCGGGCTGACCCGGGGCTACCTGGGCCCGGCGATCGACTCGCTTGTGGCGCGGGACGGCTGAGCGGGCGGCACCGGCACCTCGGCCACCGGCGTGTCCGGCCGCTCGCGCAGCGACAGCAGGACCCGCACCACCCAGATCCACATCACACAGGAGCCGAACATGTGGGCACCGACCAGGACCTCGGGGAGGTCCGTGAAGTACTGGACGTAGCCGATCACGCCCTGCGCGAGGATGATCAGGAACAGCTCGCGGGTGCGGCTCAGCGGGCCACGGGGGGCGTCCACCGCCTTGAGGACGAACCACAGGGCGAACGTCAGCGTCGCCACGATCCACGCCAGCACGGCGTGCAGCTTGCTGACCGTCTCCCAGTCCAGCGGCATCCGCTCGACCTCGCTGGAGTCACCCGCGTGCGGCCCCGCGCCGGTCACCACCGTGCCGACCGCGATCAGCAGCACGGAGACCGCCACCAGGAACCACACCAGCTGCCGCACCGGCATGCCGACCAGCGGCCGGGGCTCCCCGTCGCCCTCGCCGACGCGGTGCCACATCAGGGTGGCCACCGCGATCAGCGCCGAGGAGAGCAGGAAGTGCGCCGCGACCGTGTACGGGTTCAGGCCGACCAGGACCACGATGCCGCCGAGGACCGCGTTGCCCATCACGATCCAGAACTGCGCCCAGCCCAGCCGGGTCAGGCCGCGCCGGTACGGCTTTCGGGAGCGCGCGGCGACGATCGCCCAGCCGACGGCGGCGCACAGCACGTACGTCAGCAGCCGGTTGCCGAACTCGATCAGACCGTGGACGCCCATCTCGCGCGTGGAGGCGATGGAGTCCTCGGTGCACTTGGGCCAGGTCGGGCAGCCCAGGCCGGAACCGGTCAGCCGCACGGCACCGCCGGTGACCACGATGACCACCGACATGACGAGCGCGGCGAGCGCCGCCCGCCGGACCGTCCGGGGGTCCGGGGTCCAGCGTGCGGCGATGAAGGCGAGGGGGCTGCGCAGGGCCGCCTGGGCGTCGGCACGGGTCAGGTTTGGCACGCGACCATCGTAGGACGCCGCTTGTGCACGCTTTCACGAGGGTCCCGCTCGGCGGTACCCGCCGGCCCGCTCACTCCCAGCGGAAGAACCGGCCCGCCGCCGCCAGCCCCGCGACCGCCCACACGGCGAGGACCGCGACCTGGCCCCACGGCAGCCCCGCCCCGTCCTGGAGCACGTCCCGCAGACCCTGCGACAGCGCCGAGACGGGCAGCAGCCCGAGGACGTTCTGCACGGCGTCCGGGAAGGTGTCCAGCGGCACGACGACCCCGCCGCCGACGAGCAGCAGCAGGAACACCAGGTTGGCGGCGGCAAGCGTCGCCTCGGCCTTCAGGGTGCCCGCCATCAGCAGACCGAGCCCCGAGAAGGTGGCCGTGCCCAGCACCAGCAGCACCAGCACCGCGAACGGGCCGCCCTGCGGCGACCAGCCCAGTGCGAACGCGATCCCCGTCAGCAGGGCGATCTGGAGCACCTCGGTGACCAGCACCGACAGCGTCTTCGCGGTCATCAGGGCCCAGCGCGGCAGCGGCGAGGACGCCAGCCGCTTCAGCACCCCGTACCGGCGCTCGAAGCCGGTGGCGATGGCCTGCCCCGTGAACGCCGTCGACATCACCGCCAGCGCGAGGACGCCGGGGGCGAGGAAATCCACGGCCTCGCCCGCGCCGGTGTCCACGATGTCCACCGTGCTGAACAGCACCAGCAGCAGCGTGGGGATGACCACGGTGAGCAGCAGCTGCTCGCCGTTGCGCAGCAGCATCTTCGTCTCGAGCACCGCCTGCGCCGCGATCATGCGGGGGAGTGGCGCCGCGCCCGGCTTCGGTGAGTAGGTTCCGGTGGCCGTCACGAGCGCAGCTCCTTGCCGGTGAGCTCGAGGAAAACGTCTTCGAGGGTGTGCCGCTCCACCGAGATCCGGTCCGGCAGCACGCCGTGCTGTGCGCACCAGGACGTGACGGTGGCGAGCAGTTGCGGGTCCACCTCGCCGACCACCCGGTACGAGCCCGGGGTCACCTCCTCGGCCTGGGAGCCGGACGGCAGCGCCTTGAGCAGGGAGAGCACGTCCAGCCCCGGCCGGCCCGAGAAGCGCAGGGTGTTCTCGGCACCGCCCCGGCACAGCTGCTCGGGGCTGCCCTGGGCCACCACCCGGCCGGCGTCGATGATCGCGACGTCGTCGGCGAGCTGCTCGGCCTCGTCCATGTGGTGCGTGGTGAGGACGACGGAGACCCCGTCGGCGCGCAGATCCCGTACGAGGTCCCAGGTGGCGCGGCGGGCCTGCGGGTCGAGTCCGGCGGTCGGCTCGTCCAGGAACACCAGCTCCGGGCGGCCGACCACGGCCATCGCCAGCGCGAGCCGCTGCTGCTGGCCGCCGGAGAGCCGCCGGTACGTCGTACGGCCGCAGGAACCGAGGCCGAGGCGCTCGATCAGCGCGTCCACGTCCAGGGGGTGCGCGTGCAGCTTCGCCGTGTGCCGGAGCATCTCGTCGGCCCGCGCGCCCGAGTAGACGCCGCCGGACTGGAGCATCACGCCGACGCGGGGCCTGAGCGCGGCCGACTGCCGCACCGGGTCCAGGCCCAGGACGCGCACCGTGCCGGAGTCGGGGCGCCGGTATCCCTCACAGGTCTCCACCGTGGTCGTCTTGCCCGCCCCGTTGGGGCCGAGCACGGCCGTCACGCCCTGCCGTGCCACCAGGTCGAGGCCGTCCACCGCGGTCTTCGTGCCGTACCGCATCACCAGGGCCTGCACCTGGACCATGGGCTCACTTCGCATGGTTCACGAGTCTAGGTACGGGACCGGGGTGCCGGGTCGCGGGGTTCGGCAACTCCTGTGCACGGGGACGGGGTGGTGACCGGGCCCGTGAGTCCGGCGGCGAGGGTGGCCCGGGTGGTAAGAGGGCCGGTCGGAAGGGGGCCGGCAGGCTCGGGAGTGTTCCGGAAGGGTCCTCGGGCCGCCACCGGTTTCCTCGATTCCCCGAGCGACCGGAGATCGTTTCCGCAGGTCACCTTAGGTTTACCTAAGTGATGCAGCGCACCCAGGGCGGATCGTGCGCGGCTTGCCCGGTCCGGATGAATTACGCAACAATGGCGTTGTGAAAAACGTCGGCGAGGCTCCCCAGGAGGAACTCGCGACCGGTGAGCGGTCCACCCGCAACCGGGTCGCGAGGTCCGTCCTGGACCACGGGCCCTCGACCGTCTCCGAACTCGCCCAGCGGCTCGGACTGACCCAGGCGGCCGTCCGCCGGCACCTCGACGCCCTGGCGGGCGACGGAATCGTGGAGGCGCGCGAGCGCAGGGTCTACGGCGCACGCACCCGCGGACGCCCCGCCAAGGTCTTCGCCCTCACCGACTGCGGGCGGGACGCCTTCGACCAGTCGTACGACAAACTGGCCGTGGACGCCCTGCGCTGGATCGGCGACCAGGAGGGCGGCGACGAGGCGATCGCCGCGTTCGCCCGCGCCCGGATCGCCGCCCAGGCCGGCGCGTACCGCGCGGCGGTGGAGGCGGCCGCCCCCGAGGAGCGGGCCCGGGCCCTGGCCAGGGCGCTCACCGCGGACGGGTACTCTGCCACCGCGCGCAGCGCACCCCACCCGCAGCAGGGCGAGCAGCTGTGCCAGCACCACTGCCCGGTGGCCCACGCCGCCGAGCGGTTCCCGCAACTCTGCGAGGCGGAGACGGAGTTCTTCGCCGAGCTGCTCGGTACGCATGTCCAGCGGCTCGCCACCATCGCCCACGGCGACGGCGTCTGCACCACCTTCATCCCGAAGTCCTCGACGGCCCCGACCGCTCCGGCGGGCGCGGAGGCCGGGAAGACCTCGCTCCACATCCGCAACGAATCCGCATCCGCAAGCACGGCCGGGAGGAACCCCGCATGACTCTCCCCACGGAGACTGCCCACCCCGAACTCGAGGGCCTGGGTACGTACGAATTCGGCTGGGCCGACTCCGACACGGCAGGCGCCGCGGCCAAGCGTGGTCTGAGCGAGGACGTCGTCCGTGACATCTCCGCGAAGAAGAACGAGCCGGAGTGGATGCTGAAGCTGCGGCTCAAGGGTCTGCGCCTGTTCGACAAGAAGCCCATGCCCAACTGGGGCTCGGACCTGTCGGGCATCGACTTCGACAACATCAAGTACTTCGTGCGCTCCACCGAGCAGCAGGCCGCCTCCTGGGAGGACCTGCCCGAGGACATCAAGAACACCTACGACCGGCTCGGCATCCCCGAGGCGGAGAAGCAGCGCCTGGTCGCCGGTGTCGCCGCGCAGTACGAGTCCGAGGTCGTCTACCACCAGATCCGCGAGGACCTGGAGGAGCAGGGCGTCATCTTCCTCGACACGGACACCGCGCTGAAGGAGCACCCGGAGCTCTTCCAGGAGTACTTCGGCACCGTCATCCCGGTCGGCGACAACAAGTTCGCGTCGCTGAACTCGGCGGTGTGGTCCGGCGGGTCGTTCATCTACGTTCCCAAGGGCGTCCACGTGGACATCCCGCTCCAGGCCTACTTCCGGATCAACACCGAGAACATGGGCCAGTTCGAGCGGACGCTGATCATCGTCGACGAGGACGCCTACGTCCACTACGTCGAGGGCTGCACCGCCCCGATCTACACCTCGGACTCGCTGCACAGCGCCGTCGTCGAGATCATCGTCAAGAAGGGCGGCCGCTGCCGCTACACGACCATCCAGAACTGGTCGAACAACGTCTACAACCTGGTCACCAAGCGCGCCGTGGCCTACGAGGGCGCGACCATGGAGTGGGTCGACGGCAACATCGGCTCCAAGGTGACGATGAAGTACCCGGCCGTCTACCTCATGGGCGAGCACGCCAAGGGCGAGACCCTGTCCATCGCCTTCGCCGGCGAGGGCCAGCACCAGGACGCCGGCGCCAAGATGGTCCACATGGCCCCCAACACCTCGTCGAACATCGTCTCCAAGTCGGTGGCGCGCGGCGGCGGCCGCACCTCCTACCGCGGTCTGATCGAGATCGGTGAGGGCGCCCCCGGTGCCAAGTCCAACGTGCTGTGCGACGCGCTCCTCGTGGACACCATCTCCCGCTCGGACACCTACCCCTACGTCGACGTCCGCGAGGACGACGTGTCCATGGGCCACGAGGCGACCGTCTCCAAGGTCTCCGAGGACCAGCTCTTCTACCTGATGAGCCGCGGCCTGTCCGAGTTCGAGGCGATGGCGATGATCGTCCGCGGCTTCGTCGAGCCGATCGCCAAGGAGCTGCCGATGGAGTACGCGCTGGAGCTCAACCGGCTGATCGAGCTGCAGATGGAAGGCGCGGTCGGCTGACCCGCCGCCCCGCCCCCGTCGGCCGGCCGACCCCGCCCGCCCGTGGGCGGGCCGGCGCGGGCCGCCCCCTCGGCCCGCCCACGCCGTACTCC